>DJOQ01000021.1:0-66928 GCA_002437245.1 Ruminococcaceae bacterium UBA6434
TTCATAGCGAATAGGCTCTCCTGTCTTTCGGTTTTGTTTAGGCAACTCTACCTTAACACAGGTTCGCTCTATTCGCTACTTTTATTTCCACTTTTGTCACACATCATTGTAACACATACAATTTTTAACGTGAGAAATTTCAAAATCCTCTTGCCCTGCCGCCGGCTGCGTGTTATAATGATTGAGTTCACGGGCCTGTAGCTCAGCTGGGAGAGTGCTACATTCGCATTGTAGAAGTCGAGAGTTCGAATCTCTTCAGGTCCACCAAGAGAGTATAATCCGAACTCTTTGTTCTTTATCAAGAGCTTGTTCGGGTATACAGTAAAATACCGAGTAGAGTAATCTACCCGGTATTTTATTTTTTTATTCGGCTTTTTTCTTACAAAAGTTCAGACATATAAATTCTTTAGTGTCATTAATTTTACCCCACGTCACGCCGAGGCGTGAGTATGTTTTTTCTATATATATTTCGTCCCCTGCTTCGATTGTTCTTACGATAGGGGAGTCATAGGTAGGTCTGAGTCGTATATTGACTCTTTCGGTTGCTGTATATATTTTTGCAGCCGTGTTTGTTTTCTTTGTCATACTATGTCACTTCCTTATACTTTCCTAAGATACCTACCGGCACACATTAAAGGATTTTGAAAGCGCCTGCAAGGGTGCAACCGTAAAATCGGGACTGAATGTAAAATTCGACGGTGACGTTCTTCGCACTCCCGAGTCGGAAATCAGCCGCCGGATTAAAAATATTCGTTGATGCCGCCGCAGCTTCTCTTACAATCTCTCGGTCATCTTCGCCAAAGCCTCCCTTGAAAAGGGAGGTGGGTTGCCGTTAAGGCAACTCGGAGGGATTTCTTTGGGGTTATATGGCATTTTAATAGAAAGCGCATTACTTTTTTTAATCCCTCAGTCTACTCACTTCGTTCGTAGCCAGCTCCTGACGGGAGCCCGTCCCCTTTGTCACTTCGTGACATTTCCCCACACTGTGGGGAATCACCCTTTACAAGGGAGCCTAAAAATCTCTCGGTCTGTTCGGTTCGCAAGGGAGACTTTTTCGCTCGCTCGTATTTTATCGCGCGGATAGAAGTTGTTGTAAAAATCTGAAAGTGTGATAAAATATAATATCGAATTAAGGGGTATACGGCGAAAATTGCAATTTGTGCGCCCGGAGGTTTTTATGAGAGATAAATTCGCAAACCTGATTTTAATGTTGATTTTAAACGTGCTGGTTATAGGTACGCTTGTTTATAAATCGCGCGGCGGAAAGGCTCTTGATTTTTCGACGTCGGACGGTGTAGTTACAATGCTGTTCCTTATAGCTATGGCTGCCGTAGATGTTTTGTATGCGGTAAAGCTGATACGCGGCAATGGGAAATAATAATAAAAAAACGGCGGTGACGAAAAGTTATCGCCGTTTTTTGTTGCCGCTTTTGTTTCTGCCGAAAATGAAAGCGGTCGCGCAAAGCAATTTAAAGGAATTTTGCCTCCCTTGAAAAGGGAGTAGGTAGCGCAAAGCAACTCGGAGGGATTTTCTCAAAAATAGATTTCAAAAAGAAAGTGCTTCGCTGTTTAATCCCTCAGTCTGTTCGCGTCGCTCACAGCCAGCTCCTGACGGGAGCCCGTCCCCTTTGTCACTTCGTGACATTTCCCCACACTGTGGGGAATCACCCTTTACAAGGGAGCCTGACAATCCCTCAGTCTGTTCGCGTCGCTCACAGCCAACTCCCTTTACAAGGGAGCCTAAAAATCTCTCTGCTTTTGTTTTGTTTTAATCTTACTTTACAATGAAGTTTTTTTCGGGTTGCTTGCATTGTTCACGGGATTGTGCGAGGATTTCTTTAATATACGGATCTGCACAGAAAAGTTTTGCGCAGAAGGGTGTTTAACCGAAACAAACGGCTGTAACATATGTTACAGCCGTTCTTTTATGCTTTATTAAAATTCTTTTTTTCAGTCCGTTTTCTTCTCCGAGGCGGAAGCTTCCGCGGCGTGCGAAGCACAGCCTGCACAGTTGCCTGGGCAGCCGAATTCGCGTTTGCCCTCTTCGGTGTCGCGGTAGTACTGGGTGTGCGTCTCGCGGTGCTTTGTGGAATTCCAAATCTTTTCGGCGCGCGGTGCCCATTCCTTTGCAAAGTCCACGCATTTATCGCAAAGCTCATCGACATCCTCTTTGTTCAAAAGGTCCGAAGAATGCGCTCCGCTCTCCTTAACTATTTTGCGTAAAAGCTCGGGATTTTCAAGCATGGGGCAGGGTCTTAAATGGTTGTCATTAAACGGCTGACCCTTGTAATACGCGGTAAAGAGCGGGCTCTTGAGCGCCTCAAGAAGCGTGTGGGTGCGTATATTTGTATCTGAATAGTGTATAAACACGCACGGCTCAATATCACCTGCGGAATTTATGTGAAAATAGTTTCTGCCTGCCGCTATGCAGCCGCCGACATATTCGCCGTCGTCCTGGAAGTCCATAACAAACATCGGCTTGCCCGTTTTGCCGTTACGCATTTTGCGAAGCCAACGGTACATATATTCTCTCTGGTCGGGAGTCGGGATAAGCTCCTTATCGGCGCCGTGGCCCACGGGCATATAGTTGAAATAAAATGCGAATTTGGAGCCGTTTTCTATCATCTTGTCAATGAAATCGTCGCTCGTTACATACTCGTCGTTTTTGCGTGTGTAGCAGACCGAAATACCGAAGAGACACTTGTTCTTTTTGAGCAGCTCCATCGCTTTAAGCGTAGCGTTGTAAGCCCCGTCGCCGCGGCGCCAGTCGTTTGACTCCTCGGTGCCCTCAATGCTCATGGCAAGGGCAACGTTGCCGACTCTTTTAAGGTCGTCGCAGAATTTTTGGTCTACAAGCGTTGCATTTGTATAGATTAAGAATGCACAGTCCTGATTGTTTGCGGCAAGCTCTATGATGTCGTTTTTGCGTATGAGCGGTTCGCCGCCGGTGAGCATATATACGTGAGTTCCGAGCGCCTTGCCCTGCGAGACAATGCTCTGCATCTCTTCGTTTGTAAGGCTTTGCTTGTGGCCGTATTCAGCCGCCCAGCAGCCCTTGCAGTGCAGATTGCACGCGCTCGTGGGGTCAAAAAGAATTATAAACGGGACGTTGCAGTGAAGCTTTTCACGGTTTTTACGAACGGTTTTTGTGCCGTGGTATCCTGCGTCAAAGCCGAACGCCATAATCATTTCCTTGATTATATCGCGGTCAATGTTGTTTAAAATACCGAGGGCGTATTTGGTCCATACATTATCTTTATCCTTGACGACCTCTTTCATCTTTTCGAGGTTCGCCGCGGGAAAGATGTTTTTAGTGAGCTTTTCGGCTACCGAGAGCATTTTGCAAATGTTTTCCTGCGGGTTTTTGTCAATGTATTTCATTACCTTGTCAAGGGTGACTTTAACCGCCGCTCTTTGCAGCTTGTGTGAATCTGACATAATGTGTGAGTCCTCCGTGAAATGCGGCATAATACTGCGTTTTTCGCCGCCTTTTTTGTGCCCTAATCATAACATAATTATATTTTTTTGTAAACCGAACTAAGACCATTTTACCGATTTAATACATATTTTATACGTTTGTTTATTTTTTAACAATGCATTCCTAACACTTTTTACATTTTCCGTTCGGTATGATTATTTACTTTTGCGGCGTTGAGCTTGCAGGCGTGATATATGCCATATAGGCGCAAAGACAAAAATTACCGATCCGCATTTAAAAGCAAAACCGCGTCTTATGAGACAGGCGGCACAAAGATAAACGAGCTAATTGTAAATTTTTATAAAGCTGTGGAATTTTTACGGTATATATGATACAATAATAAATAATTATAGGCTCGCAAAGGTGTGCTTTGCCGGGCGGAAAGTCCGCGGCAGTGCGGTGCTTTTAAAATTCATTTTTTCGGAGGCGTTCTCTCAATATGGAAATTACTCCAAAGCTTTCTGTAACGGAAGATAAAATAAGGCTTTTGACCGTAAAAACCGATATGTTTAAAACGGCGTGTCTGACGCTTAACATATTGGTGCCGATGGGCGAATATGCGGCGGAATACACCGTGCTTTCGTCGTTTTTGGCGCACTCGTCAAAAAAATACGATTCGCTTATAAAACTGAATTCACGTCTTGAGGAGCTCTACGGTGCGCTTTTGTCGGGTAATATTTCAAAGCTCGGCGAAAATTACCGCATACAGCTTTCGATAACGTGCATAGACGACAGCCTCACCTTTGACGGCGAGAGCGTCATAGGCGCGTCGCTCGAACTGCTTTTATCGCTCCTTACAAAGCCGTCGGCGGATGAGAACGGGTTTTCGGCGCAGCAGCTTACGACAGAGATACGCCTTACCGCAGAAGATATAGAGAGCGAAATCAACGATAAACGCTCGTATGCGTTGACTCGTATGATTGAGACAATGTGTGCCGACGAAATTTACGGTCTCACAAAAAAGGAAATTCTCGAAAATGTAAAAAAGGTCACTCCGCAATCGCTTCTTGCCGCATGGAAATTTATGCTGAAAAACGGCATAATACAGCTTAACGCCATAGGCAATGTCTCCGAGAGTGACTGCAAAAAGAAACTGCACGAAGCTTTTTCGGGTATCGGCGAGAGAACTCCGTATGAGCCCGAAACCGTTTTTGTGGAAGAAGCGGAGGATTTGACGGAGCTTACGGAAGAGCTTACCATGAATCAGAGTAAACTCGTACTCGGTTTCAGAGGCGGTATGACAGATGAAAACGACGATTTTTATTCGCGCCGCATTATGACGGACGTATTCGGCGGCGGCCCTTATTCGAGACTTTTTATGAATGTCCGCGAAAAGCTCAGTCTTTGCTACTATTGCTCGGCAAGGCTCATAAGGGGCAAGGGCATAACCGTTATACAGAGCGGAATCGAAAAAGAGAACAAGCAAAAGGTACTTGACGAAATAGAAAGACAGCTTGATGTTATGAAGAACGGCGAATTTTCGGATGAGGACTTTGAAGCCTCCAAAAAAGCCATATGCGACGCATACCGCAGCTTTAACGACACTCCGGATTCGCTCGACCTCTATTACGGCACACAGCTTACGGGCGATATAGTAACGCCGGACGAGGCGATAGAAAACTTCCTTGCGGTAACAAGGGACGATGTCAAAAAAGCGGCTAGCGCACTTACGCTCGACACCGTTTATATGCTTGCTGGAACGGATAAGGAGGACGGCGCAGATGAATAACGTCAGAGAAATCAAAAACGAAAAGCTCGGTGAGAGCTATTACGAAATCAAACATTCATCGGGGCTTAAAATTCTTGTATATCCCAAAAAAAACTACGCGTCGTCGTATGCCATGTTCGGCACGCATTACGGCTCAATAGATACGCAGTTTAAGCTTTCGGGCGAAAAAGAATTTACGGAAGTACCCGAGGGTATAGCGCATTTTCTTGAACACAAGCTGTTTGAGAGCGAAGATCTTGACGCATTTCAGCGTTACGCCGCCACGGGTGCCAGCGCAAACGCATATACGAGCTTTGATAAGACCTGCTATCTGTTTTCCTGTTCGGGCGATTTCAAGGGTTCTCTCGAAATTCTCCTCGACTTTGTCACACACCCGTATTTTACGCCTGCGACCGTTAAAAAGGAACAGGGCATAATAGGTCAGGAAATAAAAATGTGTCAGGACGAGCCTTCGTGGGAAGTGCTCTTCGGTATGCTCCGCGGAATGTATAAAAAGCACCCTGTGAGAATAGACATAGCCGGAACAGTAGAGTCTATATCGCACATCACGGCGGAGCTGCTCTACAAATGCTACGATACTTTTTACAATCTTTCCAATATGGTGCTCTGCGCCTCGGGCAATGTAGATGTTGATACGGTTCTGTCCGTGGCGGATAAGGTGCTTAAAAAACAACCCGAAAAAAAGATAGAGAGAAAATTCCACGAGGAGCCGAAAGAGGTCTGCGAAAGTTACGTGGAGGAGCATTTACCCGTAGCCACGCCCGTTTTTGCACTCGGCTACAAGGAAGACGTAAAAACTCCCGAGCGCAGCCTCAAAGAAGTTATATGCAGCAATATAATTCTTGAGCTTGTCGCCGGCAAGACCTCAAAGCTCTATTCGGATATGCTCTCCGACGGGCTTATAAACACCGCATTCGGTTTTGAATTTTTTGAGGGCTACGGTTATGCCTGCCAGATTTATTCCGGTGAGAGCCGCGACCCCGAAAAGGTAAAAGAATTGATTTCCGGCAAGATAAACGAGCTCAGGAAAAACGGAATAGACGAAAAAGATTTTGAGCGCATACGCCGCAAGCTGTATGGCAGAGCGGTGTTCGATTTTAACGATATAGAGGCTATCGCCAACGAGATGGTTGCGGCGACCTTTAACGGCGAGACCGTTTTCTCGGGAATGGAAGTGCTTGAAAATCTCACCAAAGAGGACGTTGAAAAGAGACTTTTAAGCTCCGTTGACACCGAAAACTGCGTGCTCTCGGTTATAAAGAGCGAATAAAGGAGAACACAAATATGACTTTTCTTACCGACGGAACAGCGGTAAAATTTACCGGAATAAACCACGTGTTTACAGTGTATTCCACCTTTGTGGAATTCAATATCGGTTCTTCCGCGTTCAGTATTAAATTTTACGGGCTTATTATAGCGTTAGGATTTTTGCTCGCGGTGCTTTTCGGCGGCAGAATGGCTTACAAGTGGAAGATGGATTTAAACAAAATGCTTGACGTTCTGCTGTACGGAACCATAGGCGGTATTATAGGCGCAAGGCTATATTATGTCGCCTTTGAGTGGGACTACTACAGTCAGCATCTCTCGGAAATTCCGAAAATATGGAACGGCGGTCTTGCGATTTACGGCGGTCTTATAGGCGGCATACTCGCAGCAGCCATAACCTGTAAGGCCGATAAAATGGACTTTTTTAAGCTGCTTGACCTTGCCGGAATGAGCTTTTTGATAGGTCAGGGCATAGGCAGATGGGGAAACTATGCAAATCAGGAGGCCTTCGGAACAAACACAACCATGCCTTGGGGTATGTCGAGCGCAAAGGTGACTGACTACATACTGTCAAATCAGGCGCTGCTTGCCGAAAAAGGTATAAATATGTCGCCGAATATCCCCGTTCATCCAACCTTCCTTTATGAATCAGTATGGTGCCTTTTGGGATTTTTGGTAATATATATCATTTGCCGCAAATGCTACAAATTCAGCGGCCAACTCATACTTTGCTACGGCGTTATATACGGAGCGGAGAGAGCGGTAGTCGAGGGGCTTCGCACGGACAGCCTTTATATAGGCTCGTCAAATCTTCGTGTTTCGCAGCTTTTGTCTATGATAATCGCCGCCGTTTGCCTTACGATACTTATAGTGAAATTCGTTTCGCTGAAAAAGCATCCCAAACCGTTTTCGCCCGTGGAGGTGCGCGAGACAACCGAAAATTCGGGCGAGTTAAAGGACGACAAAAAGGATAAAAAGAAAAATAAAATCAGCGCGGAAAAACGCCGCGAGATAATGAGACAAAAGGAGCGCAAAAACGATGGCGACGATAATTGACGGCAAAGCCGTTTCCGCCTCTTTAAAAGAGGAGATAAAAAAGGAATGTTTTGAGCTTAAAAAAAGAGGCGTTTCGGTTTGCCTTGCGGTTATAATAGTGGGCGACGACCCCGCTTCGAGAACATATGTAAACAACAAAAAGAAAGCCTGCGAGGCTGTGGGGATAGTCTCACGCGAGTACGCTCTGCCGGCTGATACGTCTATGGCGGATCTGCTCGCTCTTATAGACAGGCTGAATAATGACAGAGAGGTAAACGGCATACTCTGCCAGCTTCCGCTGCCAAATGGTCTTTCGGACCGTCTCGTGATAAAGGCGATTTCGCCGAAAAAGGACGTTGACGCATTCAGCGCGGAAAACGTCGGGCATATTATGATAGGCGATCACACGTTCTTGCCGTGCACGCCTGCCGGAATTACGGAAATGCTGAAATATTACAATATCGACGTCTGCGGCAAGGAGTGCGTGGTTATAGGCAGGAGCAATATTGTGGGTAAGCCCATGGCAATGCTGCTGCTGGAGCAGAACGGCACGGTTACCGTGTGCCACTCCAAGACAAAAAATCTTAAAGAGGTTACGCGCCGCGCAGATATTCTTGTTGCCGCCGTGGGCAAGCCGTACTTTGTAACTGCCGATATGGTAAAGGACGGCGCGGTGGTTATAGACGTAGGTATGGACAGAAACAGCGAGGGCAAGCTCTGCGGCGACGTGGATTTTGCCGAGGTAAGCAAAAAGGCGTCGTATATAACTCCGGTGCCGGGGGGAGTAGGCCCCATGACCATAGCAACACTTCTTAAAAACACCGTTACCGCCGCAAAACAGCAAAACGGTCTTATATAAATAACATTTGAAAGGGGTTTGTATTTTGAGCGAAAAACCTAAATTCTATATAACTACGGCAATCGCGTACACTTCGCGTAAGCCGCATATCGGCAACAGCTATGAAATAGTGCTGACCGATGCAATAGCGAGATACAAAAGACTTCAGGGCTACGATGTGTTTTTCCTTACGGGAACGGACGAGCACGGTCAGAAGATTGAAGAATACGCAAAAGAGGCCGGCGTATCTCCCAAAGAGTATGTCGATAAGGTGTCGGGCGAAATCCGCGATATTTGCGACGTACTCAATACCACTTACGACAAGTTTATAAGAACCACCGACCCGTACCACGAAAAAATAGTTGCAAAGATTTTTAAAAAGCTCTATGACCAGGGCGATATTTACAAGAGCGAGTATGAGGGAATGTACTGCACCCCGTGCGAGAGCTTTTGGACCGAGAGCCAGCTTGTAGACGGCAAGTGCCCCGACTGCGGCAGAGAGGTCAAAAAGGCAAAAGAGGAAGCGTATTTCCTGCGCCTTTCAAAATATCAGAAACAGCTTGAAGATTACATCGAGAGCCACGACGACTTCATTTATCCCGAAGCTCGCAAAAAAGAGATGCTCAACAACTTTATTAAACCGGGACTTCAGGATTTGTGCGTGTCGAGAACGTCGTTTAAATGGGGTATCCCCGTAACGTTTGACCCGAAGCACGTAATTTACGTATGGATAGACGCCCTCTCAAACTATATTACGGCGCTCGGCTACGATCCCGACGGCTCAAGCGATATGTATAAAAAGTATTGGCCTGCCGATGTTCATATCATAGGCAAGGATATAGTGAGATTCCACACCATTTATTGGCCGATTATGCTTATGGCGCTCGGCGAGCCTCTTCCGAAGCAGGTATACGGTCACCCGTGGCTGCTTTTCGGTGAAGACAAGATGTCAAAGTCACGCGGAAACGTCATTTATGCCGACGACCTTGTAAAGGATTTCGGCGTTGACGCGGTGCGTTACTATCTTCTTTCGGAAATGCCCCACGCGCAGGACGGCTCCATAACATACGAATCGCTTATCGAGAGATACAATTCGGATCTTGCCAACACCATAGGCAACCTCGTAAACAGGACCGTTGCCATGCAGAATAAATATTTTGACGGAGTAATTGCCGCCCCGACCGATAAAGAGCCGCTTGACGACGAAATATCGACGCTTGCTTTAAAGACCGTGTCTGAGGTTGACAGGTGCTTTAACGAATATAAGATAAGCGACGCCACAGAGAGCATTCTCACTTTGGCACGCCGCCTTAATAAGTATATCGACGAGACTACGCCTTGGGCGCTCGCAAAGGACGAGAGCAAAAAGGGCAGACTCGGCACGGTGCTCTACAATTTGCTTGAGGGTATACGTTTTCTTGCGGTGCTCTTAACTCCGTTTATGCCCGACACAGCCGAAAAAATATTTGAGCAGATAGGCACAAACGAACGCTCGTACGAGAGCCTTAATTCTTTCGGCGCGTTAAAATCGGGTGAAAAAGTGGGCACTCCCACGCCGCTGTTTAACCGTATAGACGGCGAAAAGCTCATAGAGGAGCTGACCGCCAAGCAGAAAGAACAGCAGGAGACCGAAAAGAAAATGATAAATTCTCTTGAAGGCGTTGCCGAGATAGGCATTGACGATTTCGCAAAGGTTGAGCTTCGCGTGGCTGAGGTCAAGGCGTGCGAAAAAATACCGAGAGCGAAAAAGCTGTTAAAGCTCACGCTCGATGACGGCACGGGCAAAGACAGAACCGTGGCGAGCGGTATCGCAAAATGGTATGCGCCCGAGGAACTTGTAGGCAAAAAGGTGGTTGTTGTCGCAAACTTAAAGCCGGCGGTGCTGTGCGGAGTGGAATCAAACGGTATGATACTTGCCGCGGACTGCTCCGAGGACGACGTAAAAGTTGTGTTTGTTGACAAGAGTATGCCGAACGGCTCAAAAATAAGATAATGTATAAAAATATATTTGATACGCACGCGCACTATGAGGACGAGCAGTTTGACTGCGACCGCGATGAGCTGCTGTCTTCATTTCCCGAAAACGGTATATCGGGCGTCGTCACCTGCGGTACGGATGTAGTAACGAGCGAGAAGTCGATAGCTCTTGCGGAAAAATATCCCTTTATTTATGCCGCTGTCGGTTTTCACGCGCTGAATCTCGACTCGCTGACCGCCGATTGGTGCGGCGATATAAAAAAACTTGCCACGCAAAAAAAGGTGGTGGCAATCGGCGAAATCGGGCTCGATTATCACTACGAAAGAGACAGCCGCGAAAAACAGCTCGAGGTATTTGAAAAGCAGCTTATGCTTGCAAATGGGCTGTCGCTGCCCGTTATAGTTCACGACCGCGAAGCGCATGAGGACACGCTGAATTTGCTTAAAAAGCACCGCCCGCGCGGAGTTGTGCACTGCTTTTCGGGGAGTGTGGAGACGGCAAAGGAGATTATAAAGCTCGGTATGTATATAGGTCTCGGCGGAGCGGTCACATTTAAAAATGCGGTAAAGCCGGTAGAGGTCGCGGCTTTTGTGCCGAAGGACAGGCTTTTGCTTGAAACCGACGCGCCGTATATGTCGCCCGTGCCTTACAGGGGTAAACGCTGCACATCGCTCTTGATTCCTTATACCGCGGAAAAAATAGCCGCGGTGAGGGGCGAAGCGGTAGAAGAACTGCTTTTTGAGACCGATAAAAACGCGCGCACTCTCTTTCGCATAGGTTCGTTGGTTTAACCAACGGTAAACCACTTTATGTGCAAATTCAACAAAAAGTTATTGACAACTAACATTTTATATGATACAGTGCAGACAGATGACACGCCTTTAAGCGGAAGAGTGTGTCGGGGCAAATGCGGTCTGTGCGGTGTAATGTAAACAAGGATTTTGAGCTGTGGACCCTTTGCCCACAGCTCTTTTTGTGTTTTTCGGGAGGTGATAGGAAAAGAATTTACGGTAACGCGTTTGAATTTTTAGGTTAATATAGGAGTAGGAGACGGTGTTATGTTAAAAACAAGAGATAAAATTTTTATTTCTCTGACTGCGGTTATTCAGGCGGTGTACGGCGCGGTTTTTATTTACCGTATGTTTGCGTGGAAAACTCTTGTCAGGGGTGACGAAAGCGAACTGCTTGAGCTTGAAATAAGCCTTGCGGCGCTGTTTGCCGTAACCGTTATTTTCTCTGTTATAATGCGTAATTTGCCGGCCAAAATATACAGCCTGCCGGCTCTTTGCTGTCCCTTGTTGTTTCAATTGGCGGCGATGTGCGGTATCGCGGGTTCCGCATACGATTCCGATTGGAACGAGCGTTTGACTGCGGCAGGCGTAATTGCGATTATCGCTTTTGCGGTCATTACCGTATGCACGATAGTAATTGAGCTTCGTCCCGTATTTAAGGCAAGCGACAAATAATTATTTGAGCCTTTCGGCGTTACAATATATGGATAGGAGATAATACCGATGTTAAAGACAAGAGATAAGGTTCTTATTTCTCTGACCGCGCTTTTTCAGGCGGCACTCGGCATTTTCGGCTTTTTGCGTATGCTTGTGAGAAAAGAGCTATTTTATAATGAAAATGATTTTCCTGCGGCGGTGTGGACGCTCGTCGCGCTGTTTGTCGTTACATTCGCATTTGCGGTCATAATGCGCGATTTGCCGTCCAAGACATATGTTATACCCGCCTTTTCAATGCCGATGATTTTTTTGATTGCCGGTTTCCTCGGCATAGGCGCCGATTTTGACGCGGCAGGGGTCGCGCACATAACGGCTACCGGCATAGCCTCCGTGATTATTTTTGCGGTCGGCACGGCAGGTATTGTAATATATGAGCTTTGCGCGGCGTTTAAAAAGAGCGATAAATAATATTTAATTTAAATTATACCGAATGAAATTCGGGCAAAAAAGGAGCCGCAGCTCAAAACTGCGGCTCCCGTTGTTTTTTATGTGCAAATTATACTATGCCCTGTGCCATCATCGCGTCGGCTACCTTTAAGAAGCCGGCAATGTTTGCGCCCGCAACAAAATCGTCGGGGTCGCTGTATTCCTTTGCGGCATTTGACATATGGCCGTAAATGCTTTCCATAATATCCTTGAGCTTTTCGTCAACCTCGTCAAAGGTCCAAATCATACGTGCACTGTTCTGGCTCATTTCAAGCGCAGAGGTTGCAACGCCGCCGGCGTTAGCGGCTTTTGCCGGAGCAAAGAGGACTTTATTCTGTAAAAATGCGTTTGTCGCGTCGATTGTGGACGGCATATTGGCGCCCTCTCCGACGGCGATACAGCCGTTTTTAATAAGCTCCTTTGCGTCGTCGAGCGAGAGCTCGTTCTGAGTGGCGCACGGCAGAGCTATGTCGCAGGGAACCTCCCATACTCTTTTGCCGGGTACGAATTTTGCGGTGGGCTTTAATTCGGTGTACCTTACTATTCTCGCTCTTTCCTGCTCCTTGACCTGCTTTAAGAGCGCGACGTCTATGCCGTCTTTATCGTAAACATATCCGCTTGAGTCGCTTGCCGTTACCACGTTTGCGCCGAGCGTCTGTGCTTTTTCTATGGCGTAAATTGCAACGTTGCCCGAGCCCGAAACGGCAACCGTTTTGCCCTCGATGGAATTGCCGTGGTTCTTTAACATCTCCTCAACGAGATAGATAAGGCCGTAACCCGTGGCCTCTGTTCTCGCGAGCGAACCGCCGTAGGAGAGCCCCTTGCCGGTGAGCACGCCCTCGTGGCGACCCGTAATTTTTTTGTACTGACCGAAGAGATAGCCTATCTCTCTGCCGCCTACGCCTATGTCGCCTGCGGGCACGTCGGAGTTGGGACCTATAACCTTGTAAAGCTCCGTCATAAAGCACTGGCAAAATCTCATTACTTCGTAGTCGCTCTTGCCCTTGGGGTCAAAGTCGGAGCCGCCCTTACCGCCGCCTATGGGCAGGCCGGTAAGTGAATTTTTGAATATCTGCTCAAATCCGAGAAATTTGATTATACTCATATTGACCGACGGGTGGAAACGAAGACCGCCCTTGTACGGACCTATTGCGCTGTTAAACTGCACGCGGTAGCCGCGGTTTACGTGGACCGTGCCGTTGTCGTCAACCCACGGAACTCTGAATACCGTTGCCTTTTCCGGTGCCACAAGTCTTTCGAGAAGCGCCGCTTTTTGATACTGCGGATTTCTCTCGACGGCAGGCTCTATGGATTTAAGAACCTCGGTGACCGCCTGGCAAAATTCGGGTTGATAGTCGTACCTCGTCGTTGTGCGGTTAAGCACTTCGTCAATATAGCTCATTTTAAGACTCCTTTTAGATGCGGAACATATATTTTTCCGTACCGTTTTTACATTATATATTTTATATTATGCGTTCGTCATTTGCAAGAAATGTGATGTAAAATTTCATTTTACCTCGGACGATACTTTTGTGTATTATAACGATAAAGTGAATTGCCGTTCGCCAAACGGCGTGAAATATAAACAAAAATCGGCAAAAGCACACTGTAAAAAATAATTTCTGCAACAAAAAAGATGAATAACCGCCATTTGAAACTTTCAAATAATTTCGGTGTGCGGATAGTAGTGTTCGAGAATTTCCTTGTAAGTGCTGCCCTGCCTTGCCATATAGTCCGCTCCGTACTGCGACATACCGACGCTGTGACCGTAGCCGTATGTCTTAAAGTAAAACACCCCGTCTTTTTGCTCAAGTGTAAACGCCGGACTTCTCAGCGAAAAAAGCGCCCTGAAAGAGTTGCCGGTAAAGCTCTTGCCGCCGACCTTCAGGCTTTTTACCACGCCCGAACCGCTGTCCGTGTAAACTATGTCGGTTATCCAGCCGCTTTGGTCGTCTCCCAAAGCTATTTCGGGGTCACTTTCGGTGTAATTTCTGACCTCGTCCGCCGTAAGCGAAATCTCTTTTATGCAATCGGGCGAGAGCTTGTCGCCGGGACTCGTAACCGAGACGAGGTAGTCTGTTTTTCCGCCCCATATATTTTCGGCGCTCTCGGTTCTGCCGGGAGATATGGCGCAGTATGCCGCCACAATCGGTTCTCCGTCAAAAACTATGGTTTTTCCGAGAACATCGTTTACGGCATCCTCTATTTTGCCCCTGTATTCATCATATTTATCGCCCCACTTTTCTTTTTGCGTTTCGGTATCGTAATACCCCTGGTGCCGCCCGGGGTCGTCCGAAATGTCGGCACCCGAAAGCGAGGAATCGGGATTTTTTTTGAGCCTTGTAAGATTTGTGTAGGCGCATATCGCCTGTGCTTTTAAAGCCTCCGTGCTGTATGTCGCAGGCATTTCGGCGGCGACGCAGCCTATAATATATTCCTTTGTCGAGGTGGTTGCCACATTGCCGCTTGCGGCGGATTTGACCTTTACGCTGTCTAATTTTTCGTCGAGCAGCTTTTCCTCGGTTTTACCGTCGTCGTTTTCTTTTTGAAAGGTGCCTTTGACGTTGGAAAACGAAAAGGACGAATAATCGAGCGACAAAAGCGGTGTAAGTATCATAAAAATCGCCAAAACAAAGCATAAAATACCATATGTTTTCATAATTGACCTCCCTAAATTTATTGACTTATTGCGATTTTTAATATAAAATATTATATCTATAATTATATGTTTAAAATGAGTTAATATGTCCGCATAAATGTAAGTCAGGAGGTTTTAAATTTGTCTTACAACCATTCTCCTAAACTCGACGATACGCTCTCATCTCTGAAGGCGGAGCTTATACGCAATAATCAGATTAAGACCGAAGATTATCAGCGCTTCGACGTAAAACGCGGATTGCGTAATTCCGACGGTACCGGCGTTATGGCGGGACTTTCGCGAATATGCTCGGTTGAGGGCTACTACATAGACGACGGTGAAAGAGTGCCGAAAGAGGGCAAGCTTATTTACCGCGGTATAAATATGACCGATATAGTGAGAAACTGCCAAAAGGAAAACCGATTCGGTTACGAAGAGGTGGTTTGGCTGCTTCTTCTCGGCGACCTTCCGACTCAGGAGCAACTTGATAAATTCAGAGCGGTTCTTGCCGAGGCACGAGAGCTTCCCGACGAATTCATAGAGGATATGATAATGAAGGCTCCGTCGCCCAATATTATGAATAAGGTCGCAAGAAGCGTTCTCGCGCTGTATTCATACGACAACAATCCGGACGATCTTTCGATAGAAAATGTCCTGCGCCAGTCAATTAAGCTCATAGCGCAGATACCCACCATTATGTCATATGCGTATCAGGTAAAGCGCAGAGCATACGACCACAAGAGTATGTATATCCACCAGAACGACAAATCGCTCTCCACGGCGGAGTCCATACTTCATACCATAAGAAGCGACCGCAAGTTTACCGACGAAGAGGCAAAAATTCTTGACCTTTGTATGATTATTCACGCGGACCACGGCGGCGGCAACAACTCCACATTTACAACACGCTGCATAACCTCAACGGGAACTGACACCTATTCCGCAATCGCCGCAGGAATAGGCTCGCTTAAAGGTCCCCGTCACGGCGGTGCGAATATTCAGGTTCACAATATGATAGCCGACCTTAAAAAAAGCGTCAGCAACCCGACGAACGAGGGTCAGGTGGCGGATTATCTCACCAAGGTCATACATAAAGAAGCAGGCGACAGAACGGGTCTTATTTACGGTATGGGTCACGCCGTATATACTCTTTCCGACCCGCGCGCCGTACTCTTAAAGGAATTTGCCTCGCAAAAGGCGGAGAAATACGGCTTTGCCGATGACTACAAGATAATCTCTCTCGTCGAAGAGCTCACCCCGGAGCTTTTCTATAAATATAAGGGTGAAAAGAAAAAGATGTGCGCAAACGTAGACCTCTATTCGGGTCTTATATACGATATGCTCAGAATTCCGCCGGAGCTTTTCACGCCCATGTTTATGGCGGCAAGAATTTCCGGCTGGTGCGCTCACCGTCTTGAAGAGCTGTGTTCAAA
Source organism: Ruminococcaceae bacterium UBA6434 (assembly GCA_002437245.1). Lineage (GTDB taxonomy): Bacteria > Bacillota > Clostridia > Oscillospirales > Acutalibacteraceae > Fimenecus. Next base: position 16,330 of record DJOQ01000021.1, read on the forward strand.
CAGCCGCATAATGCGACCCGCATACAAGAGCGTCGCTCTTCCGAGAGCGTTTGTCCCGATTGCGGAGCGCAACAGCGACCACATAGTGCCGGATTACGTTCCGTCCGAGGAAAGATAAAAACGGAAGGACTCTTATAAATGAAAAAAACGGGCTTAAAAAAGAGCTTTAATTTTAAACAGATTCTCATAACGCTTGCGGCAGGTGCAGCCGTGCTTTTGCCTGTGCGTATATATCAGCTGTTTGCGATAACGGATACGGGAAGCACGGGCTTTTATAAAAAAATCGATTTCAGCGTTTACTTTATGTATATCGCGGTTATTGCGTTTGCGGCATTGCTTATAGTGTTTTCAAGGCTTTCGAGCGAAGCGAAGGCTTCAAGACCGGCTCTCGGCAAAAATCCTCTTCTAGGAGCGGCGGCTGTCGTTATGGCTGTCGGCACGGCGTATGATTCGGCGGATTCGATATTTTCATTCGCTTCATCGTGCACCGATTTTTCAAGCGACCTTGATGTATCGTTTATGAGATACTTTTTCTCAAACGGACTTTTCGCGTCGCTGTTTGAGAGCGTTTTCGGAATTATAGCCTGCGTTTACTTTATAGTTTTTGCGCTTTCTTATTTTAACAACAAGACCGATTTTACATCGTATAAGGTTATCGCCCTGGCTCCGCTTTTCTGGTCAATGTGCAGAATGATTACAAGCTTTATGACCAAGATAAGCTTTACAAACGTTGCGGAGCTTATGCTTCAAATGCTCATGCTGGCGTTTATGATGCTGTTCTTTATGTCGTTTGCGAAAATTTCTTCCGACATTGCCGAAAAGGGCGAAATCAAAAAACTTGTTTCCTACGGTATGCCGGCGGCATTGCTGGCGGCGGTTATAGGCGTTTCGCGTCTTATGATTACGCTGTTCGGCAAGAGAGACCGCCTGCCGTCCGATCTCGATTTTTCCATAGCCGATCCGGCGTTTGCGTTTTTTGCAATCACATATATGTGTTATCAGATGAAGCACGGCAGACCGGAATCCGAGGACAATTTGCAAAGCGGGAATGAAACGGAAAATCCTGCCGAAAGCAATGACGGCGAAACCCATTAAAACATATCGGCGGTGTAAATAAATTATGTTTCTTTCCGACGTGGCAACAGCCGCGAAACAGGTGTTTATACTATACGTTTTTGTCCTTCTCGGATTTATATGCGACAGGACAAAAATCTACACGGAAAAGGCGGCAAAGCTCACAAACAACCTGCTTTTTTATATAGTTACGCCTGCCGTAACAATTCAGTCGTTCTCGTCCGTCGAAATGACAAGCGAGAATGTCCGCGGTATGCTGATGTAATTTTCGGGCGGAACTCGGCGCCGAGGGCGTGTTTTTTGCTCGGGTGTGCTGATACCGTTTAATATATTTGCTTTTACTCACGGCGTATATCTGATGTCGGAGGAAAAGGCTCAAAAAACCGGTTTTAACCCCAAGTGGCTGATACTCAATCCCAGAGTTGCGTCGGTGCTTTTGGGACTGCCGCTGTTTTTCTTTAAAATCAAGCTTCCGTCTCTTATTTCCGTTCCCGTAAATTACGTTGCAGGACTTAACACGCCGCTTGCCATGATAATGTTCGGAACATATCTTTCAAAAACAAATCTGAAAACGATGTTTTTGAGGAAAGATACGTATCTTGCGGCGCTTTTAAAGCTCATAGTTTTACCGGCGATAATTTTGGCGGTGCTTAAGTTTCTGGGCATAAAGGGAGCACTTTCACAGATATAAATTCATATGTCGTTTAATTGAAAGGAGGACATTATGAAACTCTTAATAGCAATTGTCAACAACGAGGATGCGTCTTTGGTCATCTCGGAGCTTAACAAGGCGGGCTTTATGGTAACAAAGCTTGCAACCTCCGGCGGATTTCTCCGCGCAGGCAACGTCACCATGCTCACGGGTGTTGAGGATGAAAAGGTGAGCGACGCGCTTGCCGTAATCGAGGAATTTTCAAGCCAGCGTAAGCAGACAACTCCCGTAAATTCAACATACATAGGCGATTCCATGCTCACCGTTCCCGTAGAGGTTTCGGTCGGCGGAGCCACGGTTTTTGTGGTGGACGTTGAGCAGTTCTACAAGATATGACGGCAGACCTTTCTTCATTCGGCGAGAGCTTTAAAAGGGAGCTTTTGCCGTATATAAAAACCTCGTCATTCCCGAATACAATGCTCATAGAAGGCGGTTGTGCAGAGCAGCGGCTTTCGGCGGCGCGTTTTATAGCGCAGAGTTTGCTCTGTACGGGCGGCGGCACGCACCCTTGCGGCGTTTGCCCCTCGTGTGTAAAATGCGAGGCTTTGTCGCACCCCGATGTGCGCGAATACGGAGACATAAATTCCGACGCGGCGTTTAAGGTTGAAACCTGCCGTGCCGTGCGTTCGGACTGCTTTGTCCTCCCGAATGACGGTGACAAAAAGGTATACATTTTAAAAGAAGTTCAAAATATGAACGACAGCGGAGAGAACGCGCTTCTCAAAATATTTGAAGAACCGCCCTCTTACGTGTATTTCATTATGACGAGCCCGAGCCGCTCGGCTATGCTCGACACGGTGCTGTCGCGTGCGACGGTGTTTTCGCTCGGTGCCGAAAACGACTCGGCGCTTTTTGACGAAGAGACCGCGGATTTGGCGCAAAAAATAGCAAAGGCGCTGTTAAGTCCTGCGGAAACGGCTCTTTTAGCCGCTGTGAGTCCGCTTGAAAAGGACAGGACGAGATTTAAAAATACGGTCCTTTGCCTTAAAAGCATTTTTCTCGACGCCGTTAAAATCAAGCTTCACGCGGCGGCGACTCCGGAATTTTCGGAAACGGCAAGGGTGCTGTCCTCGGCGCTTACAGCCGATAAACTATACCGCTGCTGCGGCGTGCTCGGCGAGCTGTTTGACGGCGCGGCAATGAATCAGAATCAAAATCTGCTGCTTACTTCGCTGTGTTACAAGCTGCGAGAGGCTGTGGGTAAATAATATAAAATAGCTCCGAAAGGAAGACATACAAATGGCAGAAGTTGTCGGAATACGATTTAAAGAGGTGGGCAAGGTATACTACTTCGACCCTGACGGCAAAAAGTTCAAAAAGGGCGACAGGGCGATAGTTGAAACCGCGCGCGGCGTGGAGTGCGGCGAAGTCGCAATGGAAAACTCCGTTGTGGACGACAGCGAAATCATAAAGCCGCTCAAATCCGTATTAAGAGCCGCCACAAAAGCGGATCTCGAAAGAGTCAAGGAAAACGCCGAAAAAGAGAAAAAGGCATTTTCCGTCTGCGAAGAAAAAATACTTAAGCACAAGCTTGATATGAAGCTTGTAAATGTTGAATACACCTTTGACGGCGGCAAGATACTTTTCTATTTCACCGCCGACGGCAGAGTGGACTTCAGAGAACTTGTAAAGGACCTTGCGTCCGTATTCAGAACAAGAATAGAATTAAGGCAGATAGGCGTGAGAGACGAAGCGAAAATGCTGGGCGGCTTCGGTATCTGCGGCAGACCGTTCTGCTGCAAAACATTCCTCGGTGATTTTCAGCCTGTCTCGATAAAAATGGCAAAGGAACAGGGCTTGTCGCTGAATCCCGTAAAAATAAGCGGCACGTGCGGCAGGCTGATGTGCTGTCTTAAATACGAGCAGGACGCTTACGAGCATCTTTTAAGGCATACCCCCAAGGTAGGAGCGCTTGTGGAAACGCGCGAGGGCAGGGGAACCGTTATAGAAAACAACCTCATAACGGGAATGCTCAAAATCAGGCTCGACCGCCGTCCCGACGCTGCTCCGCTTGTGGTTGACCGCCACGAAGTAAAGCTTTTAAAAGACGCTAAAATCCAGGTGGACAAGTCCGAAATCGAAGCCCTCAAGGGTATAGAATAATTAAGCTACAGCCAAGGAAATGAGGAATTGAAATATGGCATTTATCGAGGTCAGAGACGTAACAAAGACCTATAAGATGGGCGAAATCGAAATAAAAGCAGTCGATGAAATAGGCTTCGGCATAGACAAGGGCGAATTTGTCGTCATAGTCGGTCCGAGCGGCGCCGGTAAAACGACTATTCTTAACATTCTCGGCGGAATGGATACCGCTACGTCAGGCACGATTTACGTCGACAACGTAGACATAACCAAGTTTAACGAGAAAGAGCTTACCAAATACCGCCGCGACGACGTGGGATTTGTATTTCAGTTCTATAATCTTGTCGGCAACCTCACCGCATTGGAAAACGTAGAGCTTGCGCTTCAGATTTCAAAAAATCCGCTCAGCGCAAAAGACGTTTTAAAAGATGTGGGGCTCGGCAACAGGTTTGACAATTTCCCGGCTCAGCTCTCGGGCGGCGAACAGCAGAGAGTATCGATAGCGAGAGCGCTTGCCAAAAATCCCAAATTGCTTTTGTGCGACGAGCCTACGGGCGCGCTCGACTATATAACGGGTAAATCCATACTGAAGCTTTTGCAGGATACCTGCCGCGAAAAGGGTATGACCGTTGTTGTCATCACCCATAACTCAGCGCTTGCCCCCATGGCGGACAAGGTAATTAAGGTCAAAAACGGCAGAGTTGACAAGCTTCTTCTCAACGAGCACCCGACTCCCGTCGAGTATATCGAGTGGTAAAATACCGAATATTATATTTGACAGAGAGAGGTACACGTTAAATGACAAAAGGAATGAGAAAAGATTTTCAGCGGGAAATAAAGCTGAATTTCAGCAGATTCCTGTCTATAATCCTTATCGTTGTTTTGGGCGTAGCGTTCTTTTCGGGGTTGCGCGCGGCAAAACCTGCCATGCAGGCTTCGGCGGATAAGCAATACGACAGTGAAAATCTTATGGACATAAGGGTCGCGGGAACTCTCGGTATGACCGATAAGGACGTTGACGCGCTGAAAAAGGTTGACGGCGTGCAGGATGCAGAGGGTACATACGAGCAGGATTTTCTGTGCGATACCGGCAGCACCGAGGCTGTTACAAAGGTGATGTCCTTAAATGACAACATAAGCCTTGTAAAGGTCAGCGAGGGTCGCTTTCCGCAGGGCTATAACGAGTGTATAGCCGACCGCAAGTTTCTCGACGCCACAGGATACAAAATAGGCGACACGGTAAAGCTCTCCACGGGCACCGATGAAAAAGTCAGCAAGTATCTTGCCACAGACGAATTTACGATCGTCGGCGTCGGTACAACGTCAATGTATATGGACAGCGACCGAGGCTCCGCTGCCATAGGCGCAGGCAGAATAAACGGATTTTTGATAGTTCCGAAACAGGCCTTTTCGCTGTCGTATTATACAAGCGTTCAGATAACCGTTAAGGACGCTATGGCGCTCGGCTGCTATTCAAACGATTACACCGAGCTTATTTCAAAGGTTAAAGACAGAATAAACGACATAGCAGACAGGCGCTGCGACATAAGATACAGCGAATATAAAAACGAAACGTCAACATATATCAACGACGCAAAGTTAAAGTTTGAAGAGGAAAAGGACGCCGCAATGGGTCAGCTCGGCGACGCTTATCAGCAGCTTTTGGACGCTCAGGCGGCAATAGAAAACAGCAAGGCGGAGCTTGCAAACAAAAAGCTTGAAATACAAAACGCGCAGGACCTTATAAATTCAAACGCCAACACGCTCGTTGTAAGTCAAAGTCAGATCGACAGCGCAAAGGCATCGCTTAACGAGGCGGAAAAGAAATATAAGGACCTTGAAAAGCAGGTTTCCGATTCTGCGGCGGAGATTGAGCGAATGCAAAAGGAGCTCGACGACAGCAAGGGTTCACTGTCCTCCGACGAGTATCTCCAAAAGAGCTATAACATCATTGCCGCAAGAGCAACTCTCCAGTTCTATAAAACTCAGCTTACAAACACCAGAAGCACCATAGATAACGCAAAAGAGCAGGTAGCTGCCGCTCAAACTGCCGTAAATAACGGCGGCACGGCGCTTCAGGACGCACAGAAAAAGGTCAACGAGGCTCCGGCGGCTCTTGAGGAAGCCGAAAAGCAGATACAGGACGCCCAAATCGAGCTTGACCGCAAAAATGAGGAGTACGAGCAGGCGAAGCAGGACCTTGCAGACGAGCTTGAGGCGGCGCAGCAAAAGCTTGAGGACTCCGAGGATAAGATATTAAACGTGGAAAAGCCCACCTGGTATGTGCTTGACCGCGAGACAATACCCTCATATGTTTCATACAAGAGCGATACGGACGGCATGGGCTCAATAGGTACCGTGTTCCCTGTAATTTTCTTCCTTGTTGCCGCGTTGGTATCTCTTACCACAATGACGCGAATGGTTGAGGAGCAGAGAACCCAGATAGGCACATTAAAGGCGCTCGGTTACACAAAGGGAGCGATAGCCGCAAAATATGTACTTTATGCTCTGCTTGCAACCTTTATAGGCAGCGTGCTGGGCGTGGTTCTCGGCGAGAGTACCATACCTCTTCTTACGGTCAACACGTATAAGCTTGTTTATATAGGGCTTCATAATACCGTTGTAAAGCCCGATATATTTGACGCTCTGCTCGCTTCGCTGCTTGCGATTATTTGTACAACCGGTGCAACTGTGGCGGCGTGCTACCGCGTACTCAGCTCTTCTCCGGCGCTGCTTATGCGCCCCGAAGCGCCGAAAGCGGGCAAACGCATACTTCTCGAAAAAGTGGGATTTATCTGGAAGCATCTCAACTTTGCACAGAAAGCCGCTTGCAGAAACCTGTTCAGATATAAAAAGCGTCTGTTTATGACAATAGCGGGTGTCGCCGGATGTATGGCATTGCTGCTTGTGGGATTCGGACTTAACGATTCCATAAAATCAATGACGGGCAATCAGTTTGAAAAGGTATGGCATTTTGCGGGCATCGCAGGCATAGATTCAGAGGCTACAAGAGCCGAAAAACGTCAGACTCTTGCCGAAGTAAACACTATGGACGGCATAACCGAGTATTTGCAGACATACCGCTCAATGCTCTACACCGACGCCAACGGCGAAGAAAAAACCGCATATGTCATAGTTCCGCAGGATACGTCAAGAATGGCGGATTACGTCAGCCTTACCTCGCGCGGCGGCAAAAACACCTATGTTATGGATGATTCCGGTGTTATAATAACCGAAAAGCTCGCAAAGACTCTCGATGTTTCCGTGGGCGACACCGTTACATTCAAAACGAGCGAGACCGGTACCGCCACGGAACCCGTAAAGGTTTCCGGAATAGTCGAAAACTATATGTACCACTATATTTATATGACACCGAATGTGTATAAACAGCTCTTTAGCGAGACGGCTTCGCTCAATACCATCTTCATTAAAACGGACGGTACCGTGGACGACGAGACTCTTTCAAAGCAGCTTATGGACCTCAGCGCGATAAATTCGGTTTCAATGAACAGCACTACCGAGGAGCAGGTAAGCTCGGTTATGAAGAGCTTGCTGTTTATAGTCGTTATACTTATAGTTGCGGCCGGACTTCTGGCGTTTGTGGTTCTCTACAACCTCAACAATATAAACATTACCGAGCGTCGGCGCGAGCTTGCAACGCTCAAGGTTCTCGGCTTCTACAATAAAGAACTCGCATTTTATGTGTACCGCGAAAATATTGTGCTGACGGTATTCGGTATGATATTCGGCATAGTTTTGGGTATACTTCTTCACTCATACGTTATGGGCACCATCGAGACCGACTATATTATGTTCGGTAAAGAGATGACGTTTTTCAGCTATCTCGCAAGTATTTTGCTCACGGTGCTGTTTACGGCGATAGTCAACTTCGTTATGTATTTCAAACTCAAAAAGATAGATATGGTTGAATCGCTCAAGAGTGCAGAGTAATTGAGAAAATTTACATATTGACATATATATTGTGTGATGTTATAATAACACCACAATATATAGGCGCCGTGCAACTGACGGAAAGCCCTCTCGGGCAGGCAGGCAAAACTGCCGGGGAACACGGTGAATAAAAAATGCCGACCGTCTGGGCAGCCTCTTTTCGGGGCTGCCCTTTTATATTGTAATTTTATATATTTGTGCCGCAAAGGTAACTGTGAAAGGAAGATGACAATGGAGTTTTCAAGAGCCTGGGAAGGATTTAATTCGGGCGAATGGAACGAGAAAATAAATGTAAGTGATTTTATTAAGAGAAATTACACGGAATATACGGGCGACAGCTCTTTTTTATGCGGAGCTACCGAGCGAACAAAAGAGCTGATGGGAAAATTTTCAAACCTGCTCGATGAGGAACGCGAAAACGGCGGAGTGCTCTCTGTTGATACCGAAACCGTTTCGTCGCTCACCACCTATGCCCCCGGCTATCTTGACAGAGAAAAGGAGCTTATAGTGGGGCTTCAGACCGACAGTCCTCTGCGCCGCGGTGTAAATCCGTTCGGCGGAATGCGTATGGCGCGCGAGGCGGCAAAGGCATACGGTTATGAACTGTCCGATAAAATTGAAGATGAGTTCAGATATAAAACCACGCACAACGACGGCGTATTCAGAGCGTACACAAGCGAAATGCGCAAGGCACGCCATATAGCGCTGCTCACAGGTCTGCCCGACGCCTACGGAAGAGGCAGAATCATAGGCGACTACCGCAGGGTTGCTCTCTACGGCATGGACACGCTCATAGAGTTTAAAAAAGCGGACAAAAAAGCGCTCGAGGACGAAAATATGACCGATGACGTCATAAGACTTCGCGAGGAGCTCCAAAAACAGCTTAATTTTATGGAGATGTTAAAGCAGATGGCTCAGCTGTACGGCTATGATATCTCTTCTCCGGCAAAAAATGCGCGCGAGGCGATACAATGGCTCTACTTTGCATATCTTGCCGCAATCAAAGAGCAGAACGGAGCGGCCATGTCGCTCGGCAGAACTAGCACCTTCCTTGATATTTATATTGAACGCGATATTAAAAACGGCGTTTTGACCGAAAAGGGTGCACAGGAGCTGATGGACGACTTCGTTATGAAGCTTCGTATGGCACGCCACCTTCGTACTCCCGAATACAATGAGCTGTTCGGCGGAGACCCGATGTGGATAACCGAGAGCATCGGCGGTATGACAAACGAGGGAAAAACTCTTGTCACGAAAAATTCTTACAGAATACTCAATACGCTTTATACCCTCGGTTCTGCTCCGGAGCCCAATATGACAGTTCTCTGGTCGCAGGCTCTGCCCGAAAACTTCAAAAAATTCTGTGCCGAGGTTTCGGAGGACACCGACTCTATCCAGTATGAAAACGACGATGTTATGCGCCCGATTTACGGCGACGACTACGCCATAGCCTGCTGTGTTTCCGCTATGCAGGTGGGTAAGCAGATGCAGTTTTTCGGTGCGCGCTGTAACCTTGCAAAGCTTTTGCTGCTTGCCTTAAACGGCGGCTACGATAACGTATACTGCGAAAAGATAGGCCCTCAGGCTGAGCCTCTCAAGGGGGATAAGCTCGATTACGACGAGGTCGTTGCAAGATACAAAACTTACCTCAAATGGCTTTGCAGGCTGTATGTAAACACCATGAACGTAATTCACTATATGCACGATAAGTATGCATACGAAAAAATCCAGATGGCTCTGCACGACACGGATGTGCACCGCTTTATGGCGTTCGGCGTTGCGGGACTCTCTGTGGCAGCCGATTCGCTCTCGGCAATCAAATATGCAAATGTAAAGCCCATACGTGACGAAAACGGCTATATAGTCGACTTTGAAACCACGGGTGATTTTCCGAAATACGGAAACGATGATGACCGTGTTGACAGCATAGCCAAAGCCCTGCTTGAGGACACTATAACCGAGCTTCGCAAAACTCCGGCTTACAGAAACGCCGAGCATACTCTTTCGGCGCTGACCATAACTTCAAATGTGGTCTACGGAAAAAAGACCGGCTCAACGCCCGACGACAGAAAAAAGGGCGAGCCGTTTGCCCCGGGTGCCAACCCCATGCACAACCGTGAAAAAAACGGTGCGCTCGCGTCGCTTAATTCCGTTGCAAAAATGCCGTATTCACAGTGCCGCGACGGCATATCAAATACATTTTCCATTGTGCCTGCGGCGCTCGGCAAAACGAGAGAGGAGAGAACCGCCAACCTTGTTTCTATTCTCGACGGATACTTTAAAAACGGCGCGCATCACCTCAATGTCAACGTGATGAACCGCGAAATGCTCATAGAGGCTTACAATGACCCGACCAAGTACCCGAACCTCACAATCCGCGTATCGGGCTATGCGGTAAACTTCCACAAGCTTTCAAGAGAACAGCAGAGCGAGGTCATAAAGAGAACCTTCCACGAAACCATGTAACAGCCGAAAATTCGTAAAATGAACGACCCTTGATTGCCGGACCGAAATCCGACGACCAAAGGTCGTTTCTTAATTGCATATAATATTTTGCGTCGTGTTTTGCAGACGGTATTATTTTTCTTTTCGGACGTATTTGATAATTTCCGTGCCTGCCACCGCGCCGTCACCCACGGCTTTTGATACCTGCAAAAGACCGCCCGTGCAGTCGCCTGCCGCAAAAATACCTTTTACGTTTGTCATCATGTTATCGTCAATTTTTATTTTACTGCCGCTTGTAACCGCTCCGATTTTTTTGGCGAGAGCCGCCGAGGATGCCACACCGTAGGCTATAAACAGCCCGTCGATTTTAATTTCGGAGTTATCATTTAATACGGCTCTTTCTATTTTTGCGTCTCCGCCGAATTCCGAGACGGGAGTTTTTACAATTTTGAATCCCGACGGAAAATCGGCTTGAGGTTCTTCGCCGTTTGTAAATACGGTAACGCTTTTTGAAGTCCTTGCGAGAACCTTGGCTTCGTGCAGAGCGTATTCGCCGGAACCGAGAACGCCAACGTCTTTGTTCCTGTAAAAGAACGCGTCGCATACAGCGCAGTAACTGACCCCTTTGCCCTCAAATTCGGCTATTCCGCGAATCGGCGGAGCAAGCCGTCTGCTGCCGGTCGCAAAAAGCACCGCTTTGCCCTTGTATTTTTCATCGTCGGACGTGACTGCGGAAAAACCGCCGTCATCATATTCAACCGACACTGCCTGCTTGTGTACGAATTTCACGCCAAGTCTTTCGGCACCGTCAATTCCGCGCGATAAAAGTTCTTTTCCGCTTATCGGCTCCGGAAAGCCATAGTAGTTTTCAATTTTTTTGGCTTTTTCGAGCGCGCTGTCGCCCGATGTTATCACTGTGGTTTCAAGGCCGCCGCGTATCGTGTACAGGGCAGCGGAAACGCCCGCAGGTCCTGCGCCTATAATAATTACGTCTGCCATGGCAAAATCTCCTTGTTCGGATAAATTCGGTGTCTCGCGTTTTGTGCGGCACCGCGGCAATCGCCGAGATAAAATACAACAATTTTTTCAATTATATTTTATTTATATAATAGCCGTTTTATGATGATTTTTCAAGAAAAACGGCTTTTTTTCGGCTTTAGGTGAAATTTGTGTGGTATTGTGAATTTTTTTATGCTTTTTTAACAATACAGATATAAAAGTTTATTGAAAACCCTCTCATTTTGTGTTATCATAACAATATTGTATAAAAATATGGGAGGAAATTCAATGAAGTTAAAGGAACAGTTTAAAACCTTGACTGATAATGTGAAGACCTACTGGCGAAGACCGCCCGAGGGCAGATATATGCCCTTTAAAGAGGTAACTGCGTATTCGGTCGGCGGCATCGGCGCTTATTTACTGATAACGCTCGGTACTGCTTGTCTTTTGGCGACGGGTAATACTCTTATTTCGAGTACGCTCGGCGTAAACCCGACCGATATGTATATTCTTTACGTTATCGCGGTTCTTGCCAATATCCCTCTTACGGGCATAAGGGCAAATATTATCGATAATACACGTAATAAAGCAGGTAAATACAGGCCGTACATAGTATCAATGGGTATACCCACCACGATAGTTTGTGTTTTGATGGTATGGTTCCCGTATGATAAGCTCGGTGCTATTTTCGGCGACGGTATAATATTCGGAGAATCAAAGGCTTATGTCGCAAAATGTACGCTTATACTTATTTTTAACTTGCTTTTGCACTTCTTCTATTACTTCTTCTACGACAGCTATGAGAATCTTATACACGTTCTCTCGCCGAACTCGCAGGAGAGAGCCGATGTTTCGGCAATCAAGAGTGTTGTTTATTCGCTCGCTCCGACAATAGTAAACCTCATTACGCCTATCATAGCGCAAAATGTATTTCACACAAACACCACAGATATCAGAGTTTACAGACTTCTCTATCCTATAATCGGCGTAGGCGGCATACTGCTTTGCATACTCGTTTACAAGAATACTCAGGAAAAGATAGTTCAGGCAAGAACGCACGTTATTCAGATTAAGTTCTCGGACGCGCTCAGAGAAGTTGCCGGGAACAAATATTTCTGGATCATATCTTTGGCAGGCTGGATAGGCTTCCTTGAAGCTTCATATGCAAACGTGCTTTATTGGCTCTACAACTACGGAGGCGTTTGCTCGGGCAGTGTTTACGGACTCGTTGTTACAATCTACGGCAATGCGTCTCTCTGGGGTATGATTTTGGCTCCCATATGTATCAGAAAATGGGGTAAAAAATTCGTACTTGTAGTTACCAATATAATGAATATCCTATTCATTCTTATGATGCTTCCGTTCACCTCACAGATGAATTCTTCGACCATTTGGTCGATTATGGGTTGCCTCTTCCTCAATGCGTTTATGGGTTCATTTGCGCTCATATTAAACCCTGCAATTCAGGCGGACATCCGTGACTATCAGCAGTATAAGAGCGGCGAGAGAATAGACGGTATGTTCTCCGCGGTTGCTACCATCGGTACGGTTATAGCGCTTATTACAAGCGCGGTTCTTCCGATAGTATACAAAAAGGGCGGTATTACCACCGACAACGCTCTTGCGGTTACATCAAATCCGCAGATACTCGGCAGAATGCTCGGCGACGGCAAAACCGTAGGAGAAATACTTGCGGAGCAGATGGCAAACGGTCAGGATAACTACAGCAATGCTTATTCGGCTCTTTACGACCCCAATATTCTTGAACATCTTTTGAAAGTTCTCATACTCTTCTCGGCGCTCGGCGCTCTCTTTAACGTTATACCGTATTTCTGGTATGACTTCAACGAGAGAAAGCAGAAGTCGGTAGTTAAGGTGCTTAAAGTACGCGCTATGTTTGAGGACTACAACAACGGCGCAATCGAGGACAAAGAGCTTGTTGAGGCTGTTGATATAATCAGAGAGTCCAGAGCGCTTGCCGCAGAAAAGCCCGTTGACGTAAGCAAAAAGTGGTACAGAGGAATTAAAGACAAAGCCGAGAAAAAAGCACAGAAAAAGGCTTATAAGGCTGCCGTGCAGAAAAACGAAGATATAGAAATAGCTAAGTTTGTCTGCGAAGAGCTTGATAAATTCTCTTCAAATCTCGTTAAGTACCAGCTTACCGTTTACAGAAAGGTTTACGACAGCGGTCTTGACGGCCTTCGCAAAATGACTCTTGACGAAATAAAGAAAGAGCTTGCCGACGCTAAAGCTCTTCCGAAAAATACCGAGGAAGAGAAGCAGATACGCAAATTCTCGATTTCGGTTGCCAAGAAGAAAAAATCTGCTTATAAGGCTATACAAAAATACTACGGCAACTCTTCGGCCGAATTCAAAAAGCCCGATTTCGCCGTTCTCGAAAAGTATTTTGACGCCGAGGACGCTTGCGACGAAAGACTCGAGACTCTCTATCTTGAGCTTCGCGAGGCTAAGAAGGCAGGCAACAGCGAGCAGGTCCAAATGCTCCGTGCCGATATCAAAAAGACCACAGGCGAGCGCAAGCAGGCGCGTGATATGTCCAAAAAGGAAATGAATAAGCACGCATACTTTAATCGCGCCGCAAAGCCGTATCTTGATGCTGAACGCCTTATAAATCAGGAGAAGTACTATCAGCATTTCGATGAGATAGAGGCTCTCTATGACGAGGCAAAAGAGCGTGAGGCGGAGGCTAAAAAGGCAAGAGACGCCGAGGTTGAAAGACTCAAGGCAGAGGACGCCGCATATAAGGCTCAGAAAAAAGCGGAAAAGCTCGCTAAAAAAGAAGCTAAGAAAAAGTAATTCCGCTCACAAAAAATAAAACGACCCTCTTTGCCGTACAAAATCGGCAGAGAGGGTCGTTTTTTGCCTAATCGGCAGGACAAAATTTTGTACCGCGATAAAAGGTGAGGACGTCGGCTGGGAGCCATATGACATCTCCGCTTTGCTCTTGTATCCGGGCACACCGCACCGTCCTTCGTTTTTGGCTTTGATACCGAATCCTCTATTTTAAATCTGACTGCAAAAGACATAAAAACTCCCGAAGAGATACGAAATATCAATTCGGGAGCTTGCCTTTTGTTATAAATTTAAGAGAGATGCGGCGATTAAGCCTTTTTCCATGCACCCTTTGAAATAAGCGCCAAAATCGGGAATATTTCAAGTCTGCCGGCGAGCATATCAAATATCAGTACGAGCTTTGAAAACGCGCTGTAGGAGCTGAAATTGCCGTTGGGACCGACTATTTCAAGTCCGGGACCGATGTTATTAAAACACGAGAGCACAGCCGACAGGTTTGTGGTAATCGGCATATTGTCAACCGAGATGAGCAATATGCTCAAAACGACCAGAATAAAATAGGCTGCAAGGTAAACGCTTGTGCCGTTGATTATTTTTTCGTCCACGGGCGAACCGTCAACGTGTACCACCTGAACTCTTCTCGGGTGGAGTATCTTGTGAATGTTCCTGCGCAGGTTCTTGAAAAGTAACAGAACTCTTGCACACTTGAGACCTCCGCCGGTAGAGCCGGCGCACGCGCCTATAACCATAAGGGTAAGCAAAACAGTTTTTGAAAAGCTCGGCCAATTGTCAAAATTTGTGGTCGCAAATCCGGTTGTCGTCATAATACTTGCCACCTGGAAGCAGGCGTGGCGGATCGTCTCGTGAATTGTCGGATACATCTTGTGTATATTAACGGCTATCAGTGCGGTGCTCACAGCGGCAATTCCGAAGTAACAGCGGATTTCTTCGTTTTTAAACAGCGCTTTGAATTGGCGCATTATAAGTAAATAATAACAGTTGAAGTTTACGCCGAAGAGCATCATAAATATCGTGCATACCCACTGTATATAAATGCTGTAACCGGCTATACTGTCGTTCTTTATACCGAAGCCGCCGGTACCCGCCGTGCCGAACGCCGTACACAGAGCGTCAAAAAGGGGCATTTTTCCTGCGAGTAAAAACAGTATGTTCAAAAGCGTAAGCACTATATAGAGTACATACAGTATCATAGCCGTGTCGCGCATTTTGGGCACAAGCTTGCCGACATCGGGGCCGGGGCTCTCCGCCTTTAAAAGATGTAGGCGCGAACCGCCCGTTTTTGCGTTGGACGGAACAATGGCAAGCAAAAATACAAGCACGCCCATACCGCCGAGCCAATGGCTGAAGCTTCGCCAATATAAAATGCCGCGCGTTAAATCTTCGACTACGGGTACAATTGACGCGCCCGTGGTTGTAAACCCGGAAACCATCTCAAAAAACGCGTCGATGTAAAACGGTATTTCGCCCGATATAAAAAAGGGCAATGCACCGAAAAGACTTAAAAAAATCCAGCCGAGACCGACGCAGACAATGCCCTCCTGAGCGTAAAAGCCGCGTTTTGCTCTGCGGCAGACAAGCCACAATACCGCGGATACCGCTATCAGTATGCCTATGGTATATAAAAAGCCCTTTACCGCGTCATCGGCTCCGTCATATACGCTTATAAACAGCGGAGGAAGCATAAAAAACGCTTCGAGCGCCAGTATTTCCGCAAAAATACGACCCATCATTTTATAATTCATAAAGCTCTTCTACCCCGTTAAATAAAGATGTCATTAAGCTGGCGCACAACATCGCCGCTGCTTGTGACAATGATTATGCCGTCACCGTTTTTAAACGAAGAATTACCGTTAGGTATCTCTATTTTACCGTCGTGCGTTATGCAGACAACAAGAACGTTTTTGCGTATTTTAATATCTTTCAGAGCCTCGCCGCAGTGTTTTGTCTGCCCGTCAACGCGGAATTCGATTGCCTGCGCCTGACCGTCCGCAATAAAGTGAACGGCAATTGCCGCGCCGCTTTGATTTTGTATAGCCCTGACGTATCGGACTATTGAGTTACAGCACAGCTCTTTGGGGCAGATGATGCTGCCGAGCGGAATATTTGAGGGAATACTGCCGCTCTCTATTCGGCTGAGCTTTGTTATTGTTTGGGGAACGCCCACATTGTTGGCATACAGCGAAATTATCATATTCAATTCGTCAAGGCCCGTAGCCGTTACAACCGCGTCGCATTCCGACAGCCCCTCGCTGCTGAGAAGATTTTGGTCGCTCGCGTCACCGTGGATTATATTTGTGGTCGGCAGAAGGGAGGCAAGCTCAACGCAGCGTTTTTCGTCCTTTTCTATAAGCGTTACCGAAACGCTGCTTTTTTCAAGACGTTTTGCAAGGTAATAGCTGATTTTTCCGCCGCCGCAGATAAGTATGTTTTTTGCCTTCTTCGGCGTCATACCGAGGCTTTTTAAAAGCATTGAGAGATTGTCTACGGACGCCGTAACAAATATTCTGTCGCCGGCCTGTAAAACGAAATCGCCGTTCGGAGCGAGCGCTTCGCCCTTTCGTATTACCGCGCATACAAGAACGTTGCAATTAGTCTGTGACGGTAAGGCGCTCAGCGGTATATTGCAGAGCTTGCTGTCGCTTGTCACGCGCAGCTCCACTATATCAACACGACCCTTTGCAAAGGTATCATGTTTTAAAAATCCGGGATATCTGAGGAGTTTTTCTATGGCGCTTGACGCCTGCTTTTCGGGATTTACGGTCATGGACAGCGCATACATATCGCGCATATCGTATATCTGACTGCTGTATTCGGGATTTCGGATTCGCGCTATCGTGTGCAGGTCTTTGTTAAGACCGTGAGCGGTTATACAGCACAAAAGATTTACTTCGTCCGCACTTGTGGCGGCTATTATAAGGTCGGTATCCTTAATTCCCGCCTTGAGCAGAGTCTCTTTTGTGGCACAGTTCCCGTGTACGGTCATTATGTCGAATTGCTCCATACTGGAGCTCAGTACGTCTTTATTTGAGTCGATAAGAGTAATGTCATACCCTTCTGCGGTCAACTGGCGGGTAAGCGTAGCACCGACTTTTCCGTCACCTGCAACAATTATTTTCAATTGCAATTCCCCCAAAAAATTTCAAATATAACCACATATAATATAGCACAAAAAAAGTAAAAGTCAATGAATAAAAAGGCACAGCAAAAGCGGCATAAACGCAGACGGCAGCAGGTTTGCAACCTTTATTTTTGTGACCTTCATTGTATTGAGAGCTATGGCTATTATAAGCACCGAACCGACGCACGACATCTCGTTTATCATACTGTCGGAGAGAAATGACGAGAGAAAGCCAGCACCGAGCGTCAAAATCGCTTCATAGGCAAAAACTATAATGCCTGAGAAGAAACAGCCTATTCCGAATGTGGTGGTCATTATCATTACAAAAAAGCAGTCGAGCAGAGATTTTGCATAATATGTTGAAAAGCTGCCCTGCATACCGGCTTCAATTGCACCGACTATCGCCATAGCCCCGACGCAGGTAAAAAGCGTGGCGTTTACAAAGCCCTCACCGAAAGACGAGCCTTTGGTATTGCGGCTCAGCTTCTTTTGCAAAAAATCGCCGAATTTGTTTAAATGCCTGTCAATGTCAATGAGCTCGCCGATTATTGTTCCGAGAGCAAGCGACAGTGCGGCAATCAATGTGTTTTCGCCTTTAAGCGAACCCTTGATTCCTATGTAGAGCACGCACAGCGACAGCGCGCAGTTAAGACTTTTTTGCACGCGCTCGGGAATACCCTTTTTAAACAGCAGACCTAAAAGAGAACCTAAAAAAACGGCTCCGCAGTTGACGGCTGCACCTATGAGTTTCATTTCTTCACCTTATTTGCTACCGTGCCGCACCGAAACAGACATAACGCCTCGGCGACGGGCACTTTTTAACTTTATTTTTTACGGCGACTATGATAACACAAAAAACGCCGTGTATCAATAATAAGGCTGAGTATTCATAAGGGAGTTTCGGTTTCTCGCATAAAAATTTTTTATGGATGTGAAACTGCGTAGCAAAACTGCCTTATGAACACTCAGCCGAAGCGCGTGGGCTTTTGTTTTTCACGCGCCGTGTTTTGTGACTTAAAATTGACAGGGGAATTACGGCGACAGTGCCGCTACCGTTCCGTCCGCCGCCGCGGTCGTAAGCTGACGAAATTTCTTTGTGCGGCAGTCGCCTGCGGCGTAAATTCCGTCCGCGCTTGTTTTACAGCTCTCATCCGCCTTGATATATCCGTTTTCGTCAAGCTCGGTGACCTCGGCAAATATTTCGTTTTGCGGTTCCTTGCCTATTGCGACAAAAAGCCCGTCGAGCGGAAGAGCCGTTTCTTCATCGCTTAGATTATTTTTAACTATGACACTTTTGAGCTTTGCTTTGCCGTTTATCTTTTTTATTTCGCTGTTTAACAAAAACTCTGTATTAGGAAAAGCCTTTAACTCTTCGCAGAGCTTTTGTTCACCGCGAAATTCGCTTCGTCTGTGAATTACATATACCTTTTTGCAAAGCTTTGCCAGCAGTTTTGCGCTTTGCAGTGCCGAGCTGCCGCCGCCGACCGCGGCAACCGTTTTACCTTTAAAAAATGCGCCGTCGCAAACCGCACAGTATGAAATGCCCCTGCCCAAAAGCTCACGTTCGTTTTCAAGGCAAAGCGGACGCGGTCTTGTACCGACCGCAATTATAATTTTATCGCATTGCGTTTTTTCGCCGTCCGCAGAAAAAACATATCTGTATTTGCCCTCAATCTTAATTGCGGTTACTCTTTTTTTAATAAGCTCTGCGCCGAGATTTAACGCCTGCTTTAAAAGCCTGTCCGAAAATTCACCGCCGCTGATTTCACAAAAGCCCGGGTAGTTTTCGACCTTCGGCGAATCGGCTATCTGACCGCCGAATATTCGGCTTTCAAAAACCGCGGCGCTCTTATTTTGGCGTGCGGTGTAAATTGCCGCGGTAAGACCCGCCGTTCCGCCGCCGATTATAATCGTATTGTATTTTTCGGGCATAAAAATCCCTCCTGTTTTCGTCTGTCATAATGAGTTTGCCGCGAAATTGCGGTTTTATCCGAAATCGGGAGGGAAGGTGTTATTTAATTATACCGTATATGAGTTTTTTCTTTTCGTGCGGATTCTTTGATATTTTAAGCGCGTTTAAAAACAGCTTTTCGGCACCGCTCGCCCTCTCTTCGGAGGAGGTGAAAAGCCTTGCCGTGAGTTCGCCTTTATATACTTTGTCGCCGACTTTTTTATAAAGAACAATTCCTGCGGACGGGTCGATTTCATCTTCCTTTTTCTCTCTGCCGGCGCCGAGTATAACGGCGGCTTCGCCTATCATACCGGTGTCAGCCGAAAAGACGTATCCGTCGTCGGGCGATACTATGTCGCGAACGCATTTGTCTTTTTTGAAACGGTGGGTATCGATTATATAATCAACATCTCCGCCCTGAGCCTCAACGAGCTCGCGGAATTTATCAAAGGCTCTGCCGCTGTCGAGTGCCTTTGTCGCCTCTTCCATGCACTCGTCTGTGTCTTTCCCGAATGAGAGCGACAGCATATTTGCTGCGAGCGTAACCGACAGTTCGCGTAGGTCTTTGTCGCCGCCGCCGCGCAAAACATCGACAGCCTCGATAACCTCAAGCGCATTTCCGATATTTCTGCCGAGCGGCTCATCCATATTCGTTATAACCGCCATGATATTTCTGCCGCAGCGTTTTCCTATATTCACCATGGTTTCGGCAAGCTTCTTTGCATCCTCATATGTCTTCATAAATGCGCCGCTCCCGCATTTCACATCGAGAACTATATTTTTATCGCCTGCCGCAAGCTTTTTGCTCATAATGCTCGCCGAGATAAGCGCTCGGTCGTCAACTGTGGCGGTAACATCTCGGAGCGCGTAGAGCTTTTTGTCGGCAGGTGCGAGATTGCCCGTTTGACCTATGAGGGCAATGCCTATTTTGTTGACCTGCTCAAAAAATCTATCGTTTGTCACAGCCGTATTGTAACCCGGAATCGACTCAAGCTTATCAACCGTGCCGCCCGTGTGACCGAGCCCTCTGCCGCTCATTTTTGCGACCTTCAGGCCGCAGCTTGCGGCTATCGGCGCGGTTATAAGCGACGTTTTGTCTCCTACGCCGCCGGTTGAGTGCTTATCGCATGAAATACCGTCGATTTTGCTCATATCGTTCATATCGCCCGACTGCGCCATACAAAGGGTGAGATCGGAAATTTCTCTGTCGCTCATTCCTTTAAGGCAAACAGCCATAAGCAGCGCCGACGCCTGATAATCCGGTATAGAGCCGCTCGTGAACCCGTCGACAAAGAATTTGATTTCGTCAGACGACAGCTCTTTTCCGTGCTTTTTATTGTCGATGATGTCATACATTCTCATTTCGTCACGCCCTTTTCTTATTATTCGGTTGCTTTATTTGCTTTGCCGCAATGCAAAAGCAGGTAAAACAAAAACTGCCGAAAAAGATAAGCCGCGTTTCGACAGTTTTCTGTATTTAATATTAGAATCCGCGAGAGCTTCCTCCGCCGGAGAAGCCGCCGCCTCCGCCCGAAAATCCTCCCGAGGACGAGCCGCCCGAAAAACCTCCGGATGAGGGTCCGCCGAAGCCGCCGCCGTAAAAACCGCCTCCGTGATAATCTCCGCCGTGATAATTTCCTTTGCGAATTATGCGGCGAGGTAAAAACAAGATAATCAGTACCAGAACCGTTATTATAATCATAACGGCAAGGTCGGTTTTTTCGTCCCCGAAACCGGACGAGGAGTAGTCGCCGATGTCCGAGTCGTCAATGCTCGTATAACCCTCTACCCCGTATTCCGAATAGACCTCTTCGACGAGCTTTTGATAGCACTCGCGAAGCCCTGTCGAAAAATCGTTGTTTTTAAGGTACGGTATCGCATAAGAGTCGAGAATTCTTCCCGTTTTACCGTCGGTGAGAGTACCCTCAAGACCCTTTCCCACTTCAATTCGCACCTGTCTGTCGCCCGTGGACAACAGAAGTAATACGCCGGAATCATCGTCTTTGTCGCCGATGCCCCATTTCCTCGCAAGCCCTATCGAATAGCTCTCAATGTCCCTGCCGCCGAGACTTTCTACCGTGACAACCACTATTTGCGCATCTGTCTGTTCATAGAGCGCTTCGCCGAGAGATTGTATGGTCCTTTTGTCGTCATCGGTAAGGCACGAGGCAAAATCGTTGACAAAAAAATCGCTCGTAGGTGACGGGTAATTGCTTTGAGCTTGTGTGGTCATTTTGTTGTTATCGGTAAGGCGTGAAGAAAAACCATTGACCGCAAAGTCGCTTGCAGGCGATGGGTAATCGCTTTTTGCCGCCGCCGGCAGAACCGACAGCAAAACAATTAAAAGTGAAACAAGCAGTGCGCTTGCACCTATCGTCTTTTTCATGGCTTATTTACCGAAATCCACAGTCGGAACAGTTGTCGCTTCAGCCGATGCGGTGAAATAATCCGCCTTTTCAAAATGGAAGAGCCCCGCAATTATCGAGGTGGGGAACGACTGAATTTTTGTGTTGTATTCTTTTGCGGCGTCGTTATAGTCTTGACGCGCCACCGAAATTCGGTTTTCGGTGCCGGCAAGTTCGTCCTGAAGATTTATGAAATTCTGATCCGCCTTGAGGTCGGGATAGCTTTCGGCTATTGCCAAAAGACGCGATACGGCGCTGTCAATCTGACTCTGAGCGTTATTCAACTCGTCAACCGTCTTGGCACCGGAAAGTGCCGCACGTGCGTCCGCAACCGCCGTGAAAACGCCCTCTTCGTGAGCGGCGTAACCTTTTACGGTGTTTACAAGGTTCGGAATAAGGTCGGCACGGCGCTGAAGCTGTGTTTCAACCGCAGACTGTGCGCTCGAAACATTTTCACGCATCTTTACAAGGCTATTGTAGCCGCCGACTGAACTGCCGATAATCACAACGACTATAACGGCAATGATGATTCCTATGGTGAGACCTTTTTTGTTTTTCATGGTGTTACCTCCTTTTTCGGGGGCTGATTTTTCAATCGTCAAATCCGTTCGGATTGTTTTTTTGCCAGCGCCATGAGTCCTCGCACATCTCTTCGAGATCGCGCGTAGCCTCCCAGCCGAGCTCTCTCTTTGCCTTTGACGGGTCGGAGTAGCAGGTGGCAATATCACCCTCGCGGCGCGGTGCTATTTTGTATTTGATTTTAACACCCGTGGCTTTTTCAAATGCCTTTACTATGTCAAGAACACTGTAGCCCTTGCCTGTGCCGAGATTATAAATCCTTACGCCGCCGTTTGTGGATTTCAACTGTTCTACGGCTTTTACGTGACCGAGAGCCAAGTCTACCACGTGAATGTAATCACGGACGCCCGTGCCGTCGTGAGTGGGATAATCGTCGCCGTAAATCGATAGGCAGTCAAGCTTGCCTATCGCAACTTGAGTTATATACGGCATAAGATTGTTCGGGATTCCGTTGGGATTTTCGCCTATGAGACCGCTCTTGTGAGCGCCTATCGGATTAAAGTAGCGAAGCAGTGTTACATCCCAGCTGTTGTCCGCCTTGTAGAGATCCTGAAGGATTATCTCTATCATATATTTCGTGGTGCCGTAGGGATTGGTTGTTCCGCCGGTTTTCATATCTTCGGTAAGCGGTGAAACGTTGTTCATACCATAAACGGTAGCCGAGGAAGAAAACACGATTTTTTTGCAGCCGTTCGCTCTCATTACTTCGCAGAGCGCAAGAGTTCCGCAGATATTGTTGTCGTAATATTCGAGCGGCTTGTGGCAGGATTCGCCGACCGCCTTGAGACCTGCAAAGTGTATGACGGCGTCTATTTTGTTCTCTTTAAAGACGGTGTCGAGCTTTTTCTTGTCGCGAACGTCACATTCGTAAAATTTAATCTTTTTGCCGATAATTTCTTCGGCTCGCTCGAGCGCTTTGGGGCTTGCGTTATAGTAGTTATCGACTACAACAACGTCAAAACCCGCGTTAACCAGTTCAATGCAGGTGTGAGTGCCTATAAATCCGGCACCGCCCGTAACTAAAATTGCCATTTTTAATGTCCTCCTTGATAATACGCATGTAGTTTATCTGCTTAAAAATTTGTTATGAAAGCGTTGTTCCGGGATAGTACTTTGCGAGTATCTGCGCGTAGGTTGAGCCGTCGGCAGCCATTTTGTTTGCGCCCGCAAGGCTCATACCGACTCCGTATCCGCTGCCGTATGAGGTTATTTTAAATGTATCGCCGGATGAAGCGTAGGAAACGGCAAAGCAGTATGACGGAATCTTGTTTTCGAGAAGCTCAGAGGCAAATTTATATCCGCTTATTTCCTTACCGCCGACGTTTACGGTTTCAACATATCCCACTCCCGTGCTGATGGCGCCGTCGTGCTTTGTAACCTTTACCCAGCCTTTGGCAGAACCGGAAAGATTTATTGAGCTGTCAAATTTATTTATAAGCTCTTTTAATTCTCCCGATGTCAGAGTGATTTCGGTCTTGTAGCCGTCCGCGTTTTTATCGGACGCGCTGTCAACCGTTTTAAGATAGGGGAAAGATTTTCCGAAAACAACGTCTGCCGAAGTGGTTTTTCCTGCCGACAGCTTAAACGTGGGAGTAAATGCCGGCTGACCGTCATATACAACATATTCGCCGAATACCTCGGAAACCGCGTTCAGTATGTTGTCGCTCACGGTTTCTGCGGCGTTAAGACCGCTCACATTAAAGTTTGTGTTGCGATATTTCAAATATGTGTAAACGGCTACGGCGTCCGCCTTAATGGCTTCGGAGTTGTAGCTGTCGTCAATATCCGCAGCCACAATTTTTGCGATTGCCTTTTTGGCGTCCGTTTTTACACCGTTGAGCACGATGTATTCGGGCAGCGTGTTGGCTGCCGTATTGTCGCTTTGAGAAACGGCGTTCGCGGCGTCCTCGGCTGCTCTTGCGAGATCGTCTTTGTCAATTCCGTTTACGGTTTCGTTATACATAAAAACAGAGAGCGGAACGGTGTCCTTTGAAATCTCCGGAGGAACTGTGGTCTCTTCGGTCGTCGTTTCGGGCGCGGGGTTTGCGAGCGCCTCTGCGGCTTTTTTGTCTCTTTGATATTTCACAAGGAAAAATGTGCCTGCCGCAACGGCAAGAGCCAGAATTATTATAAGGATCGAAACAATAACCTTTTTACCTTTGCCGTGGGTCTTTTCGTATTCGGGTTCTGCGGCGGATTCGCCGGAAATTTCTATGCCGACCGAGTTTTCGCCCGAAGCCTTTTCGCCGATAAGCTCTATAAGCTCCTCGGCGGCGTCCTTTATAAAGCTCTCGTCCTTTTCGTCGGGCTCCCGGTAGAGCTTTCTGACTATTGCGGAGTTTTCGCCTGCAACCGCTATACATATGTAAGAACAGCCGTCGGTATTGCAAATATCCGAAATGCACGCGCCGAAATCCGACGAGGCGAGCTCTTTTGCGGATTTTGCCATCTGTGCCGTGTAATCGGTAACATTGAAATCGCCTTTATCTTCAACGTGCGGAGTAAAGGTGAAAAATTCAAAAAAGTCGGGCGAAACAGAGCCGAAGGATTTTACGTATTCGGAATTCTGATTGCCGTTTACCGCAACTTTGCTTCCGCTCTCGCGGAGAATGTTTACGGTCTTGGCTGTGATTTCCCCGACGTTTTCGGGTAGTACGGGCAGAATTTCCGCAGCTTTTTCGGGCGCCGGCATTTCGGGCTTTTTGACCGGAATCGGCGGCTTTACGGATGCGCTTTTCGGAGTGGGAGCCTCCTCGCGGACGGCTATGGTTTCGCCGCTCGTGAGATAGGGGATAACACCGTTGCGAAGCACCGTGTCAATGCGCGCGTCGTCAAGCGGCAGATACATTATTTGCTGATGTCCCTTTGAGATAACAAAGCCGGAGTTTACACCGTCGCGAGTTAAAAACGGAACGGCACCTTTCGGCATCTGCGCCTGAAGCAGCTTTTGCGACTCGGGGATTTCCGCGGCGCGACCGAGCGCCTTTTTGACCGTCGGATTTTCCTCGCTTTCAAGAGAGAGCGCCTTTGTAAGCAACGCTTTTGTCCTTACGTACACCTTCGGGTCAACGGCAATAACTATAAGCTCGGAGTCCGCGAGCGCTTTGCCGAGTGACGGAAACATCTCTTTGAGAGACGAAAAACTCTTGAACGATACATCGTCGTCGGTAAAGGCGTTAAGACTGCCGGAAATTTTGATTTGAAGCTTAGTAGCCGGAATGTCATCACCTGAGATAAGTGAAAACAATTTCAAATTCATATCCTTGTCCATCCTTGTTTATAAATGTGTATTAAAAACCGATTATTCGGCGGCGTACCATTTTTCCGCCGAAGCAAAGGGGTTCTTTTGACCTTTTTTATCATACCATATCTGCGGATAGTGCGGATTTTCGTTTACCGTTACGAGCGAGGTGTCTACATTTTCGCTCTCGCCGTCGCGCAGAAGTCTGCCGACAACTACAAGTCTTGCATTTGAAAATTCGTAACTGCAGGTGGATAATGTAATAAGCTTATCCGAATAGTCTACGCTGACGCCCGTGGAATAAAGCTTTCTCTCGTCTATTGCCGCTATAAATCCGTCGAAGTTTTCCTTTGTCGGGAATTTGGGCGTATTGTAGTAAAAGAGATAGCCGTTATCCTGCTCCGGCGTGCTGTTTGATATAAACACGGCATAGACCTTGAATTTATATGTCTTAAACAGAGTGTCGTATTCGATAATCGGCGACTCTTTAAAGCCCTCGGGCTTTTTGTATTTGTCAAGCTCGGCAAATACCAGACCGTCGCTCATGTGATGGCCGTAAATTACCGTGTTTTGGCTGAGGTATTTGGGGTCGCAGCGGAAATCGAGGAACGGGCAGCCGTAACGGCTGTAATTGCCGTAGAAATCCTTTTTGAGGTACTCGTCGTTATCCTCGGACTGTACCACCTGAACGTCAATTGCCGAATTCGGAACTCGAATCCAGCCGACAAGGTCGTTGTTTATGGCGTAAAGGTAAGCGTATTTCGGCATCATACCCTGGGGCAGCGTGACATTTGGGTATTTGGCAAAAAATTCCGCCCATGCCTCTTCGTCGGTAAGGTTGGAATCTGCGTCGATAACCTGACCTTTAATGTTGGCGTTTTGCTTGTTGGCGCTGTTTTTCTGCCCCATAAGCACGCCGAACCAAATGGCGCAGCCGATAAGTGTGAAAACAGAGACGTCCATTATTACTTTTCTGATTATCTCCGAAGCTTTATCGCGCTTATTCGGGAAGAATGACGCAAGACCGCTCTTAAACATTTCGCCGAAAGTCTTGACGGGTTTCTCATCTTCTTCCGTTTTTTCTTCTTTTTTCTCCTCATCGTTTTTTTCCGGAGCCTTTTCTTCCGGCTTTTTGTCCTTAGAGGGGCGAATTATCGCGACGTTTTCGGTGGGAGCTTTTTCTTCCTCGCGCGGCTTCTGATATTGATTTGTAATATCGATGAAGTGGTTTTCGTCACCGGAATATTTGTTTCTTCTTGAAGTCTGCTCGTTTTCGTTTTGCGAGTTGTCGTTCATGGCAGACAAAATATCGTTGTAGATTCTGTCGGTGTTTTTATCTACGACTTCGTTTTCTTTCTTTTCGCTTTCTTCCGTCGGTTTGTCCTCAAGGTCTTGACGCTCCGCCTTTTCGGTATGCGACGGCTCGCCTTTAACCGACTGATCGTCTTTCTGCTCGGACTGAGCTTTGTCCTTCGGCTCGTCGCCGAGGGCAGAGAGCAAATCGTTTATTTCGCTGTCGGGTTTTTCACCCTTTGCGGTTTCCTTGTTCACCTTATTTTTAAGCTCTTCAAATGATAAAAGCTCGTTGTCGTTGTTTTTCTTATCCTTGCTTTTGCTCATTTAAGCTCTCACTCCTTTCGGGTACCATCTTTCGGCGTTTTTATATGGGTTTGCCTTTTTATATTTGTCATACCATATCTGTGGGTAACGCGGATTTTCGTTTACCGTCGCAAGCGAAGTGTCAACCTCTTCGCTTTCACCGTCTCTTACAAGCCTTGCAACCAGCACACAGCGGGCGTTCGTCTCGCCGCGGCGCGTTGAAATATCCATATCGCGCGTGCAGGTCGAAAGGGTGAGTATTTTGTCGTCGGTGTTTACGTCTATTCCCGTCGAATAGAGCGAGCGTGACGCAATCTCGTTAAAATACTCGGCGTAATTGTCGCCGCTCATAAACGGATATATGTAATTGAAAACATAGCCGTTGTCGTCTTTTTCGTCTGCGTTTGTCAAAAAGACCGCTATGACTTTCCATTTGTAATCGTGATAGATAGTGTCAAACTCAATTACGGGGTTTGCTTTCCAAAATTCTATGTCCTTGTATTTTTCAACGTCCGAGAACATGGTGGAATCGAGGTAATTATGACCGTAAATAATGGTGTTTGTGTCAAATTCGCCGTCGGTTATCGTATTGCGGTAATCGACAAACGGGGTTCCGCGGCGCTCATAGTTGCCGTAGAAGTTGCGCCTTAAATAATAATTGTTGTCGGAGCCGTGCACAACGGGATGATTTATGGTTGTACCGGGAACTTTTATCCAGCCGACAAGGTCGGGATTTACGGAATACGCCTTTTTGTATTTTTCCTGAATACCGTCCGGAAAAACCGTGTCTCCGTAATCGTATTCGGGCACGTCGAACTGCGGATCGGCAAGGCTTGCTATTTCCGCCGCCTCTTTTTTACTCTTTATTATGTCAACGCCGTATTTCACACAGAAGGTTCCGGAGACTATCAAAACAATTATTGATATAAAGAGTATAAATTTACTGCCCTTGCCCATGGGCTTTTTTTGCTTCTTTTTGCCGCCTTTTTTCGGCGGAACGGTGTTTTCGGTGATGACATTATCGTCGTTCATCGTATTGCCTCCATTATCATTTCAAGAGCGGTATCCGCGCTGAGGTTGCGGTTTTGCGTTCTGACGTCGCCGGTAAAATTGTTTAGAAGCTTTTTAACTATTGTGCTTTTGCCGTCCGAAACCGCTATATAAACAAGACCCACGGGTTTATTTGTATCGTCCGAAGACGGTCCCGCTATGCCGGTAACGGCAACTGCTATATCCGCCTTTGTAAGAGACAAAACCCCTCTTACCATTTCACGCGCGGTCTCTCGACTTACGGCGCCGTATTTTTTAAGCGTCTCGCGGGAAACACCGAGCACGTTTTCTTTAAAGCGGTTTGAATAACAGACAACACCGCCCTCAAACACCTCGGAGGAGCCCGATACGTCGGTAATGCGTTTGGCAATAAGTCCGCCCGTGCAGCTCTCTGCCGTGGCAAGCTTCAATTTTTTGCTTTTGAGAAGTTCTACTGTCTGCTTTTCAATACTCATAACGGTTATCCTTTAAAATGTGATAAGCTCCTGCTTTACACCCTCAACCGCACGGCTTATAAGCGCGTCGCTGTCAAGAGATAACTCGGCTTTTTCGATTTCGTCGGCTTTCGGGTGAAGACGGGGGTGCTTCGGTGTAAATACCGTACAGCAATCCTCAAACGGTCTTATTGAAATATCAAATGTATCTATCTTTCTTGAAAGAACAACTATTTCGTTTTTATCCATACCGACGAGCGGACGAAGCACCGGTAAGCGCGAAACGCTGTCGGTAGACATCATCGCCGTAAGGGTTTGGCTTGCCACCTGACCTACGCTCTCTCCCGTGACAATAGCCTCGCAGCCCTCTTTTTCGGCAAGAATATTTGATATACGCATCATATAGCGTCTCATAATGAGGGTGAAAAGCTCCTCGGGACATTTGTCGCGTATGTTTTCCTGTATTTCGGTAAACGGTACCGTCATAAGCTTGATTGTACCGCTGTATTTGGCTACCTTTGCGAGAAGGTCGTGAACCTTCATTTCCGACATCGGCGAAGTAAACGGGGGAGAGGCGAAATGTACGGCGTTTAAAACAACTCCGCGTTTTGCCATCATCCAGCCTGCAACGGGGCTGTCGATTCCGCCCGAGATAAGCAGCGCCGCTTTGCCGCCAGTGCCGACGGGCATACCGCCTGCGCCCTTTTTCTGGTCGCCGTGAATGTAAGCCGCGTTTTCGCGGATTTCTATTACTATGGTTAAATCGGGATTTTTAACATCGACTCTGATGTGCGGAAAAGCGTTTAAAACCGCCTCGCCGACATCACAGCATATTTCGGGTGATTTTAAGGGGAAGGTTTTGTCGGCGCGTTTTGCCTCCACTTTAAAGGTCGAAGCGTTTTTAAGAGCCTCGCTTAAATACACGGGAGTCGTTTTGAGGATTATTTCCATATCCTTTTTGACTGCGGCGGCGCGCTCATATCCCGCGATGCCGAATATGCGTGAAATGCGATCCTCCGCCTCTTCCATATCAAAGCTCTCGTCAAAAGGCTCTACGGTTATTGTTGACTGCGAACGGATTACCTTAAATTTTCCGAGCGACTGAAGACGCCTTTTGATGTTTTTGGCGAGCGTTGACTCAAATGACGAGCGGTTAAGACCTTTAAGCGCAAGCTCTCCGTTTTTTATAAGTATTATCTCTTTCATAGCTTTATCCTTTGTGTTTTCTGAGTTTTTCCGCCGCGCATTTGATTACCTCGGCGCAAAAGTCGATTTCTTCTTTCTTCGTGTTGTTTGAGAGACTTATTCTTACGGCGGAATCTATCCTGTCGGGCGAAAGTCCCATGCTTTGCAGTACGTCGCTTCTGTGCCCCTTAGAGCAAGCCGAGCCTGCCGAAATGTATACGCCGTTCATCGAAAAGAAGTTTACCGATACCTGAGACGGTATTTCGTCTATGGAAATATTGATAATGTACGGCAGAGCGTTCTCGGGGGAATTTATATGCACTCCGGGAATTTCTTTTATGCGCTCTCTCAGACGGAGATTGAGCTCCGTTACATATTTCAGATTTTTTTCGACGCTTCCGCCGTTTTCGACAGCGGCGGCAAAGCCTGCTATCGCCGGCATACCCTGAGTTCCCGAGCAGATGTTGTTTTCCTGACCGCCGCCGAGAATATACGGGCTTATGCGCACGTTTTTATTTATATAAAGCGCTCCCACGCCCTTGGGACCGTGAACCTTGTGTGCGCTGACGCTCATAAGGTCTATTCCGCAGCTTTTGGGGCAGAGCGGAATTTTCATATACCCCTGCACATCGTCAACGTGCAGAAGCGCGGGAGAATTTTTGCTCTTTATGATTTTTTTGAGATTTTCCACGGGCATCACAGAGCCGACTTCGTTGTTGACAGCCATTACCGATACCAAAATCGTGTTTTCGTCAATCGCGTTTTCAAAATCGGACAAATTCGTGTTGCCGTTGCTTTGAGGCTGTATTCTCACGACTTCAAAGCCGTTTTCCTCAAGGCGTTCCATACATTTTTCAACGCTCGGGTGCTCTAACGCCGTGGTGACTATTTTTTTGCCGAGCCGTTTTTTTGCGCCGACGGCACCGAATATCGCCGTGTTGTTTGAAACCGTGCCGCATGGAGTGAAATATATTTCGCCCGTGTCGGCCTTTAAACTTGCGGCAATCGTACTGCGGCTTTTTTCGAGAAGCATATATGCGTCAACGCCTTTTTGGTGAAGCGAAGACGGATTTCCGTAAAGCTCGGTCAGCGCGGAAATTTCTGCGTCAACAGCGGCTTTGCAGGGTTTTGTGGTTGCGCTGTTGTCAAGATAACATTCCATTTTGACCGCTCCTTTAATTCAAACTTAATCAGTATATTATTATACACTATAAGGTGCGGTTTGGCAAATAAATAAGCGGCTTTTTTCAAGTATATTTATGTTTTTTTTGCAAAAAATATCGCAGAGGTGAAATTTATGGAAAAGAAGATGAAAAGACGCTCTTATGTGCGCGTCGTATCCTTCGTCGCGGTACTTGCGGCGGTGCTTGTTGCGGCGGCAATAAGCGGCAGCGTGCGCGCGTCAAAATATAAAAGGCAGATAGTTCTGTCGCAGCAACGGGCGCTTACGGAGCTCGACGGCAGACTGCGTGAAATAGGTACGAGCCTTAAAAAAGGCGTGTATTCGAACACTCCGCCTATGCTGACCGGTATGGCGTCGGAGCTGTCAAGGGAGACTCTTGCGGCAAAAAGCTCGCTTTCCGTGCTTCCGCTTGAAAATACAAATCTCGAAAACACATATAAATTTTTATCGCAGGTCGGTGATTTCACCGAGTCTTTAAACCGAAAGGTTGTCTCCGGCGAAAACATCTCCGACGAGGAACGTGAAAAGCTCTACTCTCTTATCACGTTTTGCGATGAGCTGTCGGGAGAGGTTTCGAATATACGCGCGGATATGTTCGGCGGAAATTTCAGCTTTTCCCAAAAAAGCAACGAGCTTGCCTTAACGGGCGAAAAGACGGAATATCTTGCAAGCGATATGGAGGACGCACAGCAGTCGCTGAGCGATTATCCCACGCTTATCTACGACGGTCCGTTTTCCGACCACATTATGTCGGCTCAGCCGAAAATGACGAGCGACGCAAAAGAAATATCAAAAGAAAATGCCCTCGATACGGCGGCAGCGTTTCTCGGCTGCGACAAAAAGGAAATTTCGTTTTCAAGCGAAGAGTCGGGGAATGTGCCTGCGTATTGTTTTTCGCATAAAAATAAGACGATTGCCGTAACCAAAAACGGGGGATATGTTTTATATATGCTCGACTCGTCTTTTGTGGGCGAAGCGAAGCTGAAAACAGCCGGCGCACTGAAAAAAGCGTCCGAATTTTTGTCGTCGCACGGGTACCCGGATATGAAAGAGAGCTATTACAGCACGTCGGACGGGGTTTGCACCGTAAATTATGCGTACCGAAAAGACGGCGTGACATATTACCCGGATCTTGTAAAGGTCGGCGTAAATCTCGAAACGGGCGAGGTTATGACCTTTGACGCAAAGGGTTATATTATGAATCACACCGAGCGTAATTTAAACTCCGACATTTTGTCGCAGGCGGACGCTCAAAAATCCGTCAGCGGACTTTTAACGGTGCTCGACTCAAAAAGGGCGGTAATCCCGACAAAGAGCAAGGGCGAAAAAGATTGCTGGGAATTTCACTGCACCGATAAGGACGGAAAAGAGGTACTCGTCTACATTGATACAAAAACGGGATATGAGGACGATATACTTCTGCTTTTGTATTCCGACGGCGGAATACTGACAAAATAATAAAAAGAAAAAATACGGAAATAATAATTTTGTCCGAAATAAAGACAAACAGAAAGATTGTGGTGATAGATATGAAAAAGGCTGTTATGGCAATCTTGCTCGCCGTTCTTCTTGTATGCGTTGTGTTTTCCTCCTGCGGTAAAAAGGAGGACGGAGCCGTTACCGGAAACGACGGTATGACTCACTCCGCCGCGCAAAATGCGGTTACAAACGCAGGCGACGCCGTAGGTGACGCGGTCACCGGTGCCGGAGATATTGCAGGCGATGTTGTTACCGGTGCCGCCGATATAGCGGGCGACGTTATCACAGGTGCCGGCGACATAGTAAACGATGCGGTAACGGGTGCGGGCGATGCCGCAAGCAAAGCTGTGTCGGATGCAGCAAGATAAAAATTGACGAAGCCACGGTTAGCGCTAACCGTGGCTCCACTTTTTTTATTTAAACCGGAGCGTTTGTGCTGCGGCAGCTTATCAGTTGCCGTAACCGTACGCGCTGAACGGATTGTATGAATTGCTGCGTGTGGTAGATTCCGTCTTTACCGAAGAGGAATCGCCCTTATCCTCAACGAGGGTTGCCTTTACTTCAAATTCATTGATGTTGTAATTGCTGTCTATTCTGCAAATTGTAAGCGTAAGCGTATCGCCCACAGCGGATTTGTCGATAAGGTCAGGAAGATCGTCCGCGCTGTCAAGATCCTTGCCGTTGACCTTGGTAATCAAATCGCCCTGTTTTACGTCCTGAGACGCAAGGCTCGAATCGGACTGTACGCTCTGAACTATCAGCGAACCTGCCGGCAGGTCTTTAAGACTTACTATCATACTGTACATCTGGCTTGAAGACGCCGGCGAATAGGTAATTCCGAGCTTGGGTCTGTTTGTAACATAGCCGTTTGCAACTATTTCGTCGTAAACTTCCTTTGCGGTAACGCTCGGAACGGAGAATGCCATACCCTCGTAATCCGTGCTTGCAATCTTAGATGAGTTTATGCCTATGACCTGACCGTATTCATTGACGAGAGCGCCGCCGGAGTTGCCGGGGTTTATCGCCGCCGTATGCTGAATGCAAATCATCTCATAGCCTATCTGACTGTTTACGGGGCGCGAAATCGCGGATACTATACCGTTTGTGAACGAACCTGCAAATGCCGTTCCGCCGGGGTTGCCTATCGCGTAAACCGTCTCGCCTACGGAGAGCTTGTCGCTGTCGCCGAATTCAGCTGCTTTAAGGCCCGTAGCCATGATTTTTAAAACGCCGATGTCGGTTTTTGAGTCATATCCGACTACGGTAGCGTCGTACTGCGTTTCGTCGGAGAGCTGAACTCTGACGGAGCCGCCGCCCGAGATTACGTGAGCACAGGTCATAATATATGTGTACTGCTTGCTGCTGTCTTCGCCGACTATAACGCCCGAGCCCTGACCCGACGCCGAGGAAGAACGGCTGTCGGAGTATACGAGTATACCGACGGAGCTGTCTTTTATCTTATCGTAAACGCCTGCCGCGGTAAGACTGCCGCTCTTGTCGGTAGAGGAAGCCGTGGGTGTGTCGCTTATCGTAACGGTTGAGCTGTCTGCTGAAGCTTTTTCGCTTGTCTGCTTTTTGGCACTGTCTTTATTGCCGAGAGAAACCGCAATGCCCGTAACTCCGAGCGCCACACAAACCACAACAGCGATTATAAGGGCTGTAACGCCGCCTTTTTTATGCTTGGACGGCTTATTGTCAACAGGCTTTTTCGGGGGCTGATTTGAATTACCGTAATAAACATAGCTGTTGTTTCCGCTGTATGTCGAATTCGGACGGTATGCGCCGTTTTCGCCGTAATATCCGTTGCCGGAATTTCCGCCGTTGCCGCTCGAATAGGGGTAACCGTTGTTCGGCTGACAGCCTCCGTTATAGGGGCTGCCGCTGTTTGCTCTCTGAGCGTCGTTGCCGCTCGGATTTGTACCTTGAGAATTGCCCGAGCTTCCCGGGGTGTTTTGCTGCTCGTTTCCCGGAGCCGAGTTGTTATTGAAATCGTCCATAAAAAGATCTCCTTGATTTATCAGATGAAGATAAGAACTTATCTCTTATCGTTGTCATAATCATAACCGACGGTTATTACAAAATTATTAACTCGTTTTTAATATTCTGAATACTTTTACTGCTGCTTCGGCGGCAGATATTTCGGTATCGTAAACCAAAATTCGGTGTATTTGCCCTCTTCGCTGTTGCAGCCTATGGAGCCGCCGTGCATTTCAACTATGGTTTTGCATATATAAAGTCCGAGTCCCGCGCCCTTAACGTCATAACTGCGCGATTTATCCACCTTGTAGAAACGCTCGAATATTTTTTCGCGCTCTTCCGAGGAAATGCCTGCGCCCGTGTTTACGACTTTTATGAGAGTGTTGCTGTCGTCGGTCGTGACAAAAACGCTTATGGTGCCGTTCTCCGTGAATTTGACCGCGTTGTCCACAAGGTTATATATGACCTGATGTATCATATCTTCGTCGGCGGTAACCGTTACGGGCTGAAGCTTGTCAAGCCCCGATATTTCAATGTGCTTGCGGTCTATTATCCGCTCAAACGACAACAGCACGTTGAATATTTCCGCACTTATGTCAAATGTCTTCGGGTTCAGCTTTAATTCGCCCGCCTCGATTTTGGACATATTCAGCATTGCCGTAACAAGCCTTGAAAGTCGCTTGGTCTCATCCGAAACTATGCTCAAATAGTGCTTTTGCCGGCTTTCGGGAATGGTGCCGTCAAGAATTCCGTCTATAAAGCCGCCTATGGTTGTCATAGGCGTTTTAAGCTCGTGCGAGACGTTTGCCACAAAGCTTCGCCGCGAGCTTTCGAGAAGCGACAGATCGGACGCCATTTTGTTGAATGCGCGTACAAGCTCGGCAAGCTCGTCGTCGCCCTTTACCTTTACCCTCGGGCCGAAATCACCCTCTGCGTAAGCCTTTGTCGCCTCCGACATATCGTGGAGCGGCTTTATAAGAGAAGCGGTGAGAAAATATACCGCGATAAAGCCTACCGAGAACGCCATAAGGCAGGCAAAAATGAACATTTTAAGGATGTTTATCGCATAATTTGCAAAACCGGCCGTCATGGGAGCCACCGCAAAAACAACGGCTGCGGTTTCGTCTCCGACTTTAACCGGTTCCGCCGCGATGAGCTGTTTTTTCATATAAACGCCGTTTAAGGTGCTTTTTGCAAAATAGTTGCCTTTTTCCGCTTCATCTATTACGTCCTGCGGTATTGTGTAGCCGCCGTGCAGACTGCATCTGCCGTTGTTTGAGACGCTGTAATTCTGCGTTATGACGTCTTTGCACAGTATTATGTTGCCCGAGGTATCGGTTATGTAGATGTCGGCGGAGATAGCGTCCGAAATCATCGAGAGGTTGCTGCAAATCATCGCTATTGAGCCGGAGGTGTCGGTCTGTATTCTTGATGAGAGTACGGAAGATGTGGTGTCCGCTATGTTTTTGGCATTGGAAGAAAGAAGCTGCTCTTTTTGGCTTGACCAGTAATTTGAGAGGAACACGCCGAGCGTTACTCCCAAAAGCAAAAAGCATATGAGTACCATTGCCACAAATACCGACAGAAATTTAGTGAACAGCGACTGATGACTGAATTTGCGGTAGGTGCGGTGCAATGCCGTTTTAAAACGCGCCTTTACGCTCTGCTGCATTCTTATCAGTCCTTAGTCTCAAATTTGTAGCCTACGCTCCAAACGGTTTTCAATTCCCATTTGTCGGAAACGCCCTCAAGCTTTTCGCGCAGACGCTTAATGTGAACGTCTACCGTTCTTGAGTCGCCGTAGTAGTCGAATCCCCAAACCTCGTCAAGAAGCTGGTCGCGCGTAAATACGCGGTTGGGATTTGAGGCCAGATGATATATAAGCTCGAGCTCCTTCGGGGGAGTGTCTATGGGAACTCCGTTGACCTTCATCTCGTAATTGGTAAGGTTTATGGAAAGTTTGTCGTAATTGACCTCTTTGACGTCGTTTGCGCCCGAAGCCGAGGTCGTGCGGCGAAGCACCGCTTTTATTCTTGCCACAACCTCTTTTGTGTCGAACGGCTTTGTAACGTAGTCGTCCGCGCCGAGCTCAAGCCCCAAAACCTTGTCAAAGGTCTCGCCCTTGGCGGTGAGCATTATTATGGGCTTGTCGGAAAACTTTCTTATTTCACGGCATACCTGCCAGCCGTCAAGCTTCGGTATCATTATGTCGAGCAGCGTAAGGTCGGGATTTTCCTGCTTGAATGCGTTTATTGCCGACACACCGTCGTTAACTATTTTTACGACGTAGCCCTCTTTTTCGAGATAGAGCCTTAAAAGCTCGCAGATGTTGGTGTCGTCATCGACGACGAGTATTTTTTCATTTGGCATAAAATACCACCCTTTCAAACCTCTGTTATGCTGAAATTATAAATTATATTTAAAAATAATATGTGAACAAATTTGTAAAATTTTTAAAATTAAACATAAAGAGGAATGTAAAGAAACACAGTTTTTTACATCCCCCTTTTTTCGGATTATTTAAGTGACGACAACAGCCCGCCCTTTTTGATTATGTTTTGTATGAACGGCGGAAACGGCTCTGCTTTGTAGCTTTTGCCGGTTGTATTGTCGGTTATTATACCGCTGTCGAAATCTACAGAAACATCGTCGCCCTGCCCGATTTCGTCGCCTGCTTCGGGGCATTCGAGAATCGGCAAGCCGATATTAAGCGCGTTTCTGTAAAAAATTCTTGCGAAGTTTTTGGCGATTACGCAGGAAACGCCTGCCGCCTTAATTGCAAGCGGAGCGTGTTCTCGCGAAGAACCGCAGCCGAAGTTTACGCCTGCAACTATTATGTCGCCCTCTTTTACGTTGTTTACAAAATCCTTATCTATATCCTCCATGCAATGAGCCGCAAGATCCTTCGGGTCGGAGGAATTTAAGTATCTTGCCGGAATTATGACGTCCGTATCCACATGGTCGCCGTATTTATGAACTTTACCCTGTATTTTCATATAAATCGTTCCTTTCTTACCTGAGCTCCCGAGGTGAGCAGATATAGCCCGTAACGGCGCTTGCCGCCGCCACAAAGGGGCTCGCGAGATATACTTCGCTCTCAGGGTGTCCCATTCTGCCCACAAAGTTGCGGTTTGTGGTGGAAACGGCTCTTTCGCCCTTTGCGAGTATGCCCATATGCCCGCCGAGACACGGTCCGCAGGTCGGAGTCGATACAACCGCGCCGGCTTCTACGAATATTTCGGTAAGGCCCTCTTTAATGCATTGCAGGTAAACCTTTTGCGTGGCAGGAATTACTATAACGCGAACGCCGTCTTTTACCTTTCTGCCCTTTAAGACCGACGCCGCCGCGCGCATATCCTCTATTCTTCCGTTTGTGCACGAGCCTATAACTACCTGGTCAATGTCGATTTTTTCAATCTCGTCAACGGTGTGAGTGTTTTCGGGAAGATGCGGAAATGCAACCGTGGGTTTCAGCTTATTTAAGTCTATCTCTATTGTCTCGTCATACTCGGCGTCCTCGTCCGCCTCAAATATACGGGGCTGTCTGTCGGTTCTGCCGTTTATGTATTCGAGAGTTTTGGCGTCCACCGGGAATATGCCGTTTTTGGCGCCGCATTCTATTGCCATATTCGCAATGCAGAAGCGGTCGTCCATAGAGAGCGCGCCGACGCCGTCTCCCGTGAATTCGAGCGAACGGTATCTTGCGCCGTCAACGCCTATTTTGCCTATAAGGTGAAGTATTACATCTTTGCCGCTGACAAATTCGGGCAAAGTGCCGCTGAGCACAATCTTGATTGCAGACGGAACTTTAAACCAAGCCTTGCCCGAAATCATACCCGCAGCCATGTCGGTGGAGCCTACGCCGGTAGAGAAAGCGCCGAGAGCGCCGTATGTGCAGGTGTGTGAGTCGGCGCCTATAACCGCGTCGCCGGAAATAACGAGACCGCTCTCGGGAAGGAGTGCGTGCTCTATACCCATTTTGCCCACATCAAAGAAATTTTTAATTCCCTTTTCTTTTGCAAAAATACGAACCTGCTTAACGTTTTCGGCTGATTTAATATCCTTGTTGGGCGTGAAATGGTCCATAACAAGGGCTATTTTATCTGTTGAAAATACATCTTTGAAGCCCTTTTTTGCCATCTCGTTTATGGCTACGGGCGAAGTTACGTCGTTGCCGAGCACGAGGTCAAGCTTTGCCTCTATGAGCTGACCTGCCGAGACTGACGAAAGACCGGCGTGCGACGCAAGTATTTTTTGAGTCATTGTCATTGACATTCTGTTATTCCTCAATTCCTTTTATGTTTGTATCGCCGCTCTCAAGTGCGGTAAGACCCGAACGTGAAAGCTCTATTATGCCGTGCTTTGTCATTTTGCCTATGAATTTGTCAATAAGCGACGGCAGACCGGTAAGCTCGGCGGTTATTGTGGTGTGACCTATGTCCTTTACCTTGGCACCGAAGCCGTTGATTGTTTTAAGCACGGCTGTGCGCTGGCTGTTTGTGGCGTGAACCTTTATAAGCAAGAGCTCGGAGGATACAAGGCGCGACTCATTGAGCCTTACTACCTTTATTACGTCCTCAAGCTTTGAGAGCTGACGCTCAACCTGTAAAAACTTGTGGGGCTCAACGTCCGATACTATTGTTATTCTCGAATAGACGGGATTTTCCGTTTCGGCTACGGTAAGGCTTATTACGTTGTATCCGCGTCTTGCAAAAAGACTTGCCACGCGCAAAAGCACGCCTGTTCTGTTATATACGAGAGCCGAGAGGAATATTCTCTCAAGGCCGGTTGTGTTTTCTTCTGCCATTTTTGGTTTCCTTTCTTTTACGGCTTATTCCGCCGAAAAACGATATACCGTGTCCGATACGAACGGATGGTTTTCGTCAAACAGATTTTGTATAAAGTCGGGATTGTTTAAAGCGTTCGGGTAGTACTGCGTTTCAAGGCAGAAACCGGAGCGGTGCGTGAGGGGGAGGTTTCCCTTGCCGATTTGCGAGCCGTCCATATAGTTGCCTATGTAAAACTGAACTCCGGGAAGATCGGTATAGCACGTCATCTTTCTGCCGCTTTCGGGGTCGTAAACCATGGCGAATTCACGCAGAGCGCCCGTGTAGTTTTCAAGGCAGAAGTTGTGGTCGTAGCCCCTGCCTATTATAAGCTGTTCGTAAGGAGCGGAAACATCTCTGCCTATTTTCTTCGGGATCCTGAAGTCAAACGGCGTGTTTTCAACGCTTCTGATTTCGCCTGTCGGAATGCTGTCCTTGTCCATCGGCGTAAAGTATTTTGCAAAAATCTGCATTTCGTGAGAGAGTATGTCGCCCGAAGCGTATCCGCCGAGGTTAAAGTATGAGTGATTGGTGACGTTTATCGGCGTCTTGCCGTCGGGTCTGCAGTCATAGTGTATTTTGACCTCGTTTTTATCGGTGAACGTAAAGGTGACATCGTTTTGCAGATTTGACGGGAAACCCTCGTTTCCGTCGGCGCTGAAATATGAGAATTTAACGCTGTCGTCACCGAGTATTTCACAGTCCCAAACGGCGTTTTCGTATTCGTGATTGCCGTGGAGGGTAAATTTACCGTCGATATTTTTTGTTATCTGATAATTTTTGCCGTCTATGGTAATGCCGTTACCGGAAATGCGGTTTGCGACTCTGCCGACGGTGCGCCCCTGCGAATCCGTACAGCTCAGCTGACCCTCCATAGTGTCAAAGCCGACGAGCACATCCGCAAAAACCCCGTTTCTGTCGGGTACCGATATTTTATTGAGCGTAGCGCCGTAATTCAGCAGTTCGATTTCGGCTCCGCTTTCGTTTTTTATTGTAAATGAAAAGACTTCTTTGCCGTCTGCGGTTTTGCCGTAGAGAGATTTGGTCATTTTCAAAGCTTCCACCCCATTTTTAGCATTTTAATAAGTATAATATCCGTGCGCGCCGTTGTCAAGAAAGACGAAAGAAACTTGTAAGACCGAAAAGAATACTCTCGGGCAAAACAAAAGTATTTTTATTGACTTTTCGGCGTTTTAAATGTATTCTTAGAATGTATTATACAGTTTTGAAAGGAGTGTGCCGGTTGGAGCAGTTTTTAACTCAGTTTGAATTTCTGTCGCGATATGTTTTGGCGTTTCTTGCGCTTATAATACTTCTCCGGTGCATTTTTTCCCTTTTCAGGCTCAGACCGCGCCGTGAGATTATGGCTACGCTGATAAATCTCGCCGACGACAGCGAGATTGAAATACGAAATTGGGAAACCTCGATAGGGCGTTCGCGCTCGTGCGATATATCGCTCAGAAAGTACGGCACGGTGTCGCGTTTTCACGCCGTTCTGGCTCTCAGAAAAGACGGCTGGTATATTTTTGATACGGAGTCGAAAACCGGAGTTTACGTAAACGGTGAGCAGATAAAAAAATCCGCCAAGATAATTGACGGCGATACTGTCTCGTTCGGAAACGCGGTTATGAAGTTCACTTCAAACGGCTACGGCGTTGAGAGCGAAGAATCGGAGGACGGCAAAAAGGTCGACTTCACAAACGCCACAAGGCTTGTAAACCTTGCCGACAACAGCGCCTTCTATTTAAACGGCACCTGCCTTATAGGGCGCGACAGAACCTGCAATATATGCCTGCCCATGCAAAACGTCTCCGGCGAGCACGCCGAGGTTTATCCCGCAAAGGACGGCTGGTATGTTGCGGACCTCAATTCCAAAAACGGTACGCTTTTAAACGGCGAAGAGGTGTTCGGCGCATTCCCGCTGTATGACGGCGATATAATTTCGATAGGCGATTACAGCTTCCTCTTCCGCGAATAAAACGAAAGAGAAAACCGAATTCAAAGAAACGGAGGACGCGCTTTTGGCTCAGGAAAACACTCGTAAAAAGCAAAAAAAGAAGAGAACCAAAAAATACAGAAAGCCCGTAAATTGGCTTATTCTGCTTATAATAATGACTGTTTTTCAGCTCGTTTGCGCCGTTCAGATAAATATGAACAGCCC
Organism: Ruminococcaceae bacterium UBA6434; assembly: GCA_002437245.1. Classification (GTDB taxonomy): domain Bacteria; phylum Bacillota; class Clostridia; order Oscillospirales; family Acutalibacteraceae; genus Fimenecus. Next base: position 57,616 of record DJOQ01000021.1, read on the forward strand.
CGATATACCGCTGACTACCTTATATATAGTATTCGGCGCTTATATTGCTATCGAGTGGGCCTATTTTATATTTTTCGGCGCGATTTTGCACCGCAAGAGCTTTGAAATAGAGCTTATAGCATTTTTTCTTACCGGCATAGGCCTTACCCTGACTACGAGCGTGTATCCCGACAAGGCTTTTGTTCAGCTTGCCGCCGTTATTATGGGTATTGCTGTGTTTATAGTTATGCTCTGGGTGCTGAGTGATATAGACCGAGTTGTAAAGCTGCGTGTGCCCGTGGCAATAGCTTCGGTTTTGGTTCTTGTTGCCACAAGGCTTTTGGCGCACAATATAAACGGTGCGTATAACTGGATAAGAATAGGCGGCGTTTCGATACAGCCGTCCGAAATAGTCAAAATAGGCTTCGTCTTTGTAGGCGCGGCAACGCTTGAATACCTGCAATCCACGAGAAACCTTACAAAATATCTTATATTTGCGCTTTCGTGCATAGGCTGTCTGTTCCTTATGAAGGACTTCGGTACGGCGCTTATATTCTTCTTTACATTCTTAATAATGGCGTTCCTGCGCTCGGGAGATATAAAGACGATATTCCTTGTATGCGCGGCGGCACTCGGCGGCGGCGGACTTGTGCTCACGTTTAAGCCCTATGTCGCAAAACGATTTGAAACATACCGCCATGTCTGGGAGTACGCAAACGATCGCGGCTACCAGCAGGCGAGGCTTCTTATATATTCCGTCAGCGGCGGACTTTTCGGTCTCGGAATAGGCAACGGCAAACTGAGATATGTATACGCCGCCACGGAGGATTTGGCTTTCGGTATGGTCTGCGAGGAATTCGGCATTATTATCGCATTTGCCGTGCTTTTGACCTTTGTCGCCCTCGTGGTTTACAGCATACGCTATGCCGTGGCAGCACGTTCGTCTTTTTACTCAATAGCCGCGTGCGCCGCGTCGGGGCTTCTTCTTTTTCAGGCGGCTCTGCACGTGTTCGGCGTTACCGACCTTCTACCGTGGACCGGCGTTACGCTGCCGTTTATCAGCCGAGGCGGTTCGAGTATGATGTGCTGCTGGGGACTTGTGGCATTTATAAAGGCTATTGATGTCAAGACGTACAAGCGGTACGATAAGGTAGCGGCGGCTAAGTCTTAAATAAAATCTGCCGAAAGGAAGTGTGAAACAATGAAAACCATGTCAAAAAGAGCCTGGGTGCTGTATGTGTTTATAGCGGCATTTTTAGCGGGGCTCGTTGTGTTGTTTTACACATTTTACACGAACGCCGATTCGTGGGCTATGAAAAAGGCAAACAGGCATCTGTATTCGTCGGGCACGCTGTCGGTAGCGGGAAGCATTAAGGACGAAACCGGAGCGGTGCTTGCGGAAACAAAGGACGGCAAACGTGTATATAACAGCGACAAAACCGTAAGAACCGCGACAATGCACACGGTAGGCGACTCCGAGGGCTATGTTGCAACGGGCGTTCAGACGTCGTATAAGGACGTCATAACCGGCTACAATTTTGTGGACGGCATATATAATCTGAAAAAATACGGTAAGGGCAACGATGTAAATCTCACAATAAACGCGCAGCTCTGCGCAGCGGCATACAGCGCCCTCGGCAATAACAAGGGTACTGTCGGCGTTTATAATTACAAGACGGGTCAGATTTTATGCGTTGTATCAAGTCCGTCTTACGATATTGCAAACAAGCCCGTTTCAAGCATAAACAACGATAAAACGGGCGCTTATGACGGCGTTTATTTAAACAGATTTTTCTCGGGTGTTTACACTCCCGGTTCGACCTTCAAAATAATAACTTCAATTTGCGCCATTGAAAATATCCCCGACATCAATTCGCAAAAATTTAAATGTACCGGCGAATACAAAGTCGGCGGAAGCTCCGTAAAGTGTCTCGGGGTTCACGGAACCGTGGATTTCGAAAAGGCTCTCAATGTGTCATGTAACAGCGCATTTGCGCAGATTGCGATAGAGCTCGGGCCCGATAAGCTTATGGCTACGGCAAAGGAACTGGGGCTCGGCAATCAGCTGTATGTAGGCAATATAAGGCTCGCAAAGAGCTCGTTCGACGTGACGGGCGCGTCGGACCTCGACGTAGGCTGGGCAGGCGTAGGTCAGTATACCACACGCATAAATCCATGCCAGATGCTGTCTATTGTCGGCGCGGTGGCTAACGGCGGTTCTTCGGTATCTCCGTATCTCGTCGGCAAAATAACGTCTCAGACGGGTAAAACGATTTATGAGGCAAAACCGGGCGCGGCAACACAGCTTATTTCTTCCGATACCGCGTCAAAAATGAACGATATGCTTCGCTCGAATGTCAAAAACGCATACGGCGACAATAAATTTCCCAACCTTAAAATGTGCGGTAAAACCGGTACCGCGGAGGTCAGCTCCGAAAAGGACGGCGCAAGACCACACGCATGGTTTGTGGGCTATTCGCAGCGCGAGGACCTTCCGCTTGCGATAGTCGTAGTCGTTGAAAACGGCGGCGGCGGCGCGTCGGTGGCTATCCCCGTGGCAAGCAAGACCATGCAGAAGGCTCTTTCGATTTACGTTAAATAGCATTTTCCGCGTGCGAGCATATCGTACGCGGACTTTTATGTAGGTGATAAAATGAAATTTTACTTCCCCGAAAATTACGGCGCCGTCGGCGACGGAAAAACCGACGATTCTAAGGCTTTGCAGTCCGCAATCGATGAAGCCGAAAAGAACGGCGGCGGAACCGTAGTTCTTGAGAGCGGAAAAACATATTATTCGAGCTCGGTTATGTTGAAGAAAAATGTGGAGCTCCATCTGCAAAAGGGCTCGGTTTTAAAAGCGACCTCCGATATAAACGGATATTTCAGACCGTGTGATTTCATAAATGACGAGACCAACACTCTTATAGGCAACCCCGTTACCGGCAAGCCGTCGTTTGCCTTTATATATGCGTATAAGGCGGATAACGCCGCAATAACGGGCGGCGGAAAAATCGACGCAAACGGACACAGCTTCATAAAGAGAAAAGACAAATACTATGTTACCGGCGATTTTTATCCGCGTCCCACGGTTATGTATTTTGAGGCTTGCGACCACATTGTGTTTGAGGATTTCACCGTTGTCGACGCGCCGTTTTGGACTCTTCATCCGGCGGGCTGCGACGATGTGCTCATATCAAAAATTCATATATTAAACGACCTTGACGTTGCAAATTCGGACGGCATAGACCCCGATCACTGCAGCAACGTGCGCATTTGCGACTGCCACGTAGAGTGCGCCGACGACTGCATCTGCCTTAAAACCTCAAAGGGGAATTCCGAATACGGCCCGTGCGAAAACATACTGATAACGGGCTGCACGCTGATTTCCACCTCGGCGGCGATAAAAATAGGCACCGAGGGCGTCGGCGATTTCAGAAACATAATAGTTTCAAACTGCGTCATTTCACGCAGCAACCGCGGACTTTCAATTCAGATACGCGACGGCGGCAATGTCGAAAACGTCAAATATTCCGATATTATAATAGGTACGCGCCGCTTTTGTCCCGATTGGTGGGGAACTGCCGAGCCGATAGTAATAACCGCGTTTGACCGCGACGAAAACACAAGGGCAGGTCATATCAAAAACATATCTTACCGCAATATAACCTGCGTCGGCGAAAACGGAGTTATGATATGCGGCACCGCGGAAAACAGAATAGAAAACGTGACCTTTTCCGATGTTGACGTAACTCTTTCCAAAACGTCAAAGTGGGACTGCGGTCTTTACGATATGCGTCCGGGACTTAATAAAGAAGTTGAAAAGCATAAAAACGCGGGATTTTATCTTCGCTTTGCCGACAATGTTACGCTTCGCAATACAAGCGTGAAGTGGGGTAATGTTTGCCCCGAATATTCGGTTGCCCTCGAAGAGGAAAACTGTGCCGGTACCGTACTTGACAGTTTTACGGGGGATAACGCCCTGAAGCATTTATAAAACCGACACGGTTCGCGCCGTTATTTCGATTCTTTTCGACAAGACTTTTATGCTGCAATTTGCTCAAAATTATTTGACAATATGTATATAAAATGGTATAATTCAACAATGGAGTTGAGTTCAAGAATCGAAAGGGAGTATACTGTAATGAAAAAAGCATTAAATAAAAAAGTGATTTCCGTACTGATTGCGGCTGTTATTTTGCTTGTTGCCGCATTTCCCGTATTTGCGGCGGATCCGTTTAAGCTCACTGCTTCGGCTGAGGCAAAGGATTCGGTCGTCACCGTAAAAATTTATCTTCCGCAAAATACGGAGCTCGGTACGCTTTCGTTTACACTTACATACGATACAAAATTGCTCACATATGTTTCCGCCGAGTATTCGAGCGGCGATGTCAGCGCCACAAATTCAAATACGGCAGGCGAGGTTAAAATAAACGCCGTTTGGAAAGACACCGCACCGCTCGGCGGCGAGGTTGCCGTTGTAACATTTAAGGTAAACGACGGAGCGACCGGTAAAACCACCTTCCCGATAAATGTCGATTTCTCAACCGATGCCAATAATCAAAACATCGATTTATCTGCAATAAGCCCCACCGTTGATTTAACCGGAACTGCCGCTGCGCCGGCAGTAACGGATGAAACTGCCCCCTCGGAGGGGAAAACGGTAAAAGCCGGCAGCATTCCGAAAACTTCGGGTAAGTATGCTGCAATAGGTTCGGCGGCTGTTGTTTTGTGCGCTGCCGCGGCGGCTGTTGCGGTTACGGTAAAACGCAAAAGAAAATAAAAAACAATACTGAAAGCGGAGCTGTAACAAAGTGTTTACAGCTCCTTTTTTGTGCGATTTGATATGCGCCCGAAAAAGCACTTAAAATTCCGCTTTTCGTTGACATAATGCACTGTGTAATATATAATATCTAATGTATGTTTAATAAGTTGTCCGTTTTGCGTTTCGGCGTTCGGGCACGTAATTTTTAAGGAGGAAACTCTAATGGTAAAAGCAATTGTCGGCGCCAACTGGGGCGACGAGGGCAAAGGAAAAATTACGGATATGTTTGCGAGCGAAGCAGACATAGTCGTTCGTTTTCAGGGCGGTGCAAATGCAGGGCACACCATTATAAACGAACACGGCAGATTTGCGTTGCATCTTATGCCCAGCGGTGTTTGCTACGACAATGTTACCTGTGTCATCGGAAACGGCGTTGCCCTTGATATAAGCAAATTCTGCTCGGAACTTGAAGACGTTAAAAAAGCAGGCGTCAATCCGAAGCTCCTTGTATCCGACCGCGCTCAGATACTTATGCCGTATCATATTCTTCTTGATACATATGAAGAGGAGAGGCTCGGCAAAAACGCATTCGGCTCCACAAAGAGCGGTATCGCACCGTTCTTCAGCGACAAATACGCAAAGATAGGTATTCAGTGCAACGAACTGTTTGACGATGAGGTGTTAAAGGCAAAGCTCCACAACATAGTAACGCTTAAAAACCTTATTCTTGAGCACGTTTATCACAAACCGCTTCTTGACGAGGACGAGCTTTACAATACCTGTATGGAATACAAGCAAAAGATAGCCCCCTATATCTGCGATACTCACGCATTTATTCAGGACGCTTTAAAGCTGGGCAAGAACATTCTTCTTGAAGGTCAGCTCGGAACGCTTAAAGATCCGGACTTCGGTATATATCCCATGGTTACGTCGTCATCGACTTTGGCAGGCTACGGCGCTGTCGGTGCAGGAATTCCCCCGTATCTCATAAGCGAAGTTGTAGCAGTTACCAAGGCTTATTCTTCGGCGGTCGGCGCAGGCGAGTTCGTTTCGGAAATACTTGACGAAAACGAAGCTCAGGAGCTCAGAATTCACGGCGGCGATAAGGGCGAGTTCGGCGCTACCACAGGCAGACCGAGAAGAGTCGGTTGGTTTGACTGCGTTGCAACCCGTTACGGCGTTGAGTGCCAGGGCGCTACAAAGGTTGTCATGACCGCTCTTGACTGCCTCTCGTATCTTGACGAAATCAAGGTTTGCACGGCTTACAAAATAGGCGATGACATCACAAAGGATTTCCCGAACACTTCGCTTCTTAAAAAAGCAAAGCCGGTATTTACCACATTAAAGGGCTGGCATTGCAATATAAAGGGTATCCGCAATTTCTCGGAGCTTCCGCGTGAGGCACAGGAATACGTCGAATTCATCGAAAAGGAGCTCGGCCACAAGATAAATATGGTATCTAACGGACCCGAGAGAGAAGCTATAATTTACAGATAATTAAGAGGATATTTATGGAGAAAATACTTGTACTCGATTTCGGCGGTCAGTATAATCAGCTGATTGCGCGGCGCGTACGCGACAACAATGTCTATGCGGAAATATTGCCGTATACCGTACCGCTCAGCGAAATCAAAGAGGGCAATTACAAAGGTATTATTTTTACCGGCGGACCCAATTCCGTATTTGATATGAGTTCGCCGCACTACACAAAAGAGATTTTGGAGCTCGGCATACCCGTGCTCGGCATATGCTACGGCTGTCAGCTGATTTCATGGATGGTCGGCGGCAATGTTGAGACTGCGGAACAGTCCGAATACGGCAAAATCGACCTTACGGTTACAAAAAAGCAGTCCGAAATTTTTGCCGACGTCGATGAGTCGAGCGTAGTTTGGATGAGCCATACCGACAGGGTCAAGACTATGCCGGCGGGCTTTGAAATCACCGCAAAGACCGAAGCCTGCCCGATAGCGGCTTATGAAAATGAAGAAAAGAAAATATACGGTGTGCAGTTCCACCCGGAGGTAACTCACACACAGTTCGGATTTAAAATTCTCCGCAATTTCCTGTATGGTGTTTGCGGCTGCCACGGCGACTGGAAGATGGACAGCTTTATCGACGATACCGTAAAGAGTCTTCGTGAAAAAATCGGCGACAAAAAAGTTATCCTCGGTCTTTCGGGCGGCGTCGATTCCTCTGTCGCGGCGGGACTTCTCTCTCGCGCCGTCGGCAAACAGCTCACCTGCGTTTTTGTTGACCAGGGACTTATGCGTAAGGACGAGGGCGATTTCGTCGAAAAGACATTTACCTCGCTGTTCGATATGAATTTCGTGCGCGTAAATTGTCAGGAGCATTTCATAAACGCCCTTAAAGGCGTTTCCGACCCCGAGCAGAAGAGAAAAATCATAGGCACGGAATTTTACAAGGTATTCTGGGATGAAATAAGAAAACAGGCGGATAAGGGCTTCTTTGCACAGGGCACCATATACCCCGACTGCATAGAGTCCGGCAAGGGCGACGCCGATAAAATTAAGACCCACCACAACAAGGTCAAAATGCCCGACGATGTTGAATTTATCGACATTATCGAGCCTCTTTCAAGTTTGTTTAAGGACGAGGTCAGAGCGGTCGGCGAAAAACTCGGAATTCCGCATGAACTTGTTTGGCGTCAACCGTTCCCAGGTCCCGGTCTCGGTGTCAGAATTATCGGTGAGATAACAAAGGAAAAGATTGAAATTCTCCAAAATGCCGATTGGGTTCTCCGTGATGAAATGGCAAAGAACGGTTACGAAAAAAATCTCGCACAGTTCTTCTGTGTGCTTCCCGGAGTCAATACGGTAGGCGTTATGGGCGACCACCGCACATACGATAACCTTGTGGCAATACGCGCCGTAACAACCGACGACTTTATGACAGCCGATTGGGCAAAGATACCGTATGATATTCTTGCCAAGGTTTCAAACCGTATCACAAACGAGGTAAAACACGTAAATCGCGTAGTTTACGATATAACCTCCAAACCCCCCGGCACCGTCGAGTGGGAATGAGAAAAAAGTGAGCATGAAGGGCTGCAAAGCCTTGAAAACACACGCTTTTTGAAAATCTCATTTCCCGTTTGATAGCAAAATGATAGCAGATACCCAAACTGTTTTGTTTGTTCTTGTTTCAAGGGACAAGCGGTTTGCAGGTTAGGCCATCACATCCAATCCTATATTGAGAGCGAAAAGGCTCTGCTGACTTTCTGTGAAAGAAGGTCGGCAGAGCCTTTTGTTATTCTTCCGTATGTTCTTTGAGATCAGCAAGGAGCAGATCGCTCAATTCCTGCGACGGCGTGATCCTGTGCCACTGACCGGAAGTGTCGTACTTCGGATAGTAATAGCGCCAGCGGTCGTATTCTTCTTTGGTGATCTCGCCCGCTTTCAGCTTGGCGGCAACCTCACCCCATGTGGCAAGCATCCTGTGAAGCGCCGCTGCGTCGCGTCCCTTGTGGATGTGGACGCGCAGATGCACCTCATCCTCGCACTCGCAGACTTCAAGCCCATACCGGTCTTCCAGAGTGAACAGCGTGTGCATCAGCCCGATATCGGAGTCAATGTCCGGTACATCCAGCGCCTTGGGCGAAACGTCCAGCACTTTTGCCAGCGCAGCGGTCACATCCGCTTTGGGCGTTCTGGAACCATTCTCATACTGCGCAAGGCGAACATCTGCGGATTTCTCTGGAAAGCCCAGTGCCATACCGAGATATTTCTGTGTCATGCCCCGCAATGTGCGGAAAAAGTGGATGCGTTCCCCAATCGCCATAATAGCCATCTCCTGTATCGGTTGTCTTTGATAAAGAGTATAGCAGATATGTTTAATTTCGTCAAGAAAATTCTAAGCAAATTTATTTAATATTTTCCTGCAAATCGGCTTGACTTAAACTTATATGTATAGTACAATAGTAGCATACTAAACATGTAAGCTTAATTCATAGAAATTTTACAATTAGGGTAGTCAACAAATGCAGAAAAAATGTCCGTTGTAAAGTGAGGGGGTGAAATTCAAAAGCCACAAAACTGAATGACCGTCCAATGGATACTTTCTCCGGGGAAGCAGGCGACGAGATGAGCGTGCCAAGGAGAAAAGAAAACGGCACAGCGCCGAAAAGGGTTGCCTGTCAGAGTCCTGCGGATAGAACGGCGAAGAAATCAACCACAAATCAGGAAAGGAAGGTATTTTGCCTATGACAGGAGAAATTTTTATGCGAGTGAACGAAGTTGCGGAAGAGCTTGGCGTATCGGTTCCGTATGCGTATAAGCTCATCCGTGAGCTGAACGAAGAGCTGCGAAAGACCGGCTGCATCACCATTGCAGGCAGGATCGACCGCAAGTTCTTCCATGAGAAGTTCTATGGAACGAGAGAATCGAAGGAAAGAAGGGAATCGAATGGCAGCGTTTAAGGATAAGAAAAACGGTTCGTGGTATGTGCAGTTCCGCTATACTGATTGGCGCGGTGAGCGCCAGCAGAAATTGAAGCGCGGTTTTGCGACCAAGAAAGAGGCTCAGGCATGGGAACGCGAGTTTCTGATGCAGAAGC
>DJOQ01000021.1:67064-67475 GCA_002437245.1 Ruminococcaceae bacterium UBA6434
GCAAGGAGCATATCATCCGCACAAAGATTCTGCCGTATTTCAGAAAGCGCAAGCTCTCGGAGATCACTGCCCGTGATGTGATCGACTGGCAAAATGAGATACGGCAGCACACCAAGTCAAGCGGCGAAACCTATTCCCCGGACTATCTCAAGAACGTCCATACGCAACTGAGCTGTATCTTCAACCATGCCATCAAGTATTACGGCTTGCAGATCAATCCCGCCGCAAAGGCCGGGAATATGGGCAGCGAGCAGCCGAAGGAAATGCTGTTCTGGACAAAGGAAGAATATCTCAAATTCATCGACACCATGATGGACAAGCCTATGCTGTACTACGCCTTTGAAATTCTGTACTGGTGCGGCATCCGTGAGGGTGAGCTTCTGGCGCTAACGCCTGCGGACTTTGATTTTG
>DJOQ01000002.1:0-1819 GCA_002437245.1 Ruminococcaceae bacterium UBA6434
TGCTGGGGCTTGAAAGCTGGATACCAATGTATATGACCGGGCAGATCTCGCCTTACTATTTCAAGAATACACAGAACAATATCTTTTTGCATTTTCTCAAGGTTTCCGGTGCGGCTGCACTTTCGGGCGAAGCCATTGCCGGATACCATGCAGACGGAAAATATTATTTAACCAAGTCCAAGCGAGAGGTGGAATATTATCAAAAACGGGCGGACGAAATGCTCAGCAACGCTTATCCGCTGATGGACATCTACCGCAGTGAACGGGAAAATGAGCTGAATACATTTCTTCTTTCCGATGTGAAACGACCGGGAAACCGCCGCAGCATTCTTTCCACCTTGCCGCTGTATACACTAAGTGACGGGCTCTTAGACCGCATTCTCACACGGAACGAAATTGACGTCGAGCAGAAAGAGAAAATCAAAAAATATGCTGCTGCACAAAGGGAACGAGTGCTAAGCATTCTTGAAAAGGAAACCGTTGAAGATGAGGTTCCGATTTTTTCAGTGCAGGACTTTGCAAGCGATCCGCCCGTATTGGAGCTTTCGGGTGTATTCTGCGAAACGGATATTCCGTATAGTGAAGAGGAGTACGCGGCGCATCTCGATGAGCTCAACGCTTTTGCCGAGCAAAATCCGAACTACTCATTCAAGCAAGCCCCGGCGCATACCTTCCGCAATTTGCAGATTTTCATTCACGAAGGGCAGTGGGTCATGGTATCCAAAGGCAAAGCCCCGGCAATCCATTTCGTCATTCGCCACCCAAAGCTGCGCAGTGCGATAGAAAACTTTATCCCACCGGTGACTGAAGAATAAAACGGAATACTAAAACGGTCAGAATAACGCATTCTGCATACTCTATTTTTCTAACAGTTTTCTGTTTTCTTTCATCGAAATTGTTACTCTCTATCGGTTTTGTTTATATCTCTATCATGCAGAAAGAAATCCGGTCCTTTCTCTCGAAAGAGCAGCAGCGACACACCGAGCAGCAGATCGGCATGTACGGACGGCTCATCCAAAGGAATGGCAAAGTCATCCTCCATTCTGCGAATGCGGTAAAGCACCGTATTTCGATGAGTAAAAAGGGCCTCGCAGGTCTTTTTCAGCGAACGGCAGCAGGTCAGATAGTGATATAGCGTTTCGCAATACTGCGTGTCCTTCTCCTTGTCGTGTGCGGCAAGTGCCCGAATCTCCTTTGCAATCAGGTCGCTGCGTCCCTCCAAATTTTTCAGCAACAGCGGCGTGCGAAGCTGCGCCACCGTGCAGACATTTCCGCTATGAAAACGATGATCCGTCATCAATTCCAGCGCTTCGTGGGCCGTGCGGTAAAGAGCAGGCAGCTCAAACAGGTCATTGATTCCGTCTGACATAACCACTTTTAATTGGAATTCCTCAGCCAACGCCAAAAAGCTATTGAAATCTGTTTTTTCGTGTAAGAACAGAAATACATCTCCACGATATAAAAAGGAATGGGACTGCGGAAATCTTGCGCCGAGCTCGTCCTTCAGATGCCGTTTGCCGAGATATTCGTTGTGGTAAGCAGTCAGATCGATCAGCGCGAAGCCTGTGGGATGAAAATCTGCAAGGTAAGTTCCGGAGGCTTGCAGACGAAAATAGGGCGCCGAGGAAAATCCTCCGTCTAAAAGGTGCATTAAAACATCCTCTGCCGTTCCAAATGGCTTGTCCTGTCGGCCGGCTTCGATAAACGCCTGTTTTGCCAAAATCTGTTCGACCGTATTCCATGTTTTCGGCGGAATGTTTTGCAGATGTCCATCCGTATCCACACAAATAAGATACCCCAGCCGCACGCCGGAGCTGAT
>DJOQ01000002.1:1879-5122 GCA_002437245.1 Ruminococcaceae bacterium UBA6434
GCACGCCGGAGCTGATAAGCGGTGCAAAACGGCGGCGGTAATCGCCGCCTTCCAGCTTTACATAATCTGCTCTACCGGCAGACAGTGCCTCACTCTGACTGATTATCGCACCGGCCTCGTAGGTGATCTCTCCCTGCCTCACGGCATCCTGAAAAAGCGGATCGGTAAAGCCGAACGGTCGGTGATGTGCCGTAACATGAAAGGTATCGTCCAGCACAAGCAGCGGACATTCCAGCAGCGCACCGGCGTCGGCAGCCAATGCCTTTAGGTCGTCCTGTGCGAAAAACTCCGCCAAAAGTGCGTCGGCACTTTCGTTTTTCCAATTTGCTTGTTCCATATCAATCTCCAATTCCACTTGTGCAAAAAGCACAAGTGCTTTTTCTTTTATTATACTGCCGTACCATTGCCATTTCAAGTACAAAAGATTACAATGTACGCAGAAAACAAAGAAAGAGCAACGAAAAGGCAGTGAAAAGATTTATGGCTTCTAAATCAATGAGAGTTTTGAATATCGTTTCCGGTATGCTTTTGATTGCGGTTGGTATCTATTGCTTGTGCAATCAGGACATTGCAGCAGAAACGGCGGGCTTGATGGTCGGTATACTCATGTTGGTTTCGGGCATTATTGAAATCGTTGTGTTTGCCGCAACGAGCGAGTTGCTGTTCGGTTCCGGTTGGTTGCTGTTGGACGGTGTGCTGACGGTGATTTTGTCACTGTTCCTGCTTTTCAATCAGTGGTTCACCATACTCTCGCTTCCGTTCCTGTTTACGCTTTGGCTTTTGTTTTCCGGCATTTCTCGGTTCGTCAGTGCGTTCGATTTGAAAGCGCTCGGCGTTCGCAACTGGGGATGGGTTTTAGCCGTCGGCATTGTTTTGATGATTGCCGGATTTATTTGTATGATGGATCCGTGGGTCAGCATAACGGCTGTCGGTATGACAGTGGGACTTGTGTTTCTGTTTGAAGGTATCAGTTCTATTGTCTATGCCTGTATCCCGAGAACGAGATAACATTTTGGAAGCAATGCTTAGGTGCGTCTTGGCGTACTGCAGAGCTTTAATATAGATAATTATTTGGAGGAATGTATTATGTTACCCAGCATTTACGGCGAAAATATGTTTGACGATTTCTTTGGTACCGGTTTCTTCGGCGGTCACGACCCACTGTTCGGCAAGAACGGCAGGAACTTGATGAAGACCGATATCCGCGAGACGGACGATGCCAAGAGCTATCGTTTTGCAGTGGATCTGCCCGGCTTTGAAAAAGATGAGATCCATGTGGATGTCAAGGACGGTTATTTGACCGTCAGCGCCGAAAAGGGTCTTGACAAGGACGAAGAAGACAAGAAGGGTCGTGTCCTTCGCCAGGAGCGTTATGCGGGCGCTTGCTCTCGCAGTTTCTACGTCGGTGATGTAAAGTCGGAGGACGTCAAGGCGAAATACGAACACGGCGTTTTGAGCATTCTGGTTCCGAAGCATGATCCGAAAAAGCTGACTTCGAGCAGCAAGGTTACTATCGAATAATCGTGACTGGGTCTGCCGCCTGTACTGTGCAGGCGGCAGATTTTTTATATAAGGAAGCGAAAACATGGAAGAGAGAATTTCGCTGAACGGCATCATTGATATGCATGTTCACACAGCGCCGGATGTTTGTCGACGCACTTATAACGATTTAGAATTGACCGCTGCTGCCGTTCGTGCCGGAGCAAGAGCAATCGTCATCAAAGGTCATCATTGCTCTACCGTGGCGCGCGCTGCGCTGTGCAATGCCTATAACCGAATAGCATTTGACAGCAATCCATTCGTCATGTACGGCGGATTGGTTTTAAACTATGAAGTGGGCGGACTGAATCCCAAAGCAGTACAAACTGCGCTTGAAATGGGCGCTAAGGTCATTTGGCTGCCGACTGTGGATGCGGAAAACGACTGCCGCAAGCACGGAAGATCCGGCGGTATTCGCATGACGAATGACCACGGAGTACTGTTCCCGGAGCTTCGCCGCATTTTTACACTTATCAAGGATTATAATGCGGTTCTTGCCACCGGTCATATATCGCCGGAGGAGATACGATGCGTGGTAGACAGCGCTCGCAACATCGGCGTACAAAAGATTGTGATCACCCATCCTGAATATTGGGTCGTGGATATGAGTCTTGAAACGCAAGAGGAACTGATTTCTGACTACAATGTCATTTTGGAACGCTGTTTTATGCAGCCGCTGAAAAACGGCAAGTGGGTCAGCAATGCAGAGCGTAACCTCGAAGCGGTTCAGAAGCTCGGTACAGAAAACACGATCCTGTCCACCGACTGCGGCAATCCCGCAACACCGCCGTGGGAGGAAGCCATGCGGCAGTATCTGCAGTTTATGGTTGATCACAATGTCAGTCCGGACGAACTGCGAAGTATGACTCAAACTACACCGGCTCGCCTTTTAGGGCTTGCGGATACACTTGAATAAAACGAAAGGCACATTGCTTCGTCAAGATTACGAGTAGGCGATGTGTCTTTTTTCTTGTTTTTTCAAAATACTCTTTCCGACAATGACGATACCTGTCAAAATTTCAGCAACGGACAGGCCCATTAGGAGACCGGATACAAACTCCTGCACATGAGATCCACCCACCGTTCCCGACATAGCGTTGCAGGCGATGCCGAGAACGATGAGAACTATCCCATACAGAATATTTTTCTGCCGCTCCAGTTTCTGCGTCAGATTTTTCTCTCTGCGTTTCTTTGCGATGTAACTTCCGATAGCTGTTTGATTCATTTGGAATGCCTCCTGCAAACGAAGCTTTTTTGTTTTTCATAACACATAGAGCTGCAACAAACAGCACCTGACAAACAGAACCCATCATCAATACCGAAGTAATGTAATATCCGCGTAAAACATTCGGATAACGCCGATTGAAAAAGCGTGCATTGCACAGGGAAAACAGATTTTTTTACTGCAAAAGGCTTGTTTCTCTGCTTTTTCCCTCTTTGGCTTGTGCATTAGGCACAAATCGCTTTTTATTTATTGTACCGACGGTTTCTTGTGCTTACAAGTGAAAAACCTTAAACTATAGATAGTTGAAAAAGACTAAACACTCTAATGGAGGAATGAATAATGAAATGCGAAAATTGTGGCAAAAACGAAGCCAACTTTGTATATCGCAGCAGTATAAACGGCAGAACAGAAGAACACCATCTCTGCCAAGCCTGTGCCGAAAAGCTGGGCTATACACAGAGGTTCTTTGAGCAGAGACC
>DJOQ01000002.1:5216-12892 GCA_002437245.1 Ruminococcaceae bacterium UBA6434
TTTCTTCGGCTCAATGCCGTCCCTTATGGGACGAATGCCGGATAGTCCTTTTGATGATTTCTTTGATAATATGCCTGCTATCGGCGCAGCTCCGGTGCAGGAAATTCGTGAGGAAAAGAAGAATGACCTGATGAGCGATGAGGAGCAAAGCCGATTTTCCTATCTGCGTCAGATGAATGCCTTAAAGCAGGCTCAAAAGAAAGCGATTCATGAGGAAGATTTTGAACGCGCCGCTCAGTTGCGTGATGAAATTCACGAGTTGGAGAAGGCTCATAAAGAAGCCAAAGTATCCGAAAAAGATGATAAGGATCACAATTAAAACGTGCATCTAAGGAAAAGACACACTTCACGATAAAAAGAGAGGTATTGCATTATGGATGAAAATAAATTCACTCCCACTGCGGAGGAAGCCTTGCAGCTGGCTCAAGAGGCTGCAAGCGAATTAGGACACGGTTATATGGGTACGGAACACCTGTTGCTCGGCTTGATGCGCGAGGATGAGGGGCTTGCCCATACGGTACTTACAGAGGCCGGTCTGACGGATGACCTACTGACGGAAATGATTCGCAAAACCGCCGGTTTCCGTCCTTCGGACAACAGCGGTTCTGCCCAGGAGCTCAGTCCCAGAACGAAACATGTATTGCAGATTGCCATGGAGGATGCCATCCGCGGCGGCTATGCCTATATCGGCACAGAGCATTTGCTTGCAGGTATTCTTCGCGAGGGCAACAATATGGCAGTCCGCATTCTTCGGTCTGCCGGTGTGGATGCCCGCCAACTGTATACGGCATTGATGGAAAAGGTCAGCGTTGCATCCCATACTCAAAACGGCGGCACCTCGGCTACCGAAAACAGCGAGGAAGGCGGCAAGAGTAAGACCTTGTCGGAGTTTACCCACGATTTGACGGCTGACGCCAGAACAGGAAAACTGGATCCTGTCATCGGCCGTGATAAAGAGATCAAGCGGGTAATCCAGATTCTGTCTCGCCGCAGTAAGAATAACCCCTGTCTTATCGGCGAACCCGGTGTCGGCAAAACTGCCATTGCCGAGGGATTGGCTCAGAAAATTGTCTCGGGTAAGGTTCCGGAAAAGCTGCTGGACAAAAAGCTGCTGTCTTTGGATCTTACCGGTATGGTAGCCGGTGCTAAGTACCGCGGCGAGTTTGAAGACCGTATCAAGAAGGTCATGCAGGAGGCTAAAAAGGACGGCAACATCATCCTTTTCATCGACGAACTGCATACCCTTGTCGGTACAGGCTCAGCCGAGGGCGCCGTTGATGCCGCCAACATTTTGAAACCTGCGCTCAGCCGTGGTGAAATTCAGGTTATCGGCGCTACCACTTTGAATGAGTACCGCAAGTACATTGAAAAGGATGCCGCACTGGAGCGTCGTTTCCAACCGGTCACCGTAGGTGAGCCGAGTCAAGAGGCATCATTGGAAATTTTGAAAGGACTGCGGGCAAAGTATGAGCAGCACCACGGTTTGCACATTACCGATGAAGCACTAAAGGCTGCGGTGGAATTGTCATCACGATATATCAACGACCGCTTCCTGCCGGACAAGGCCATTGATCTGATGGACGAAGCTGCCAGCCGTGTGGAATTAGAGGAAGAAGAGCCTTCCGAAGAGCTTACAAATCTTGAAGAGAAGCTCAACTCTCTTGCCGCAGACAAGGAAGCCGCCATTGCTGCCCAAGACTTTGAGAAGGCTGCAAAACTTCGTGATACCGAAAAGGACTATAAAAAACATCTGGAAACCGAGCGCAATAAGCAACGTGAGAGCAATAAGGAGCACCGTGATGTGACCGAAGAAGATATTGCCGCCGTTGTTTCCGATTGGACCGGTGTACCTGTCACACGCCTTACCGAGGACGAAGGTCAGCGTTTATTGCATATGGAAGATATTCTCCATAAGCGAGTTGTGGGTCAGGACGAGGCCGTAAAGGCTGTGGCTCGTGCCATTCGCCGCGGGCGTGTCGGTTTGAAGGATCCCAAGCGTCCCATCGGCAGCTTCCTGTTCCTCGGTCCTACCGGTGTCGGTAAAACGGAACTGTGCAAGTCTTTGGCTGAAGCTATGTTCGGCGATGAAAACGCTATGATCCGAATCGATATGTCCGAATATATGGAACGCCATACGGTCTCCCGTTTGGTCGGTTCGCCTCCCGGATATGTGGGGCACGATGAAGGCGGTCAGCTGACGGAAAAGGTTCGTCGCAAACCTTACTCCGTTGTACTGTTCGATGAGATTGAAAAAGCCCACGAGGATGTTTGGAACATCATGCTCCAGATTTTGGACGATGGTCGTATCACCGATTCTCAGGGCCGCACCGTGGACTTCAAGAACACCGTCATCGTTATGACCAGCAACATCGGTGCTAAGGCATTGACCGATGCCGGATCTAAATTGAATTTTGAAACCGGCGACAAAAATGCCGAGGAGGATGCCGACAAGGCATACGAGCAGGCTAAGGAAACCGTTATGGAGGAGTTGCGCCGTACCTTCCGCCCTGAATTCCTGAATCGTATCGATGACATCATTGTGTTCCGTGCTCTGAACGAGCAGGATATCGAAGAGGTTGCCCGTCGGATGCTCAAGACAGTGGAGGGCCGTATGGAGTCCATGGGTATCCATTTGGATGCAACCGAAGAAGCGTTGAAGGAGCTTGCCAGAGAGGGCTTTGATCCCAAATACGGTGCCCGTCCGCTGCGCAGAGCCATTCAAAGTAAGGTGGAGGACGCCGTGGCGGAGAAAATGCTGGACGGTACGCTCAATACCGGCGATACTGCCAAGTTGGCGGTGGAAGACGGCAAACTGGTCGTGACCAAGTAACGATTTTACAGAAAGCCTTACCCAAACATCTAAAATATCCCCGGGTTGGTCATAGACACCCGGGGATATTTTCTTATCTGTAATTAAAAAAAGCCCTATATTTTGTTTTTTATGTTTTATGTTGCTTCTTATACCGAAATATAGTAATATAATCACAGACCTTAAGAAGAAAGATGACAGTATATGAATATGACAGCCAATAAAATAGATTTTAATGAAAAAAAGGGATTTATCTGCGATATGGATGGCGTGATATACCACGGAAACCGAATTTTGCCCGGTGCGGCAGAGTTCATTCAGTGGCTGCACGATGAAGACAAAGAGTATCTTTTTCTGACAAATAACAGCGGATATACTCCAAGAGAACTGAATCAAAAGCTTGCACGCATGGGACTTGATGTACCGGAAGAGCATTTCTACACCAGTGCATTGGCAACGGCGGCTTTTCTGAAAGAGCAAGCACCCGGGTGTTCTGCTTTTGTGATTGGTGAGGCCGGATTATTGAACGCACTCTATGATGTCGGTATCACCATGAACGATGTCAATCCGGATTATGTCGTTGTCGGTGAGGGGCGGTCTTATTCCCTTGACACATTGACAAAGGCAACCAATTTGGTTATGGCAGGAGCAAAACTGATAGGTGCCAACTCTGATGTTTCTGGACCTATTGAAAACGGCATTGCTCCCGCTTGCCGTGCACTGATTGCACCAATCGAGATGGCAACCGGAACACAGGCTTATTTCTGCGGAAAGCCAAATCCGCTGATGATGCGCACAGGTTTGCGTATGCTTAACTGTCACTCTGCCGAGGCTGTTATGGTGGGTGATCGAATGGATACCGATGTCATTTCCGGTATGGAAAGCGGTATGTCTACAGTTTTGGTGCTTTCAGGTGTATCATCCAGAAACACACTTAAAACCTATGCCTATCGTCCAAGTATTGTTCTAAACGGCGTCGGGGATATTCCGATCATGGCAAAGGAAAGCAAAAAATAAGTTTTCCAATAATTTACGGCAGAAAGAAAAAGGCCGCCTTGTGCGCTTATGCTCACAGCGGTCTTTTCTGTATGCCAAAGTGACCTTGGTTATTGTTTTTCAGTTGGGTAAGTTCACTTTCTCCTGCCACCATGACAGATGGCATCTGCGGTGCGTGTTCGTAGAGACCGACATATTCCCTCACCGTAGAATCTCATCCTGAATGTCTGCAATTTTACTGCGGTATTCATCGCAGAGGCTCTGGTCGGCGTTGCTCAAATATTGGTCGTTGTATTTTATGCGGCAAATGGGGATGCCGTTCGAGGACACCTCCAACCATCCGTTGCCGTCTATCTTGGTATCATACCGAGTCCCGAGCCGTTGGCTAATTCCTTCTGTAGCATATCTATTTTCTCCTTTTTAGGGTAATAAAAAAGACAAATAGATTTTTGATTTCTATCTGCCGGTGTATCTGATATTTACTTTTCGGGAGTTTAAGTCTATCCACAAAGGGAAAACAGCGATTTTACATCTGTGTTTCTGCAGAGAAAAATCGCCGTTCGGATAGCAAAAAAGCCCGATATATTCGGTTTTTTCGCAGGAGACGTCTTTTTTGCCTCCGCAGTATGGAGCAGGTGAGGGGAATCGAACCCCCGTATTCAGCTTGGGAAGCTGATGTTCTGCCATTAAACTACACCTGCTTATAAACTACGCAGATTATTTTATCATTGTTTGCGACATAAATCAATAGAAATATGTCATCCGGCAAAATACGGTACGAAATCGCTGTAATTATATGCACCGTGCTTTAGGTGTATTTATTCGTTTCCCACGATTTTCGGCGGTTTCGGACTCTATGCGATGAGGGTTGCACCCCGTTAAGGCAACTCGGAGGGATTTCCTTGAGATTTATATGAAATTTAAATAGAATGGTGCTTGACTGTTTAATCCGCTTTTTGCCTCCCTTGAAAAGGGAGGTGGGTTGCCGTTAAGGCAAGCCAGAGGGATTCAGCCTCCCTTGTAAAGGGAGGTGGGTTGCCGTGAGGCAAGCCGGAGGGATTTCTTTGAGATTTATATGGAATTTAAACAGAAAGCAAATTACTTTTTAATCCCTCAGTCCGCTCGTAAACTCGCGTCCAGCTCCCTTTTCAAGGGAGCCTATTAAAGTGAGCGCATTTTATGCGCCGTTGGTTCGTCTGAAGAGGTCGTTGATATGTCTGAAATAATTTCTGTCTATACCGTCTATTGTTTCTTCGGTGGTTCTGAACTGCCAGTTGCCGAACGCTCTGCCGGGAACATTCATACGCGCGTCCGAGCCGAAGCCGCACATATCCTGATAAGAAATTACGGCAAGCAGAGCCGATGAGCGCCAAACGGTTTCGATTATTTTGCGGCAGGACGGGCTGTAATATCCGCCGTCGCCCCAGTTATCGCCCGTAAATCCGCAGTAATCAAGCGCAAAGGCGCGCTCTTCCGGCGTCGCCTCCCAAAGCCACGCAAGGAGCGTTGTATTGTCGTGCGTGCCGACATATGCGACAGTATTCAGCGGATAGTTATGCGGCAGATGTGTGCTGTTGCCGCACGGGTCAAAGCCGAACTGTATTACGCGCATTCCGGGAAACTTGGTCTTATCAAGCAGCTGTGTGACGTCCTCACCGAACACTCCGAGGTCCTCGGCGACAATGGGGACGTCGCCCATTTCTTCCTTTACGGCGTCAAAGAGCTTCATTCCGGGACCCTTTACCCATTCGCCGTTTTTCGCCGTTTTTTCGTCTGCGGGAATCGCCCAATATGACGCAAACGCGCGGAAGTGGTCTATTCTGACCGTATCATAAAGCCGAAACGCGCTCTTTATGCGGCTGAGCCACCAGGCGTATCCTGTTTTTTCAAGCTTATCCCAATTATACAGCGGATTGCCCCAGAGCTGACCGTCCTCGGAAAAATAATCGGGTGGAACACCCGAGACGCGGCGGCGCACAAAGCTGCGCTCGTCTATCTCAAAAAACTCTGTGTTGCTCCAGACGTCGGCGCTGTCGGTAGAGACATATATGGGCATATCGCCGAGTATTTTTACGCCGTTTTCGTTGGCAAACTGCTTTATCCTGCGCCATTGCGAAAACGCGATATACTGCTCAAATTTGTAAAAATCGGCTTCGTCTTTCAACTCACCCCTGTTTTTAAGCGCATTTTCATACCGCGCAAATTTTTCATCCCACTCGTACCACGGCTTACCGCCGAATTTTTCCTTTGCGGCGCAAAACAGCGCATACGCTTCGCACCACGGGTTTTCTCCGCAGAATTTTTCAATCTCCGCAGATGCTTCGTTTTTCTTGTTTTGATATGCGATTTTTAAAAGTTCACGGCGGCTTTTTGCGGCAAATTCATAGTCCGCCGTGTAAGGCGAGCCGTAGTAAACACTTCTTCCGAGGTCATCTTCCGACACAAAGCCGTCATTTTTCAGCGTATCCGGGTCAATTAAAAGCGGCGAAATCGCAAATGCCGCCGGTGACGCATACGGCGAGCCGTAAAAATCCGTCGGGCAGAGCGGAAGCACCTGCCAATATGAAAATCCCATATCCTTGATGCGGCGTATAAATCGTTTTGTCTCTTCGCCCATTACTCCGATTCCGTATTTTGACGGCAGCGACGTGATATGCATTAAAACTCCGCCGGCTCTTGTGTTAAGCATTTTACAATTCCCCTTAAATTTTTATTCCGAAAAAAATTAAAACACAACCCGCCGTCTTTGTCAAACCTTTATCGAAAACAATCCTTCCGTTCTTTTATTCTCCTATATAAAAAGCCCCGAACAACCGCCTGTTATTCGGAGCCTAAAATCATATTAAAACAAAAACCGTATGCGCCTTTTATGCCGCGCCGAGATATTCCTCAAGGCACTGACCGCTCTCATTCATCGCTTTTGCCGCCTCTTTGCCGACATAGCGCCAATGCCACGGCTGATAATTCATACCCGTCTTATCCGTTTTGTTTTCGGGATAGCGCAAAATAAAGCCGTAATCCTGCGCGTTTTTTACAAGCCACGAAAACTCCTTTGTCGAGGCAAAATCGGAGCTTGCGCTTACAATATCCATTGACAGTCCGAGATTTTGCTCGGAATATCCGCCCGGCAAAATAAATGTGCGTGCCTTTGCGGCGGCGTCGTCATCGGACAAGCCCTGATTTTTATAATAATTCACCTTTCGGTTGTAATTGTCATTCTGACGCGAAATCGAGCAGTACCCTGCATACGGAGTCAAAATGCAGCCGTCCTTCTTTGCGGCGTCATACATCTCCTGATACGATTTTGTGACCCTTGAATCGAGCTGAACGCTGCTTCCGCTTATCGCGTTTGCAAGCGACGGCACATATCCGTCGGGCAGCTTATGCCCTGCGTTAACAAGCGTGAGTTCCCAATTGCCCGAATTCGGGTCTACGGTTTGGGGATTGTTGAAATCGGCTGCCGAAGCGGTAACGGGCGGCGCCGAAGCGGTTGTCTCGGGGACGGTTTCGGGGACGGTCGTTTCCTCGGTAGTCTCTTCTTCCGTCGTCTCCTCCTGCGTTTCTTCCTGCGTGGTGGTTTCGCTGATTTTTGCTTCGAGTCTCTCAACGGCAGGATCATTTATTTTTCTTCGCCCTATCGTAAGCTCGCCCACAATAAGCCCCGCCATTATAACTGCCAAAATAACAAACAGCAAAAATTTTCTTTTTACCGTCTTTTTCAGTCTGATTTTTTTCTTCATATTTCGCGTCCTTTAAAAATCTCTCTATGATATTTTAAAATGTTTACGTCGGATTGTCAATCAAAAGGCACGTTTTCGCGACAAAATTCGGCTGTAAAAAGGGAGTTGTCTGTGAGCGCAGCGAACAGACT
>DJOQ01000002.1:12968-13124 GCA_002437245.1 Ruminococcaceae bacterium UBA6434
AGGCTCCCTTGTAAAGGGTGATTCCCCACGGTGTGGGGAAATGTCACGAAGTGACAAAGGGGACTCTCTCCGGTTAGGAGCTGTCATCGAAGATGAATGAGGGATTTTAAGGCTCCCTTGTAAAGGGAGCTGGATGTGAGCGCAGCGAACAGACTG
>DJOQ01000002.1:13216-38930 GCA_002437245.1 Ruminococcaceae bacterium UBA6434
AGGCTCCCTTGTAAAGGGAGGCAGGGGCAAAATCAGTCGTTTTTTGCAAGCAATTTTCGATAACTTATATCCATTCCGAAAGCACCGAGAGGCGCCGTAATAATTATGCCCAAAACGGCAACGGAAAGCACGGTGTTTCCGCACGGCAGTCCGAGACTTGCCGGCACCGAGCCGATTGCCGCCTGTACGGTAGCCTTCGGCAGATATGAAATAATGCAAAAAAGTCTCTCTTTAAAGCTCATAGGTGTTCCGACGAGGCAAACCGTTACGCCGACCGCCCTGAACACCAGCGCTGCCAATATCATAATTACGGCTTTTCCGCCTGCGGCAAAGGTGTAGCGAATGTCTACCGCCGCACCCACAAGCACAAACAAAACAACTTCTGCGGCAAGCCAGAGCTTACCGAATTTTTCAGACAGACGTTTTGAAACAATCGGCGTGCTCTTCATTTTAATCACGCACGCCATACTGACAACGGCGAGAAGTCCCGACACCGCAACATACTTTTTCACCGCCGTTTCAACGGACATCAGCAAAAAAGCGGTACCCAAAACAACAATGACTTTAATACTGTTGCGCACGAGATGTCTGTGAGAATATGACGTTTCAAAAAACACGGCAAGCAGCCACCCCGATACCGCTCCTATGGCAACGCCCGTTAAAACGGACAGCGGTATGTTCAAAAATTCCTTGGCGCTTACGCTGCCGCCCTGCGCCATACTCAAAAACGAAGAAAACAACACAATAACAAAAACATCGTCGCACGAAGCTCCTGCCATAATGAGCTGCGGTATGCTTTTTTCGGTTCCGTATTTTTCCTCCATAAGCTTGACCATTCGCGGAACAACAACCGCAGGCGATACCGCGCTCAAAACCGAACCCACAAGCGCCGCCTCTGTCCGCGTAACTCCGATCAAAGATGGGGCAAGCAAAAAATAGCCCAAAATCTCAAAGCTTGCCGGCACAAACGACATCATCACAGCCGGTCGACCGACTTTTTTCAGATCCGACAAATCAAGTGACAAGCCCGCCTTTAACAGGATAATTATAAGCGCTATCTGCCTTAACTCGGAGGAAATACCGAGAATTGACGGATCAAGCAAATCCAAAACATACGGACCGAGAATAATTCCCGTAACAAGCATACCGATTATTCGCGGCAAATGTATTTTTTCGCAAATCGCCGCCGCAGACAGCCCTATAAGAAAAACAAGTGCAAGTGATGATATCATAAAAAATCCTCCCTAAGCGCAGAAAAGCCGATGTCTCCTGCATACATAATGCAGAAGTCATCAGCCGAAAACAGCGGTTTTAGCGTCAGCTACGGGAGAACCTCATTCCCTTGAGCAGATTATAACATCAAAATTATGTCGCTGTCAAATATTTGTTTCGGGTGATTTCCGAGAGTTACATTTTCTTTATGCGCCGAAGTCATTTCTTATTATACCGGATTTTGCACGGCGAATTTTTGCTTCTTTTTCAGTCTTTGCCAGCTCACAAAGCCATATATATCGTTTACCAAAAAGACCGTGAAGCACACAATCACCGAAATATACCGCTTGTCATAAATGCTTGCCAAGGTCCAAAGGACTATAAGGACAACATCGTTTGCGGCATATGCCAATCCGAAATACGAACTTCGCCTAAACGTCAGGTGCACGGCGAGGAAGCTGGTTGTTACGGATATTGTGCTCGGAATAAGATTTGCCGTATTAAAATATTTCAGCACGAAATAAAAACCGGTTGTGATAACCGCAGCGGCAAAAAACATAAGGACGATTTCCGTTTTGGTAATCGAATTCACCTTAACCTCGGAGCGTTTACCGTTGTACGGGTGTCTGAGCCACGAAATCAGCGCAAAAATCGCCATGGGCATTGTCATTCCGAGGTACGTTATCATTTCTCCGTAATATGAAAAGGTGTACGATATGATGCCGTACATCAGGCTGAACACAATCATCAAAAGCTGCCCTATGGGATTGCCTTTTGCGTTTATGAGGATTGACGTCACACCTATAAGCGAAGCCGCGAGGGTCAAAAAGCCGTTTCCGCCCAAAATACAAAAGGACCCGATAATTAAAATCACGGAAGAAACCCACAATATCAATTCGCCCTTTGAAAAATAATTCACTACTTTCTTTAACATAAAAACCTCCGACAAAAAAGCACCCGTGAACACATCTTCAAAGACCTAACGATGTGTTTACGTGTGCTTTGACACTTTTCTACCCGGTGGCAGAATATTTTTAATTACAGTAAGCGCAGCATATCACTTTAAAACGCCCGTGTCAACAGTTTTTCTGTATATCGGCATTACTTGCGGCGATATAAAAGCTAATCGTGAGCGGACGGGTTTCGATATACAAAAGCCCCCTGCCGATTGCGCGGCAGAGGGTTTGATTCAGAGCCGAATCGGAACTTTTAAATCATTCCGATTTTTATATATCCGCCCTTATTATTTGTTCTTTTCTGCAATTGCAGCCTGTGCAGCAGCAAGGCGAGCAATCGGAACACGGAACGGTGAGCAAGATACATAGTCGAGGCCGATCTTATGGCAGAACTCAACGGAAGACGGGTCGCCGCCGTGCTCACCGCAGATACCGCAGTGAAGTGACGGACGGGTAGCTTTACCGTTCTTAACAGCCATTTCCATGAGCTGGCCTACGCCGACCTGGTCGAGCTTAGCAAACGGATCACTCTCAAATATCTTCTTGTCATAGTAAGCGCCGAGGAACTTACCTGCGTCGTCACGGCTGAAGCCGTAAGTCATCTGAGTAAGGTCGTTGGTGCCGAAGCAGAAGAACTCGGCTTCCTTAGCGATGTCGCCTGCGGTAAGAGCTGCACGCGGAATCTCTATCATGGTACCTACTTCATACTTCATATCGGAGCCGGCAGCTGCGATTTCTGCGTCTGCGGTCTCAACAACAATATCCTTAACATATTTAAGCTCTTTTGCATCGCATGCAAGCGGAATCATGATCTCGGGAGCAACGGTCCAATCCGGATGCTTCTTCTGAACATTGATAGCGGCACGGATAACAGCCTTAGTCTGCATCTTTGCGATTTCCGGATAGGTTACTGCAAGACGAAGTCCGCGGTGACCCATCATCGGGTTGAACTCGTGAAGAGAAGCGATGATAGCTTTGATCTGCTCAACGGTCTTGCCCTGAGCGTCTGCAAGCTTCTTGATGTCGGCTTCTTCTGTGGGAACGAACTCATGAAGAGGCGGATCGAGGAAACGAATGGTTACCGGGCAGCCTTCAAGTGCTTCATAGAGCTTTTCAAAGTCGCCCTGCTGATAAGGAAGAATCTTATCAAGAGCAGCTTCTCTCTCTTCTACTGTATCGGAGCAAATCATCTCTCTGAATGCGGCAATTCTGTCCTCTTCAAAGAACATATGCTCTGTACGGCAAAGACCGATGCCCTCGGCGCCGAGCTCTCTTGCCTTCTTAGCGTCAGCCGGAGTATCTGCATTGGTGCGAACCTTGAGGGTTCTGTACTTATCAGCCCAGCCCATTATTCTGCCGAATGTGCCGGCTATGGTAGCGTCAACAGTCGGGATAATGCCCTCATAGATGTTACCTGTAGAGCCGTCTATTGAAATGTAGTCGCCCTCGTGGAACTCTTTGCCTGCGAGAGTGAACTTCTTATTTTCTTCGTCCATATCGATGGCGGTGCAGCCGGATACGCAGCAAGTACCCATACCGCGTGCAACAACGGCAGCGTGTGAAGTCATACCGCCGCGAACGGTGAGAATACCCTGAGAAGCCTTCATACCGGTGATGTCCTCGGGAGAGGTCTCAAGACGAACAAGAACAACCTTTTCGCCTCTCTCATTCCACTTTTCTGCGTCTTCTGCAGTGAATACGATCTTACCGCAAGCAGCGCCGGGAGAAGCACCGAGGCCCTTGCCGAGCGGAGTAGCCGCTTTAAGAGCTGCTGCGTCAAACTGCGGGTGAAGAAGAGTATCGAGGTTACGCGGGTCGATCATAGCAACTGCTTCTTCCTCGGTTCTCATACCCTCGTCAACGAGGTCGCATGCAATCTTAAGAGCTGCCTGAGCGGTTCTCTTACCGTTTCTGGTCTGAAGCATATAAAGCTTGCCGTGCTCAACGGTGAACTCCATATCCTGCATATCTCTGTAATGGTCCTCAAGGGTCTTGCAAACCTTTTTAAACTCTGCAAATGCTTCGGGGAACTTCTGCTCCATCTCGGTGATGTGCATAGGAGTACGAACGCCTGCAACAACGTCCTCGCCCTGAGCGTTTGTAAGGAACTCACCGAAGAGGCCCTTAGCGCCGGTAGCCGGGTCACGTGTGAATGCAACGCCTGTGCCGCAGTCATCACCCATGTTACCGAATGCCATTGACTGTACGTTAACGGCAGTACCCCATGAATACGGGATATCGTTATCACGACGATAAACATTTGCACGGGGGTTGTCCCATGAACGGAAAACAGCTTTGATAGCGCCCATAAGCTGCTCTTTGGGATCGTTCGGGAAGTCCTCGCCTATCTTAGCTTTATACTCTGCCTTGAACTGCATAGCGAGCTTTTTAAGGTCATCGGCGTCAAGCTCTACGTCCTGAGTTACGCCCTTTTCCTTTTTCATTTCGTCTATAAGCTGCTCAAAATATTTCTTGCCGACTTCCATAACAACGTCGGAATACATCTGAATGAATCTTCTGTAGCAGTCCCAAGCCCATCTCGGATTGCCTGACATTTCGGCAATGGTGTTAACAACTTCTTCATTAAGACCGAGGTTGAGGATGGTGTCCATCATACCGGGCATTGAAGCGCGCGCACCGGAACGAACCGATACGAGAAGCGGATTTTTCTTATCGCCGAACTTTTTGCCGGTGATGCCTTCCATCTTTACGATGTACTCGTTTATTTCAGCCATGATCTCGGGATTGATCTCGCGGCCGTCCTCATAATACTGAGTACAAGCTTCTGTTGTGATAGTGAAGCCCTGCGGTACCGGAAGACCGATGTTGGTCATTTCGGCAAGGTTTGCGCCTTTACCGCCGAGGAGCTCACGCATGTTAGCATTACCCTCTGAAAAAAGGTAGCAATACTTTTTTGCCATTGAGAATACCTCCAATTATAAATTACAGTGTTAATGGCTGCCCGCGCCGAAAAGCTGTGGGCATTATAAACCGCTTGATATTATAACAGAAAAAATACGGCATTTCCATAGTTTTTGCGAATTTTTTGTATTTCGGCGAAATAAATTAAGCACAAAATATAATTTTGAGCATTTTAGGGAAAAATATGCAAGTTTTACGCCGCTTTTTTGCGGATAAACACCGCAGGCAAGCGAAAAGGGACCGTAAAAGATTGTCTTTTACAGTCCCCGTCGGGATAAAATTATGCAAGACCCGCGTACATCTTTAAGATATACTCTGCGTCAAATGTTGAAATGTCGCCGCTGCGGTTTGCGTCCGCAACATATTTTGCCGTGGGAGAGAGCTCCTCCATACCGTTTACGTATCTGAGAGCGAGCCTTGAGTCAACGGGCGTTATGCTTCCGTCAAGATCCACGTCGCCGAACTTCGCCGTTAGCGGAGCTACGTAATGGGATACTCTGTTATAGACAAGGAACTGAGGATATTCGCCCCATGTGTCAACAGTCGGCTGTGTTTTTGCCGTCATTGCCCTCATATAAAGCTCGCAGCCGTTTTTGCGGTAGTCAAACATAGAATGGCCGTAGTTCTTTACGAACCAGGTGCTCTCGGGAAGCATACAGGTTGAGGCGTCGATAATGCCGTCCTCGGAAAGGTGGTTGTGATTTTTATCGTTCGCCTGAACATAATTGTCGCCGAGAGTTGTTTTGAGACGGGCGCATGTGGCGCCGCCGCTTGTGCGGTTGGTCTCTATAACTCCGTCGCTCGTGTAATCTGCGGCAGGTGAAAACGGCGGCATATAAAGATTGTAGTTTGAGAATATGCAAACCGTGGTTCCGCTCGCCTGAGCATTTTTAAGGGTTGAAGAAATATTTGCCTGTATACCGTGTATCTCGTCTATTTTTTTCTCAAAGGTCGCCCAGTTGGCAGCTATCGCAGAGGCGGACGCGCCGTTTTGCTGCTGATTTTTCTCCATATACGCCTTCATTGTGGCTTTGGCATCGGTGTAATATTCGTCCGGCACAAACGCCCACAGGCTCGGTGTGTAGCCGAACCCCGAGACAAGGCACTCGGTATAAATGCGGTCCTTATAAGTTCTGCCGCTGCCGTCGGGAAGCTCCGTCGCGAGGAAGCCCTCAAGTTTCGGCACTACAAGCTCCAAAAGCTTTAATGTGTCAAGAACCTTGCCGAGAGTATCGGAATTTAAATTTTGATTTATATACGGAATAAGCTCGTCTGCGCCTACGGCTATGTCACCGTTAAAGAGATAGCCTACCATATCGAGCCCCGTAAATGCGGAATTGAGCATGGTTATGTTTGAAACATCGTCGTAGCCGTAAAGACCGATATATGAAGCGAGAACCGCTCCGCCCATACTGTGACCGGCAAGCGATACCTTATCGACGTGCTTATCCGCTTTGATTTTTTGAACATATGTGTTTATATCCGCAGCAAGCTCCTGCATGGATTTATGCCAGGTAAGGCCGTAAAGGTAAACATTGTCTGCCCCCACCTCATCAACACAGGCATCAACCAAATCATTGTCAAAAACATTCGGATTTGTAACTTCATCAATGCCGTAGTAAGACACCGGCTCCGTATATTGGCTGATAACCTTGACATCGGCGTGCTTCACCGTGCCGTCGGGATTGCACGAAACCGGCTCAAAAAGATTGTTTGCAATTTCCACAATTCCCGTGCAAAAAGTCTCGTAGTCGCCTTTAAGGAATGCCCCGAGCGGAGATACAGCGTTTTTTGCCACCTCGATTATTGTGTCCTGTGAAGGCGGCCAAACCTTGTTGCCATCACCGTCAACCATTACGTATTCGCCAAAACCCGCTATAAGAAGAATAGGTGTGACCTTATCATCTTCCGGCTCGGCAGCCACCGCGGGAACAAAGCAAAGAATTGTCATGGTCAGCGCCAAAAACACGCTGACAAGCTTTTTCATCCTGTTTTTTGACATAATATGTCCTCCCCAGCTTATACAGTTGAGATAATTTTACCATAATTATATTGATTTTGCAATAAATATTATATATTTAGCCGGTAAAATCCGTCTCAACCCTTTTGATTGACGTTTCCGGCGAATATATCCACCTGTCTATATGACCGTCCTTTATAAAATAATCCGCCGCCGGACTTTTGCCGCTCCCGGAAAAGTAATCCACTATGATAAGCTTAATTTTCATCCTTTCGGGATTTATACTTTTTATGTAAACGCCTGCGCTGTCGCCCTCTCGCGGACCCGAGACATACTCGGCAAGCCCTGCGAGGTTCGGTGCAAGCTCCACGAATATTCCGTACTCCTCCACGGAGCGTATTACTCCGGGGACGGTTTCGCCCGGTGCGAATTTTGAGGCGTTTTCCTCCCAAGTGCCGAGCAGCTCCTTTTGCGACAATGTTATTCTGCCGTTTTCATCTATCGCTTTCACCACGGCTTTTATATCCTGATTAACCGAAAAGCGGACGCTCGGATGAGGTATACGCGACACCGAGATACTGTCGATAGGCATAAGCGCCGAAATGCCTGCGCCTATATCGCAAAACGCGCCGAACGGCTCAAGGTGGGTCACACGCGCGTCTATTATATCGCCCGGCGTGAGCTTTGTAACATAATTTTCCATGCACTCCTCTTGGAGCTTGCGGCGGCTGAGGAGGGCGAATGTTTCGCCCTCACCGTTCTCGGAAAATCCCGTTATCACAAAGTCAACGGGTTTATTGACGCGCGATATAACCGCTATATCACGGACCGTGTTATCGCTTATCCCCCTTGCGCATTCCTCGCGCGGCATAAATCCCTTCATACACTTCAAATCAACGTGCAGATTGTGTTCACGGTCGCAAAGAACCGCGCGCGCTTCGAGAGGTTCTCCCGAAAGATAAGCATTTTTCAGCTCTGCCGGGCTCAAAAGTTTTTTTCCGATAGCTTCGATATTTCCGCTTGCACCCTCGGGGTAATATTTTTTCATAATTCTCACCTGTTCCATTTACACTTAAGCAAGAAATCAGCCGCTTAAAGCAATTGCGTCGGGCTCACTCTCGCTTTGCCTGCGCCCTTAAAACAGCTGCGTTCTCGGTGCAGGTACAACACTATATGTATATGCAGCGGTACTGCGGTTGAGAATTAACGCGCGATTTTATTTTGCCGACAAGCCCCCTCAAGCCCCGAATTCGGCTCTGCCGCGAAATAAATCGCACAAAGCAATTCAAATCAAATATGCGGAAAAGCAAAAGTGCCGCAAACACGAGGTTTGCGACACTTTTTTAAACCATATTCAAATATCACTTTTTAGCCTGCTTCGAGTACTTCTTGAGATATATAAATCTCATAAGTCTTGTCTCGATGGGGTTTATGGGCTTGCCTGCCTCAAACAGCCTTGCGCCGACCGCGGTCTTGCAGCCCTTATCCATTACCATCTCAACCGCTACGGCGTCGTATTCGCTGCCGGATACGCAAAGCGCACCGTTGTTGTTAAGAAGAACGCCGTTTCTGCCCTTGAGAGCCTTTACGACTTTCTTAGCGGTCTTTTTGGTGCTGTTCGGGTTAAATGTTACCGAACGGACGGTTGCACCTACAAGCTGTGCAAAATCGTCAAGGAGCGGCTTCATTGTTTTGCCCGATTTAGACATTGCGACTTCTGCCGGTGTCTTGGTGTGCATAATGAAGTTTACGTCCTTGCGCTTATTGTAGATGGCTCTGTGCATCTCAGCCGAAGCCGGATACTCGTCGCCTGCTACAAGCTCGCCCGTTTTGATGTCGATTCTGATTATTGAACCGTCGCCGTTTACGGCGCTGATGTTGAACACGCTGCCGTCACGTTCACTGTTGCACGGTTCAAATACGGGAGCCTCTTTAGCCTTTGATTCAAAGAGCGAACCGATATATTCGGCAACGTCGCCGAAAGTCTCGGCTACCTTACCGGTGATGAGATGATATCTGTTTTTAACGGTAGTTTCGCAGATCTTTTCAAGCTCTGCCGCTACCTTAAACGCCTCGTCGTAATCCTTGCCCATGCAAAGAGCGCCGTGGTGAGCCATAATTACAGCCTTGGAGTCGGAACGCTTTATAGCCTCGACAACGCCCTTGCGAAGCTTGCCTGTTCCCGGAAGTCCGTATGCTGCAATCGGAACATTGTTGCCGACTATTTCAGCCGACGCAGGGTCAACATCGTTTATATCCATACCGAGCGCGCTTATGACGGACGCCTGCATCTGATGCGTATGGATTACGAAATTAACTTCGGGACGAAGGCGATAAGCCTCTGCATGAATACCCTTTTCGGAGGACGGTTTAACGTCGCCCTCATAGCTGCAATCGTCAATATTTACAACAACTATTTCGTCGGGAGTAAGATTCTCATAGGGACGTCCGCTCGGAGTGATAACAAATCTTTTGTCGTCCACTCTGCATGAAATGTTTCCCCATGTTCTCGCGATAAGACCGTATTCCACAACTTCGATACCGGCTTTAATTACGAGCTGTTTTGCTTCCATTATATCCATAGTATTCACCTCTCTGTTATTTAAAAACAAAGCGGGACAGACGGAAAACCCGTCCGCCCCGTTTTCTTGGGATTAAAATCAGTCAGCTTTAACAGCGACGTTTTCAAATACTCTGTCGAAGCAAGCAAGAGCCTGGTCGATCATCTTAGGAGTATAAGCAGCTGAAGTATAAAGACGGCTGCCAGCGAGAGTTACAAGACCCTCTGCCATGTAAGCTGCGCCCATATGCTCCATTTCCTTCTGTCTTACGCCGGTCTCGCCGAGAATTGCCGGGATTTCCCACGGTTTCTTCCAGTTGATCTGATAGTGCATGGTGCCGACTGTCTCAAGATGGCAGATAGAACCGGTGTTCCAAACTACGAAGGGAAGACCGTGTTTCTTAACGAGCTCTTTAAGACCTGCACAAATTCTGTCGCCCATCTGACCTGCCTTCTGGCAAGCGTTTGTTCTTTCGATTTCTTCAAGAGTGAAATAACCTGCGCAGCATGAAAGCGGGTTAGCGGTCATTGTGCCGCCGACGAGAGCCTTGTGAATCTTCTTACCGCTCGAATCAAGGCCTGCGCCGAGATACTTCATGTACTCTTTCTTACCGCCGATGCCGCCTGCACCCGGATAACCGCCTGCAATAACTTTACCGAAGATGGTAAGGTCGGGCGATACGCCGAAGTAACCCTGAGCACCTGCCATACCGATACGGAAGCCTGTAACAACCTCATCGAATACGAGAAGTGCGCCGTATTTACGGCAAAGACGCTCAACGCCTTTAACATATTCAACTGTAATGGGTGTAGTACCGCTCTCGGGTCCTACCGGCTCCATATAAACAGCTGCTGTGCCGCCGCGGAACTGGTTGAGTCTGAGCTTTCTCTCAAGCTCGTCAAGATCATTCGGAGTAGTCTCCTGAATGAACATGAAGCAGTTAAGCGGAACACCGTGAGCCTGTGTGAACTTGGTGCCGTTTACGCGGATACCGTAAGCCATCTGATCCGACCAGCCGTGGTAAGCGCCGCCCATCTTAATGATATTCTTATGTTTTGTAGCAAGTCTTGCGATACGGGCTGCACCCATGCAAGCCTCAGTACCCGAACCCATCATACGGAACATATCAACGGTTTCAATGCTGTCGGAAATCTTCTTCGCAAGCTTGTACTCAAACTCGTGGAAAAGTCCGGTTGAAGGACCGCAAGTATTAAGGAGGTCAATGACCTGCTCACGAACTACTTTCGGGTTGGAGCCGAGAACCGTCGGGCCGCCTGCCTGAAGGAAGTCGAAATACTTATTGCCGTCAACGTCGTAAAGATATGCGCCCTCTGCCTTTGTGAAAACAAGCGGGAAGGGATAGTTGAAAGCAAGGTTATGCTGAACGCCGCCGGGGATTATCTGGCGTGCTTCCTCAATCTGTTCTTTTGATTTGAGGCACTTTTTATTGTAATACTCTTCTTCGTATTTTTTAAGAGCCTCCGGCTTGATGGTGTATATCGGCTTTTTGATAAGCTCATCAAGCTCTTTGTTGACCGCAACCGCGTCGTTGTACTCGGAAATTGCAAATCTTGTGTCCATGTCGTGACCTCCGTTTTTAAATTTAACGAAATAGTGCCGCGCCGCAAGAGGTGCCGCGCTATAGGCAACCACGTTTAGTGAATTACCGTTCACTTGTAATTATAGCACAAAAAAAACTCTTGTCAACGCAAAAATACGGCACGACGAACAAACGAAAGGCAAAACCGCAAGCTTTTAGACGATTTTTAACTATCAGCCGATTTTATTTTGAAAAAATGACGTTATTTTTAAAAAATGACGAATATATCTGCGGTCTGAAAATGAGCAAATACACAATATATTGATGATTACTCCGTCAAAATAAATAATCGGTATGTTAATTATTCGTCAATCTGCCGAAATTTCAATATTTGAGCAAAAAACGCCGTATTTTTGCATAAATTTCTTTTCCGACTGCCGAAATTGCGTTGTATACGCCTCTCGCCGCCCTTGCAAGGAGTACGAAATCCCCGTACCGTTCTTTGGTGCTCTCGCGAAAGCATTTTTTATACGCGCTTTTGCGACGGTTGACAATCGGTGGATTTTGTAATATACTTTTAATGTATAAAAGTGCCCTGCACTTAAAAGAAAATTCAGAATTGGAGATGTCGTTATGGAAAGAATCAAGACTCTTGATACACGCGATCTTTGCGAGAGCGCTAAAAACGGCGGCTGCGGCGAATGCCAGACTTCTTGCCAGTCTGCGTGCAAAACAAGCTGCGGTATTGCAAATCAGCAGTGCGAAAAGGCTGACAAGTAATTCTGTCGGTAATTCGGGTGCCGTCCGACTTCGGGCGGCATTTTTGTGTATAGGGAACTTTTTCTGTCCTTAACGGAGGTAAAAATGGTACATCAGTATAAGTTAAACGGATATAATATAGTTTTGGATACGTGCTCCGGCTCGGTACATTCGGTGGACGACGTCGCGTATGACATAATCGCAATGTATAAAACCGCATCGCGTGAGGAAACAGTTGACGCCGTTATGCAAAAATACGGCGACAGACCCGACGTTACAAGAGAGGATATTCTTCTTTGTCTCGACGACATAAAGTCACTTGAGGAGCACGGCAAGCTTTTCACACCCGATAATTTCAAAAATCTTGCCACAACCTTTAAGGACCGTTCGGGTAATGTTATCAAAGCGCTTTGCCTGCACGTGGCGCATACGTGCAACCTCAACTGCTCATACTGCTTTGCAAGCCAGGGCAAATATCACGGCGACAGAGCCGTAATGAGCTTTGAAACGGGCAAACGCGCGCTCGACTTCCTCATAGAAAATTCGGGCTCGCGTCGCAACCTTGAAGTCGATTTCTTCGGCGGAGAGCCGCTTATGAATTGGGATACGGTAAAAAAGCTCGTAGAATACGCACGCAGTATCGAAAAAGAGCACGGCAAAAATTTCCGCTTTACTCTTACAACAAACGGTATGCTGATAGATGACGACGTTATAGATTTTGCAAACCGTGAAATGCACAACGTGGTTTTGAGCCTTGACGGCAGAAAAGAAATACACGATAAATGGCGCGTTGACTATGCCGGCAACGGCAGCTTTGACAGAGTTGTGCCGAAATTTCAGGAGCTTGTACGCCGCCGCGGAAACAAAAATTACTATATGCGCGGCACGTTTACACATTCAAATCCCGATTTCTTAAAGGATATTGACGCAATGCTCGCGCTCGGTTTTACTGAGCTCAGTATGGAGCCCGTCGTCTGTGCTCCGTCGGATCCGTCGGCTCTGACGGAAGAGGACAAGCCGGTTGTTATGAAGCAGTACGAGCTTCTCGCCGAGGAAATGCTTGAGAGAAAAAGGCAGGGCAAGCCCTTTACGTTTTACCACTATATGATAGATTTGACAGGCGGTCCGTGCATATATAAGCGCATCTCGGGCTGCGGTTCGGGAACGGAATATATGGCTGTAACGCCGTGGGGCGATTTGTATCCGTGCCATCAGTTTGTAGGCGAAGAAAAATTTCTGCTCGGCAACATTTGGGACGGAGTGACAAACACCGAAATTCAGGATGAATTCAGGCGCTGTAACGTATATGCGCGAAAAGAGTGTGCAGACTGCTGGGCAAAGCTCTGGTGCTCCGGCGGCTGTGCGGCAAACGCATATCATGCCACGGGTAAAATCGAGGGCGTTTACGAATACGGCTGCGACCTCTTCCGTAAAAGAATAGAGTGCGCAATTATGCTCAAGGTGGCTGAGGACGCCGAAAACCTTAAATAATAAGCGGGTGATGCTGTGAAAACGCCGATTTACGATTTTGTTTCGGATTATATTGCAAAAAACGGTGCACGGCTTCATATGCCGGGTCACAAAGGCAGTATGTTTTTGGGCGCGGAACCGCGCGATATAACGGAAATATGCGGCGCCGACTCGCTTTTTGACGCGGACGGCGTTATCTCGGAGAGCGAAAATAACGCATCAAAGCTGTTCGGTACAAAAAGGACGGTTTATTCGTGCGAGGGCTCAACGCTCTCGATTAAGGCAATGCTGTATCTCGCCGCGATAAACCGTGAAAATAAAAACGAAAGACCGGTTTTTGTAGCCGCACGCAATGTTCACAGAGCTTTTGTTTACGCTTCGGCGGAGCTTGACGCCGACGTCGTTTGGCTCACCTCAAAAGAGAATATGTCGCTTTGCAGCTGCAAAATTTCGGCGGAGGATTTAAAAGGAACGCTGTCGAAGCTGAATACAAAGCCTGCCGCAGTATACATTACAAGTCCCGATTATCTCGGCAACACGGCGGATATCGCCGCACTCTCACAAATTGCACATTCCTTCGGCGTGCCGTTGTTGTGCGACAATGCCCACGGTGCGTATCTTCACTTTTTACGTGAGAAGTGTCACCCTATGGATCTCGGTGCGGATATGTGCTGTGATTCGGCGCACAAGACCCTGCCCGTTTTAACGGGAGGGGGATATTTGCACTTTTCAAAGAACGAAATCAAAAATTTTTCTTCGGACGCCAAGACGGCAATGGCTGTTTTCGGCTCTACAAGCCCGTCGTATCTTATATTGCAGTCGCTTGACCTCGCGAACCGATACCTTGAAAACGGCTACCGCGAAAGGCTCTCGGACACCGTAAAAAAAGTGTGCGATGTAAAAAAATTCTTAGCGGAAAACGGTCAAAAGGTTTTATCCGGCGAGCCGCTTAAAATAACCGTAAACACATCGGCTTTTGGAAAAAGCGGATTTGAGCTTGCCGAAAGCCTCAGGAAAAACAATGCCGAATGTGAGTTATGTGACAGAGATTTTGTCGTCATGATGATAACCCCGGAAAATTCCGACAAGGATTTTGAAATTATAAAAAGGACTTTCGTCTCTCACAAAAAAACGGACGGCAAATCGGTTACGCCGAAAACGACTTTACCCGTGTTTGAGCTCCCCGAAAAAAGACTTTCGATAAGACAGGCTGTCTTTTGCGAGAGCGAATCAATACCTGTTGAAAGCAGCGTCGGCAGAGTTGCCGCATCGCCTGCCGTCGCCTGTCCGCCGGCTATCCCCGTAGTTATAAGCGGCGAAGCGATAAACGACAGCGCCGTCAAAATTATGAAGTATTACGGCATAAAAAATGTTCGGGTTATAAAGGATTAAAAATGAGCATTACGGTAAATTTATACTATACAGGAAAAAACGGCAGCGCTCGCCGTTTTGCCGAAGAGATGGAAAGAAGCGGAATCGCCGACGAAATAAGACGTGAAAAAGGCAATCTCCGCTATGAATACTTTTTTCCGATGAACGACAAAGAGACTGTGCTTTTGATAGACAGCTGGGAAAATCAGGAGAGTATCGATAAGCACCATTCATCGCATATGATGGAGAAAATCGCATATCTCAGGGAAAAATATGACCTGCATATGCGTGCCGAACGGTTTGTCTCGGAGGAACTGCCTCAAAAGGACAATAAATTTTTGCGGTAAAAGAGCGGATATTTGCTTTTGTCGTCATTCGCATCGACAATTTAATGAAACAAAACACCTGCTTATGGGCTTTTCAACCCTCGGCAGGTGCTTTTTTTGCACCTTGAAAAGGTAGGCTGATTTGCTTTTTAGGGCGACATTGCGAAGATGACTGAGAATTGTTGGCTCTCTTGTAAAGGATACCATAGCAAAGCAGCTGAGAATTGTTGGCTCCCTTGTAAAGGGAGCTGGCTACGAACGAAGTGAGTAGACTGAGGGATTAAAAAGGTCGCACACAATCTATTCAAATTCCGCTCAACCCCCAAGAAATCCCTCCGAGTTGCTTTGGCGAGGCTCCACCCTCTGCAAGGGAGGCAAAAAGCGGATTAAAAGGTAATGCACTCTCTATTCAAACTCCATATAACCCCCCAAGAAATCCCTCCGAGTTGCCTTACGGCAACCCACCTCCCTTTTCAAGGGAGGCTGAAATCCTCCGAGCTGCCTTGTGCGGAACTCTCCCATCTACAATGGCGGTAGGTTATAATATGAAATTCGGCAGCAAGGCAAAAGATAAAAGGTGAAAACGGAAGCGAAAAACGAATAGAAAAAAAGCAGGCAGGAGCATGTAGAAAGTTCTGTATAAGACCACAAAAAACAAAATAAGGCACAAAAAAACAGAGCAAGGCGAACCTTGCTCTGCTTATGATTGTTAATAAATCGGATTGGAAGTTCCGTAAGCGTCAGATCTCAACCCAACCTGAGTCGCCGCCCTCAACAGGGCCGGTGCCTATGGAGATTGTGATGATATCGTCAAGCTCGTATGCAGAAACATCGAAATCCGGTGTTTGATAAACCTGTTTCATTGAGATTTAATCTCCTTTCAAGATATAATAATAAAATTTAATGTCGGAACGGAATATTCAGTTTTGAACAGCCGAACCGATAGTAAAGTTTCGCTGTGGTTTCTTGGTAAAATTCAATTACTGAGCTTTCCAAGCAGCAACAGCAGCATCATATCCTGAAGCAACTTTAGCAGTTACAGCTGCGGAATACCAAACATAATGATCGGCAGTACCGTCATTGTAGCATACATAAGCGATGCAGTCAATATCAGTTGCCTGAGAAGCATGAGAGATATTCTTGATGATTGCGCCGAAGTATGCATCGGAAGAAGCGTCTGCCTGACTTACATAGTCGGTAGAAGCAGCTTTCCAAGCTGACGGAAGTGCGGTGCCGTTTTCAACTGCTGTCTTAGCAGCATCTGCATCGGCAGCGCCTGTGTTGGCAGCAATGAAGCCAACGCTCTTAATTGTATTGCCGTTTGAGTTCATAGCAGCGAAGTCGGCAGCGGTAACAACCGAAGTAAGTCTGAACTGGAAGAGATCATCCGGAGCAGTTGTCTTATCGCCTGTGAACTTAACCTGAGTCTTATACTTAGCTACAGCATAAGTCGGAGCTGACGGCATGTTAGCCATGATGTTAGCTCTTGTAGTATCAATGCTTGCCTGAGGAACATAAGTAGCTACAGAAGAACCTGTTGTCTGCTTAATGTACTGAGCCTTTGAACCACTTGCATCGGAAATCATTATGTTTTTGTTGCCGGCAGCAAGAGCAGCTGCATCACCGGTAACATCGAAAACCATGCTAAACTGAACAACTGAAACACCATCAGCTTCTTCAGTAACTTTATATCCGGTTTTTGCCGAATGACCTTTTGTTGTGTCGCCATTAACAACCTGAAGCACGCAGCTGTTATACAGAGCTTTTTCTTCCTCTGTCATTGTCGAGTTGGCCATTGTTAATGAAGCAAATGTCGGGTTAACTGTCGGTTTTGTTGTCTCTTTTGCATATTCAGCCCAGTCACCTAAAAACGTACGAGTTGTAAGGTCGGGCGTATAAACCGTGTTATCAAAGAGGATAGCGAGACGCATATCACTCATAAGTTGGTTATAGTCAGACATATCTAAAGCGATTGTAACAGTAACCTTTGCACCTGAAACAATCTCTTTCTCGGTTTTATCCGCCTTAACGACGAAACCGAAAGTCTTACCATCAGTCAAAGCCGACGAGCTCATAACCATCATGCTTAAGGCCATTACTACAACAAGAGCCACACTTAAAATTTTTCTCATCTTAAGCATAAATTAATCTCCTATTTGTAAATATATAATTGTTTTGCAATGATGACAATTACCACGCAGAATTGAAAGATTCAGCGAGTACATTCTGATCGCTAAGCAATTCAACGAACTGGTCATGTAATTCTATTGCACCTGCGTCAGCAGAGTCAATAGCACCGTCGCCGTTTACTTCAGCAGCGTAATAAGGAGCTGTATCTTCGTCCAAAAGTTCAACGAACTGGTCATGCAATTCAACTGCAGCAGCGTCAGCTGAGTCAACTGCGCCGTCGCCGTTTACATCACCAAAGTAAATAAATACATAGGTTGCAACTACAGAACCGCTGTCATCTTTAAGAAGGATGGTAGCTCCGGTAGTCATATTACCCTGATCGTTGGCAACTACTTCAATAGAACCTGCTTTTGTGGTAACATAATCCTCAATGTTTTCGCCATTAAGGGTATCTATACCGAATACGCAACCGGCATAATCGCCCGAGCCTGTGCAAAGGTCGGTTCTGATTACGGTACCGTAATCTTTGCCGG
The DNA here is from genome assembly GCA_002437245.1 of Ruminococcaceae bacterium UBA6434. Taxonomy (GTDB): domain Bacteria; phylum Bacillota; class Clostridia; order Oscillospirales; family Acutalibacteraceae; genus Fimenecus. The sequence continues at coordinate 30,957 of DJOQ01000002.1, forward strand.
TTTCGGTAAGAACAAGTTCCGGTTTAGCTGTAGAAGCCTTTATAACCGGGAAAGTAAGTTTCTGACCTGTGGTATAAACTGTAGAAGTAATATCAGAGGTCTTGTAGGAACCTACATAGAGTTTACCGCCTTGATTGGTCGTTGTTTTCTGATCGTCAAGCACGCCGAAAGCGGCCGCAGTATCGGAAATGGCCTTAGAAGCGGTAAAGGTGAGGGTCGAAAGTACGACGCCGTTTGCCTTCTGAGCAACAGCTCCGCCGGCAGCCTGCGGTAATACGCCGACATAAACATAAGTTTTGCCGTCCGCAGCAGCATCATTTACGACCGTCTTTGTTGCATCGCCTGCACCGAACAGCGTTGAAGCAGTTGTGCCGCTTACAAACTTAACAGCACTGCTGTCATACTGAACAGGAACAGAAACCGTTGCAGCATAATAATCTGTGGTTAATTTTACGGTAACCTTGACCGTATCGCCTGCGCTATATGACGCCTTGTCAAACGATAAAGCGATGGTGCCGGTTTCAGTGACACCGGTGTTGTCATTTGCGAAAACGCCGACTGCAAGCACGCCAAGGAGCATAACTACAGATACAATAAGGCTTATCGCCTTTTTTGCCTTGGTCATTTTTTGCCTCCTTCTATTCTTAATCATATTAAATATACACTTTTAAGAGCACAATGTCAATATTTTGTGAGTAAAAATGGCACGCCGAAAGAAAATATCCCTTACGCTATCACAAATAAGGTCATTCAATTACGGGCTTAAAAGCTTTGCGCCGTTTTTTCACAAAACTATTAGCCGCACTTTTAAAGCATATGCTCTAATATCTTTTTAAGAATATCCCATTACATACACCCTTGTGGGGGAGAAAACTCCCCCACCGGGTTTTAACTTAAGTAATCTTAAAGGAAATTACTTCTGAGCGATTGCAGTTCCGCCGTAAGCAGCGGCAACTACAAGGCCGTAGTTAGCAAGGTCAACTTTGCCGGTAGCAAGGCCGCCTGCAGTCTTGTAAGCGCCTGTGAGAGCAGCTTTGTTATTGATTGCGAGGTCCATAGCGGAAGCATCGAAACCATCAACAACACCGTCGCCGTTTACATCGCCGTAGATAACGACTGTGTATATAGCAACCGGAGCGCCGCTTGACTTGAGGCTAAGAGTTGCGGTAGCGCCTGTGCCGTAAAGGCCTGCAGCGTTAGCGGCAACTGTAAGAGCTGTAGCAGAAGTGTCTTTTGCGGTTACTCTTGCGAGTACGTCATCAGCAGAAGCGAGTGAGCCGGGTGTTACGCCGGTGATAAGAGAAGCATTTTCGGCAACCGAAACGCCTTCCTTAGTACCCTCTGTGGTGGGAACTGCTACGTACTTGCAAACGAACGGAGCCATAGCGCTCTTGAGGTTTGCGATAACTGCGTCAACCTGTGCAGCTACAACGTTTGAATAGAAGCGGTCATTTGCAGCATAGTTTTCAGCGGAGCCGCTGTAGAGGTTAGCTGCATTGCCCTTCTCATCGGTGTACTCATAACCGAGTACAGAAATGAGTTTTGCATAAGCTTCGGTCTCGGAAAGGCCGTCAGCTTTTGATGCGTCAAATGTATATGCACTGTTTTCAGTGAATATTGACTTAGCCTGAGCTATAACAGCCTCAAGCTCGGTGTAAGCGCCTGCCTCAACAGCAGAAGCTGATTTCGGCATAAGAGCGCGCTGAGCTATTTCGAGCTCATACTTAGCGTCGAATACTTCGGACTGAAGAGCTGCGGAATTGGCATTTAAAGCCTCGGCAACTGCAAGAGCCTTAGTATATCTTGCATAAGAACCTGCGGTGTAGTCAGACTCTTTGTAGTTCTGAGCCTTAGCGGCTTTGATTTCCTTATCAAGGAACTGCTTCTGAGTTGTAACGGCAGCGCCCTTAAGGAAGCTTGCATACCAAGAAATGTTCTTAGCGCTATTGAGGATTTCAAGCTCTGAATAGTCAGGAGCCTTGTAAGCCTTAACAGCTTCAGTATAAGCGGTCTGAGCTTCAAGCGAAGGAGCCTTCATGGAAGCTACGATAGCCTTCTTATATGTGTCATTTGCTTTGTTTGCAATTGCGGTGATTTCAGACTCTTTGAGTGAGCTGCCGTCAATGTACTTTTCGGGAGCTACGGGACCCTTGTAAGCGTCAATGATAGCGTTGCCGGCTTTCATTGCCTTTTCGTAAGCCCAATACTCATAGAGATCGAAGTTTTGATAATTGATGTCGCCTGCAGCTTCGAGAGCAGCCTCGATGGGAGCCGGAGTAACAGTCGCATTGTCTGCGGCTGCCTGAGTCTCATCGCCGGTCTTATCAAGAGCCTTAACTGCATCTTCGAGAGCCGTTATGGCAGCTTCGAGTTTATCATCTGTGTAGTTAGAGATGTTAGCCTTCTTGAACGGGCCGTAAGCAAGCTTAGCAGCCTCGGTAAGAGCGGTCCAATATGCAGCCCAAGCGGTTGAATCGTATTTAGACTCATCGCGGTTAGCCTTGAACTCGCTGTCAACAACCTTCTTGAGGTCGGTGGTGTTGTAATAATAGAGTGTGCCGAGAGGCGCTGTCAAAGTGAGCGAACCGGTCTTCTTGCTGCCTATCCAAGGTTTATATTCGCCGTAAACAGTTACGGAGTTGTTACCGAGAGCAAGTGTAGAACCTGAAGGAACAGTCTCTGCGTCTACATCGGATTTAAGTCTTATCGGATTGACGGTAACAATGCCGTTGGGATCACCGGTGAGGAACGTCTGATTTACAAGTGCCTCGGACTGACCCGATGACTCAAAATAATTTGTGTCAAAACCGGAAAGCGAACCCGCTGTGAATTTGCAATCGGTGTCTCTCGTGTTGGTCCATGTTACAGCAATGTCAGAAACAACCTTGGAGAGCGCCGCCGCATTTGTCGCAAGATAATCGGTAGTGGTTGCACCTTTCATCTTAACTACATCGTAAGTGCTAACAGTCTTTTTCTGCTCGCCCGAATCCCAAGCGGTGCCGACAGTATCGGCAGTATCGTTAGTCGCATACTCAAACGTTGTAGCGGTAAGGTCGCCGTCATAAGATGTACCGTCTTTAAAGGTAAAGCTGTAAGTTATGGCTATCTTAGCAAGGCTGTCGGTAGGAACGGTAGCCTTGAGTGCAACTTCGGTATTCTCATACGGGGAAAGGGACTTTTCACCGCTTGTAAGCATTTCTTCGCCGTTAACCTTAACAGACTTAACAGTAAGTATGTAAGGATGATCGTAAGTGTCGCCGTGCTTTAAGAGCATACCTGCGGAAGCGTTGGTTACCTTAAGAGTTGTATCCATAGCGCCGTTTGTAAGCTGTACATAGTTAAGGTCACCCTTGTCAACCGCAAGCTGCGGCTCAGCATAAGTCTGAGCGTTTGTTGTCCAGCCGAGGAAGAAGTTTACAAACGGAAGAGCTACATCAAGAAGACCGCCTGTCATAACAGCAGTTGCAATGCCCTTAACGAGAGTCTCGGCAAGGTTTGCAATAGCGCTCTTCTGGAGGATAGCGTCAAGTGAATTGTAAGAATCGCCGATAAGAGCGGTGTTGCCGCATACCTTACCGAGAACCTTGTTGAGGAGTTCTCTTACGATTCTGAATACTGCGGGATATATAGCCTCGGTTCTGAGAGTGCTGTCAGCAGGAATATTAAGAATACCTGTAACACTGCTTGTACCGAGGAGCTTGCTTACGTCAAGATTGAGGAGGCTGTCGAGAACGTCGTCTCTGAGAACAGTCTCAAGAAGAGTCTTGCCGTCTTTAGCTGTTTCGTTGATGATCTTATCAACAGGAAGAATGTCGCAGATGATCTTATCGAGTTTTACCCACGGATCCTGCGCCTTAGCAAGGTCGAGTGTAAGGCCGTCGGTGTTGACGAGCTTCTGGAACTTCCAGCACCACTCGTTATCCGAAGTAAGAGCCCAGTCGATGACCCAGTCGACGGTGTCTTCCCAAGCGCTTGTATTCTTTTCGAAGTCGGCAAGCTTATAAGTCTTGCTTGCGTCAACTTTGTGGCCGTCGGACTTATCGGAGCCGAGGTCGGCAAGATTTGAGAGATACTTCATACCGATGTCGGTACCCATGGTAAGGATAACATCGATCCAGTAACCGCTGTCTTTACCCTTAACAAGAGACTTGGTGTTGTAATCGGTATAAATAAGAGCGTCATAGTTGTATGACGGAAGGAACTGAGTTGCAAGCTCGCGAATAACGCAAGCAAGAAGAGCAGTTACGTTCTGACCCTTGAGCTCAGCAGCCGACGGGAGAATTATCTGAGGCATAAGAGCCTTAACAGCAATTGCACCGAGAGCCGTAACAACATCCTGGTCGGAAGCGGTCTTGTCTACGAGAGTATCATAGTAACCTGCGTAAACAGTCTCATAACCTGTGCCGAAGAGATACTCGGGGTTATAAGAAGCGATATACTGAAGGGCCTTGCGAAGATTGGGAACGAGCTTTGTGTTGTCGCCATTTGTCCAATTTATAGCAGCCTTTGCAGTATCCGAAAGCATGGTGTTGATTGCTTTACCAACAAAGTCGTTGAGTGCCGAGAGGACGGTGGTATAACCGGCTGCGGAAGCAGTAACGGAACCGTCGCTTGAAGCTGTAGGCATAAACTCGTCAACGAAGTCACCGGAGATGGTGTAATTCCAGTTAATGAGCTTAGCATACGAATTAGCGGTGGACATATCAAACTTGAGCCAAGTCTCGGTGAGACCGTCTTTGCTGACAAGGCGATAATAGCCGTTGCCGTCGGCGCCCATGGTGAAGTCCGACCAATCCCAGTTGTATGTGCCGGCAGCCTTAGAATAGAATGCCTTTACATCGGACGGGAGCTTTGCAAGAACCGCAGAAGCGTCTGAAGCCTTGCCGCTATAAAGCTCGGTTTTTTCAGCGCCGAACCACTGTGCAAGAAGCATCTTAACGGAACCGTTGAGAACAACGGGAGCAAGATCCTTGAATACATAGGGAGCTATCTGATAGAGAGCCGAAACAAGAGTGTTGCTGTCAAGGTTGAAGATTTCCGAAACCTTACCGCTTGCGGCAAGTGAGGGAAGGAAGTAGCTGTCTTTAACGTAATATTTTACATTTTCGCCCGAAGCGTTGGTGTAAACATAAGTACCTGTGCCGTTGCCTTCCATATCGGTTTCTTCGGTTCTGTAATACTTCTCATCCTGAGATACATATGTTTTCTTATCGGTATTGTATTCATATACCTCGATATAAGCGCCCTTAGAGTCGGAGCCCTTAACATAGTAATCACGAAGGCCTGCGTCAGCGCTTGTCGGAAGAGCAATGTGATTGCTTACACAATTGCCGGAAGCGTCTTCTTTATAAGAAGTATAGCTCTGCGGCTTTGACATAGCGTTGATAAGAACCTGCTTGATGAGAGTATCGGGGTTAGCGGAAGTCGTCGAGTAAGTGTTGATGAGAGTCATATCATCGTCAACTCTTGCGAACAACGGATAAACAAGACCCTTTACAAGGCCCGGAATATCGGCGAGATACTTATTAACGGCGGAGATATCAACAAAGTTGCCGATAACGCCGAGGTCAAGCTTACCGTCATTGAGAACCTGTTTAACAAGGCCTGCGTTGTCGTCGAGAACGGTAGCGAGACCGTTAACGATATTGAGCTGAGCACTCTTTTCTCTTGTCATGCCCGACGTCCATTTATTAAGGTTTGCGTCTGCAACTATGCCGAGCAAGCCTTTAACCATCTTAACGAGTGTGTTGTTAAGAAGGGATTTGGCGTCGTCGATGGTTCCGCAAAGAGCGTTAACAGATGTAAGGTCTACCGTGAGCTTAAGACCCATGGTATCAATAACCGTGCCCAGGTTAATGTTTGCGGCAGCGAGGGTAACATCAAGGAAGTCAAATACGATTGACATTCTCTCTTCGGTGGAGAGCCTTGTTACCGCGCCGTCCGGACTGTATGCTTCAAGGGCGCTGAGGTTATCAGATGTCTGATACTCCGTCTTTGCAGCAAACGCCATAACGGACATAGTTGAGAAAATCATGACAACTGCCAAGATAACACTTAACAATTTGGTAGATTTTTTCATACGTGTTTTTTCCTCCTAAAAAGATTTACATTAAAACAATGTATGTGTGCCTGCTTTTTCACTGCGGGCGGCACTCCCCGCAGCAATTCCTCGCACAAAATCCGCTGTACTTCTGACCGCTCTTTGATTTACAAGAAAGCAAACCGATTTCGGCATATTAACTCGGTCGGTTTCCACCGTTTCCACTTCCGTAAAAATGAATCGGTGGAAAACTGATGATACACACCCGAGCATGTTACCGTAGGATGTGTATCAAAACGGGATGGAAACTGCACGGTAAATCAGCCGTGCGGCAGTGCACCCTCAAAAAGGGGGCACTTCGCCCTATTACACCATTCCTATGGTTAGTTAAAGTATAGGATTTCAAACAAAAAAAGTCAATAAATTGTTCACACAAATTTGTTGATTTTCTGTATTGAACAAATAGAATTGTTATTTTTGGGCAAAAGTGGCAAATAAAATTGGCAATGTTGTTGTAAAATTATGAACAAGTTGTTAACATTTTTAAGTTTTGAACTTTTTGACAAGTATTGAACACGGTTTTGAACATTTTTTTGCGGTATTTTCGGGCAAAAAACAGATGGCTTTTAGGCTCCCTTGTAAAGGGAGCTGGCACCGCAGGTGACTGAGGGATTTTATGCCTCCCTTGTAAAGGGAGCTGGACGCGAGTTTACGAGCGAACTGAGGGATTAAAAAGGTCGCGCACTCTCTATTCAAACTCCATATAACCCCTCAAGAAATCCCTCCGAGTTGCCTGCGGCAACCCACCTCCCTTTTCAAGGGAGGCAAAAAGCGGATTAAAAAGGTCGCGCACAATCTATTCAAATTTCGCACAACCCCAAAGAAATCCCTCCGGCTTGCCTTGCGGCAACCCACCTCCCTTTTCAAGGGAGGCAAAAAGCGGATTAAAAGGTAATGCACTCTCTATTCAAACTCCATACAACCCTCAAGAAATCCCTCCGAGTTGCCTGCGGCAACCCACCTCCCTTTTCAAGGGAGGCAAAAAGCGGCTCACGTGGCAAATACCCCGTGAACCGCTTTGCAAATTTCGATGTTCTTAATTGAGCCGTTATTTAATTGTGAGATTTGCACCGTACATAGCCGCTAAATCAAGGCTGCCGTCAAACGTATTGCCGTCCTCGGTGAAGCACTGCACATGGTAAAGACCGCCGTTGCAGACAAAATCCATAGTGAGCTGATAAGCGGAATATGTTTTAGGATTTTTATCGTCGGCTTTTTTAATCTCTACCACGTATGCGGTAGCTCCGCATTTTTCGAGAGTTACGGTGCGCTGCTCAACGGTTATGCCCGTTGCCGAATCGCCTGCCTGCGACAAAACCTGATTCCACTGAGACACGGTATTGTTTGCCTCTTTTTCGGCTGCGCTGTCGTCCTCGGCTTCGCCCGAATACATAACCTGCGCGTCGAGCCCCTTATATTTCTTTGAAGTGGCTATACCGGAATTGCCTACGGTCCAGCCGTCGGGATAAACCATTTTAAAATATTTCGTCTCGTGGAGTGTGCCGTCGGTTATTTTGTCGGGGAACGGAACGGCGCCCGTTTTTATTTCGCCGTTTTCGTCGGTAACCTTTTTACCGTCCTCATCGGTGACATATATTTCAATCTCGCCGTCGTCATTGAGAACCGTATTGCCCTCTTTATCGGTAACAACCTCATATGTGGCGTCTTTGGCGTTTATGGTCGGCTTCTTTTTTCCGCAGGAGGCGAAAACAGCCGATATTACGATTAAGGAAGCGCAGATAACTGCGATTATTTTCTTATCCATTTTAATTCCTCCGTTTTATACATAAACAGATTATAAAATTTTTAACGCGTAATGTCAACGGGGGATGTTAAAAATGTCCGCACCGCAAAAAAAGCAAAAACATCTCGGA
>DJOQ01000003.1 GCA_002437245.1 Ruminococcaceae bacterium UBA6434
TACTTCACTTTGTCATTTAAGCGAGATAAGAAAGGAGTTTTTGCAATGCGTAAGATAGGCTTTTGGGCTGAAAAAGAGCCCTCCGAAGAGCAAAAAAACAAAACAGAGCAATGCAAAACCGAAGAAGCGGCGGCTAAAAAGTCGGTGGTAAGAGTGTACTTCCCGGCGAGAGGATTCGCCTGCTCATATTATAACGACAAATTCGACCTGAAAAAAGGCGACAGAGTTTACGTAGACGGCAAGCTCGAGGGACTTTTGGGGTTTGTGACGGAAGTCAGCTATTGCTTTAAAATCAGGCTCTCGGAATACAAGCGTGTAATATATCGCGTTGACACGGAGATTCGCGGCAAGCTTTATTTACTCGGCGACTTCTTTATATCTTTTGACAGAAATGTAATTCCGAAAGAAAAAATATTGCCGTGGTTTATCAGCCCAAACGCCGAGGACGAAGTTATTTGTTCATACGACGAGGGAATTGAAGCGGAGATTGCAAATACGGGGGCCCCTTATGACGAGCTGCCGTCCGACGACACAATACCGTATTTTTGCATTGATAAAAACACAGTCAGCGCCGTTGTGGATATCGGCAAACCGCATCCGCGCGGAACGTATGAGGTAGAGTTCACATTTGACGGGACAAAGGCAAGCCGTATGACGTGCGGCTGCTATGAAGTCGGATTTTGTATGCACGAAAGCTCTGCCGTTTCGGCGCTTCGCGGAATTTTAACTGCAATAGGAAAAAATGAAAAATTCGCCGAGATGTATAACGAAAGCGGATACGCCGCGCTGATAAATAAAAACTCCGTACTTGAAAACACGGTAAATTCAAATAAGATAAACTATGTGGAGCTTATATAAGAAGCTTAAAACTTCGGCTCTCTCTTGTCCACGCAAAAAGCGGAGCACTCAGTTAAGACCGAGCGCTCCGCTTTGTCGTCATTCGCGGCGGTACCTAAGCAAACCGTAACAACACCGCATTTATTTGTTATCAAATATAAGGTCAAGGGCGAGCATTTTTCCGCTCGGTCCGAGCTTTACGGGTACAAAGCCGAGATACTTATACCCTTTTGAGGCGTATTCTTCAATCACCTCTCTGTGAGAGGTAAGCTCCGCACAAGCCACCTTATTGTTGTCATAATTAACTCTTACAAATTCCATTGTCAGTTCTCCTTTCCGCTGTTTTCATCTATAAAGTCATTTGTTCCGCCGCATTTTACAATCGCTATCCCCTGCGTTTTGTCGCCGACAACCAAAAGCGCGTCCTTTTCGGTTATTTCAAAAACTTCAATCGCCTTTTGCGGCAATCTGATAGTTCCGTTTTTGCCGAGAACCGTCAGCCCGAAAACGTATCTGTCGCTGTTTTCGTCCTCACTTATCAGCTCCTCGATGGGCTTGTTAATTAAGGCATCAAGCGACACATTATAGAGCTTTGACAAACGTGCGCATTTTTCTATATCGGGATAGCTCTCACCCGATTCCCACTTTGAAACAGACTGTCTTGAAACATCTATTATCTCTGCGATGTCTTCAAGCGTGCGCTTGCTTCGTATTCTCAAGGTTCTGAGGTTTTCGCCGAGTTTAATGTCCATTTAACGCCTCCTTAAAATCCGACGACGTGCATATCGTCTTGCGGTAATATTATTGTAACATAAAAATCGGCGGTATCAACCAAAGGAATTTAACAATTCGGGTTAAATTCGGTTACCTATTGAAAAATCGAATATTTTATGCTATGATACATTAGGTATTCGGATATTATTTGTTCCGTTACGAAAAAGCAAATTTGAATTTTGCCAAAAGAGAAAAAATACATCGGCTGCCTCGGAGCAGCTTTTCAAAGGTACTTTAGTTAGCAATTGCTAACTTATTGTGCGCTGATTTTCGACAAATGGAGGTAATAAATACGGGCGAAAAAATCACACTCTTCGGAGTGCCCGAGACAATGCTTCAAACCGTATATGCGAGGTCAAAAGAGAGCCGCGGTCGTGTAGCTGTCCGTGACAAAAAGGCGGAAGAAATCATCGGAAAACTGAACTACGACTTTTCACTTGCCGACAAAGACACCGCCATGTACAGCGGCGTTATTGCGCGCACCGTAGCACTTGACGGACTTGTTGAAATCGGCTTGCAAAACACAGCGGAGCCGTTGTTGTCAACATAGCTTGCGGTCTTGATACGCGGTGTTATCGCATAAGCGGATATTCTCATTGGTATAATCTTGATTTGCCGGAGACGATTGCCGTGCGGAAAAAGCTCTTGCCCGAAAGCGACTCCGTCTCGCAGATTGCCATGTCCGCTATGGACAACTGGGGAAGTGAAATAGCAGAGCAAGATATGCCCGTACTTATTATTATCGAGGGACTGACGATGTATCTTAACAAGGCGGATGTAAAACGCATATTTTCGGTGATTGCCGAGCGGTTTCAAAGCTCAACGGTATTTGTTGAAACAATGAACCCGATAACGGCCAAGGGATTCAAGGAAAAATCAATTGATGCGAGCAATGCCAAATTTACATAGGGTGTAAAAAACGGCAAAGCGCTCTCTGAGCTTTTGCCGAACTTCCGCTTTGTTGAAGAACACAGTCTGACAGAAGGTATGGCGGCGTTCATACCAGTTTACAAGGTACTCGGAAAAGTTTCTCTTGTACGCAATATATCAAATAAAATCGTCGTTCTTGAAAAGAAATAACTGTGTGAAAAATCACACTGCTGAATTTATTTGCCGTCAAAAATTGCCTATACATAATTTTGAGACGGCTGAAAGGCTATGGTGAATAAAATATGAGTGTTTTTGCGTCATTACTTCGCACCGCTTATAAGCTCTCCGGTGCAAAAAAGACTTTTAGACTGCCGCAAGATGAACTGATTAAAGAGATAGAAAAGCATAACCGCCACCGCGGCGTATTTTCGCCTTCTGACCGCAAGGCCCATTATGAAACGGTCACGGTGAACGGTTTTCCGTGCCTAATCGCAAGAGAAGCCGAAAAGCCGTCGAAGCGCGCCGTTCTCTACTTTTTCGGCGGCGGAATGGTTATAGGCCCCGACAAGGGCGATCTGCCGGTTATGCGAAAGCTTATGCGAGACACCGGCTGTGATGTGTGGTTTCCGTTCTATCCGCTTTGTACGGAGCACTGCATAACCGATACATACGCGATGGCATACGAATGTTACCGCAAAATGATTGGAGTATACGGCGGTGGGAATGTCAGCACCTGCGGATTTTCATCGGGCGGTGCACTGGCTCTCGGCATTGCCGCACACAATAACGCGCAAAAAGAGCCCCTGCCGCAGCCGAGGCACATTGTTGCCGTTTCGCCCGGGGAAGTGCCGTGGAACGACGCCGAAAAGGCGCGAATGAAAGAGCTTAACAAAAAGGATGTTGCCGTTGACTACGCCTTTATGGTAACCGTGGAAAGCTTTATGCGGCACGGGCAAAAGAATGTGCCCGATTATATGATTTCCGGCTCGCGCGGCGATTTTTCCGGCGTGGGAGACATTCACTTTTTCTATTCCTCCGACGAAGTTCTTTACGGTGCTTTGCCGGATTTTGAGAACGCCTGCAAGCGAGCCAACGTTCCGTACACCGCCTTTGCAAGGCCGAAGATGGTACATTGCTACTGTATGCTGCCGTACTTTAAAGAGGCGCGCGAGGACTTTGCCGAAATTACGAAAATTTTGAAAAAGTAGCCATCGAGGCATACGTAAATTAAGAAGCGGATGTCATGAGAGTTTTGGAATAAGGATTACTCAAAAAGCACAGCGGTCAGCCGTCTAAACAGCGGCACCATCAACAGAGGATAAAATCATGAAAAAGAATTTTTGGGACAGAAATGCAAAAATTTACAATCGTTTTATGCGCAAAGACTCGGCGGCATACGGGCAGATGTATGAATTGATACGCCCTACGGTGCGGAATAAAACGGTTTTGGAGCTTGCAACCGGCACGGGGCTCATTGCCAAAAATATTATGGGCTCGGCAAAGCACATTGAGGCAACGGACGCATCGCCCGATATGATTATGCAGGCAAAGCAAAATAACCGCTCCGCAAAGCTCCGTTTTTCGGTACAGGATATGTTTCACCTGCCCTATGCGGACGAGTCCTTTGACGCGGTTATTGTATCCAACGCATTGCATATTGTCCCGCAACCCGAAAAAGCACTCGCCGAAATACGACGGGTGCTGAAAGACGACGGTGTTTTGATTGCACCGACCTTTACTCATGCGGAAAATACGCTGCGCGGCAGAATAAAGGCATTTTTTATGAAGTCGGCAGGCTTCCCACTGCACAGCAAGTGGTCAAGCAAAGAGTATTTGAACTTTTTGTGGCAAAACGGCTGGACGGTGCAAAAAAGCGAAGTCATAAAGGCGTCGTTTCCGCTCACCTATGCGGAATGCGTAAAAACTAAGGTATAATATGAAGTTTTTTGAAAACACCCGTAAGCCTGTCGGGCTCGGCGGCAAGTTGATGGTCTTGGCTATGAATATAGGACACAGTTATCTTGCGAACCGGTGCTTGCAATTTTTACCTCTTGCGCCCGACGCCTATATTTCGGACTGCGGCTGCGGCGGATTTCACGATATTAAAATTCATAAGAATAAAAAGCGGCTGTGCATTACGGCACAGAAATGAGGAAATAAATCATGCATATTGAAGCAACGAGACAAACGGGAACTTTTCTCGGAATACTCATTCCCTTTCTCGGAACAACTCTCGGTTCGTCGTGCGTTTTCTTTATGAAAAAATCGCTCGGCGATACGATTCAGCGCGCACTTGCGGGCTTTGCCGCCGGTGTGATGGTTGCCGCCTCGGTTTGGAGTCTACTGATTCCGGCAATAGAGCAATCGGGAAATATGGGAAAGCTCGCGTTTATTCCGGCTTTTGTCGGATTTTGGGTCGGTGTATTGTTTTTGCTTGCGCTTGACCATTTGATTCCGCATCTTCATATAGGAAGCGAGCAACCCGAGGGTCCGAAAACCAAGCTCGGACGCACAACGATGATGGTATTGGCGGTAACTCTGCATAATATTCCCGAGGGAATGGCTGTCGGCGTTATGTATGCAGGTTTTCTCGCCGGAAATACGCAGATTACGGCAGCAGGTGCGCTGGCTCTGTCAATAGGCATTGCAATTCAAAACTTTCCCGAGGGAGCGATTATATCAATGCCGCTCAGAGCCGAGGGAGAGAAAAAAGGCAAGGCTTTCCTCGGCGGTGTCCTTTCGGGAATAGTTGAACCTATCGGCGCTGTGTTGACTATACTTGCCGCACAGCTTATAATCCCGGCATTGCCGTACCTTTTGAGCTTTGCCGCCGGCGCTATGATTTATGTTGTGGTGGAGGAGTTAATACCCGAAATGTCTCAGGGAAAACATTCCAACATCGGAACGGTGTTCTTTGCGGTGGGATTCAGCGTAATGATGACGCTTGATGTGGCATTGGGGTAAAAGAAGTGAAAGCTGAAAATTCCGGTATTCGGCACAGGCGTGCTCGGCAGCACAAAATGCAAGACAAATTATTCGGCTTCTTGCCGGTACGTTCCGTTTCGGTGTTCATCATATCTTCAAGCAAGAACGGCTTTTTGTAAAAATGATTTAAAGATAATGATTTGTTGTTTTGGTAGGTTCAAAGATTTGTTTTCTTTTGCGGCTGCCGTATTTTCCGTTATAAAGGTTCAATTAAGTCACCGCCGAAATCGGATATTTTTTGATGTTTTACAACAAAATACGCTCTGTTTCAAATTGGCTATTGACAACACAATAACAATAGAGCCTATAATATAGTATAGTTTTTGGGAGAATTACTGTATTATGGAACAAAACCTCACAAACGGCAGTGTATTTAAAAATATAATTAAATTTTCGCTGCCGTATCTTTTATCATATTTTCTGCAAACGCTGTACGGTATGGCGGATCTTATAATCATCGGTAGGTTTGACGGCGTAGAGGGAACTACCGCCGTATCGATAGGCAGCCAGGTAATGCATATGCTGACCGTAATGATAGTAGGACTTGCTATGGGTTCAACCGTAAATATAGGCAGAGCCGTAGGAGCCGGCGACAGAGCGAACGCCTCGGAAAACATAGGTAATACGGTAACACTGTTTATGTCGCTGTCGGCTGTTCTGACTGTACTGCTGCTTCTTTTGGCAAAGCCTATCACGGCGGTTATGTCAACTCCGACGGAGGCTGTAACGGGCACAATAAAATATCTTACCGTATGCTTTCTCGGCATACCGTTTATAGTAGCATACAATATAATAAGCTCGGTATTTCGCGGATTGGGCGATTCAAAAAGCCCTATGTATTTTGTGGCGACAGCCTGTGTTGTAAATATTTGTCTTGATATTGTATTTATCGGGGCTTGCGGTATGGGTCCTCTCGGCGCCGCACTCGGCACTACGCTTTCGCAAGCGGTAAGCGTTATAGTTTCGCTCTTATTCATAAAAAAATCAAAGAGCAATATAAGCATTAAAAAGAGCGACTTAAAGCCGAAAAAGCGCACAATAGGCAGACTGTTGAGAATAGGCATACCCGTATCGCTTCAGGACGGATTTATACAGATATCATTTATAATTATAACAATAATAGCAAACCGCCGAGGTCTTACCGACGCCGCCGCTGTGGGCATAGTCGAAAAAATAATCGGTTTTCTGTTCCTTGTACCTTCTTCCATGCTTTCAACGATATCGGCTCTCGGCGCTCAGAATATAGGCGCCGGCAAACCCGAAAGAGCCGTTAAAACAATGTGGTACGCTATGTCGATTGCGGTATCGTTCGGTGTTATCGTATCCGTCGTCATGCAGTTTGCCGCCGAACCCGTAATCGGTCTTTTCACATCGGACAAAGCTGCCGTTATATCGGGCGGCAACTATATGCGCGGATATATTTTCGACTGCCTTTTCGGAGGAATACAATTCTGCTTCAGCGGATATTTCTGTGCCAACGGGAGAGCGGAGCTGTCGTTTATACACAACACCGTATCGATTTTGGCTGTGCGAATTCCCGGGGCGTATCTTATGTCAAAGCTTTTCCCGGAGACGCTTTTTCCGATGGGACTGGCGTCCTCGGCAGGGTCGCTTTTGTCCGTTTTCATTTGTCTCGTTATGTTCTTTGTGCTTATGCAAAAAGATAAGAACAAATCAAAACGCAAAGCTGTAAAATAATTAAAAAAATATAGAAAACGGTCTGTAAAACTTTTGTTTCACAGACCGTTTTATTGTGTAAAATTTAATTACCGCATTCAATGCTTATCTTATTAAATATTTCGAGGATATCGTCTATCGACGTATTCTTTTTATCCTCACCCGCCTTGTCAAGTATGATGTTTCCCCTGTCCATCATAACAAGGCGTGTGCCGTACTCCACGGCATAGCGCAGGTTGTGAGTTACCATAACAGCCGTCAGTTTTTTCTGCTTAACCACTTTATCGGTAAGCTCCATAATTATTTCCGCGGTCTTGGGGTCAAGCGCAGCGGTGTGCTCGTCAAGGATAAGGAAGTCTATCGGTGTCAGCGTTGCCATAATAAGTGAAACCGCCTGACGCTGACCGCCCGACAGCGAGCCCATTTTCACGTGCAATTTATCCTCAAGTCCGAGGCCGAGCGACGCGAGCTGCTCGCGGTAGAAATCAAACCGTTTTTTATTGAGCGCAAATGACAAACCGAAGGGTTTGCCCTTATTGTCGGCAAGTGACATATTTTCGAGTATTGTCATATTCGGGCAATTGCCCATTGAGGGATTTTGGTACACTCTGCCGATATAGGCATAGCGTTCAAAATCTTTTTTCTTATTCACGCATTTGCCGTTTATAAGAACTTCGCCTGCGTTTACGGGTATACTGCCGCATATTATATTGAGCATGGAGGTTTTTCCGCTGCCGTTTGAGCCTATTACGGAGACAAACTCCCCGTCATTTACGGTAAAATTAAAATCGTCGAAAAGGCACATCTCCGTTACGAGTCCGGGATTATATATTTTTGAAATATGCTTAAGCTCTAACATTTTTCTTCACCGAACCTTTCTGAAGATTGCCGAGGACAAGAATAAGCAGGAACAAAACAGCCGTTATGAGCTTTAAAAGATTAGCAGGCAAGCCGAGGCTTATTGCAATTTGTATGCACGCTTTATAAATTACGCTGCCGAATATTACGGCGGTGGTGCCCTTTATAAAGCTTACGCGCCTGAAAAGCGTTGTTCCTATAATTACCGCCGCGAGGCCGAATACTATCTGACCGGTTCCCATTGTAGCGGAAAACGAGCGCTGTTCCTGACAGGCAACGGCGCCGGAGAGAGCCACAAGAGCGTTTGATATTACAAGTCCGATTATTTTGATTCTCCCCTTGTCTTTTGAGAGAGAGGTTACAAGCACGCTGTTGTCGCCTACCGCGCGAAGCAGAAATCCGTTTTTCGTCTTAAAGTAAAGGTCAAGAAGCACCTTGCAGATTATCATTATAATTGCGGAAACGATAAGTTTTCTCGAAATAAGCGACATCGAGCCGAAAACAGACATTGTAACGGGCGACGTGAACACGGTATCGATTTCACGTGCGATTGAGAGGTTTGAACCGGCTATCTGAAGATTTATGGAAAACAAAGCCGTCATTGTAATAATACCCGAGAGCAGGTCGCGCACCTTTAAGCGGACGTGAATAAATCCCGTGACAAATCCGGCAAGAGCTCCGACAAGAAGCGACACTAAAAGCGAGAGGAAAGGATTTACGCCCTTTACCAGCAAAACAGCCGTTACGGCAGCACCCAAAGGGAAGCTGCCGTCCACGGTAAGGTCGGGAAAATCCAATATTTTATATGTTATGTACACGCCGAAAGAAAGCAGGGCGTATATAAAGCCTTGAGTTAATGTGCTTATAATAAGATCAAGCATTCTTTTACACTACCTTATTTACATTCTATTGCCTTTGCGGCTATATCCGACGGAACGGTAATTCCCATAGCTGTTGCGGCGTCTGAATTTATATATGTATTATACTCCGTTACGGTTTCGTACGGAAGATCGGAGGCCTTGGCTTCACCCTTTAAAATCTCAGCGGCAAGCTTGCCTGCCATTTTAC
The DNA here is from genome assembly GCA_002437245.1 of Ruminococcaceae bacterium UBA6434. Lineage (GTDB taxonomy): Bacteria > Bacillota > Clostridia > Oscillospirales > Acutalibacteraceae > Fimenecus. The sequence continues at coordinate 9,070 of DJOQ01000003.1, forward strand.
CGAGTTCTATGTAATCAATACCGGCAGACGCCACACAGCCTTTTTTAACCTGCTCGATTTCGCTGCCGTATACGGGAATGCCTGCGGCGTTTGTCTTTTCAAGTATTGACGGAAGAACGCCTACAACATTATTGTCGGTAAGATTTGTAATGCAATCGACATTTTTGTTTATAAGAGTATCGGCAGCCTGTGTAACGGACGCCTGGTCCGCAACGCCTATTGCCTCGATTGTAAATCCGTAGTTACCTGCTTTTTCTTTATACTCGGCAATTGCGGATACCGAATTCGGTTCGCTTGTGGTATATATAATTCCGATTGTTTTGGCATCCGGCTGAAGCTTTCTTATAAGCTCAAGCTGAGGGTCTACGGGGAGTTTATCCGAAACGCCCGTGATGTTGCCTGTTGTGAGACCGGCTTCGCCGGGGTCTGTTATGGCGTTAAATACAACGGGAATGTTTTTATCCTCTGCCGCGGCGTAACAAGCGGTTGCCGAGGGAGTGGCTATGGCGCACATAAGCGCGACGTTTTTGGAAGAGAAGTTATTTGCTATCTGTGTTGCGGTGGCATTGTCAAAGGACGCATTCTGATAATCTATTGTGTAATCCTTGCCCTCTGTGAGCCCTGCCTCTTTGAGTCCGAGCAGGAAGCCCTCGCGGCAATTATCAAGCGAGGCGTGCTCGCCGTACTGACTTATGCCTATTACCGGAACCTTATCTTTTTTTGCCGTACAGCCTACAAAGAACAATGTTATTGCCGCTAAAATTACCGCTACTGTTATTTTTATTTTTTTCATGATGACAATCTCCTTAATTTTAAAATATAAATCGGTATACAATAATTATAAATTTGAAAGTCGCCATCGCCATCGTCTTAAATAATGTTTCATTCTTTTCTCCTTGGAAGCAAATAAAAAAAGCCTTATCCCATATATGGGACAAGACTTTGAATCCTGCGGTACCACCCAAATTGCCGGAAAAACCGACCGCTCGTTTCTTATACTGACATATAAGCCGCTCTGATAACGGGTACGGAACCCGTCGGCCGCTACTCACAAACGCTTTCGTGCCGCCCTCATAAGTCCATTCACTGTACTCTCCCCTGCGGTATTTCCACCGACAACCGCTCTCTGCAAGCTTTGAGTAAAGCTACTCTTCTTAATCACAGGTTTTTTAGATGTTTGAACAATGTTATCACGGTGTTCTTTTTTTGTCAAGAAAAAATTTGCAAATTTTTTCATATGTCATCAATTTTTGCGTCAAAACTCCTTATGATTATACAAATCCCGAAAATATGTATTATTTTGCGGAATATTTAAATAAATGCATGTCTAATCTTGATTTTAGCGTGACATTGTGTTAAAATGTACAAATAATATCTCACAAATATCTGTAATTTAGCAATATTTGGTTATTTGAGACAATAATACCAAAAGACTTGTGGGTCTTTTGAAAAAAATACACAACAAACAGGGGGTCTACCATTTGACCAAATACATCATTAAGCGTATTGCAATGGGTTTGCTCAGCATTTTCATTGTTGCAACGCTGACCTTTTTCCTTATGAACCTTGTTCCCGGCGGTCCGTTCGTTGCGGAAAAGTCCATAAGCAAAGCCGCACAGGAAGCTCTTGCATCCAAATACGGATTGGACAAACCTTTATTTGAGCAATATATAACATATATTACCGATTTCATTAAAGGCGATATGGGCGTCAGCTTGCGCCAGAGAGGAAGAACGGTATCGGATATTATTTTTTCAAAATTCCCGGTATCGGCAAGGCTCGCCGGAATAGCGGTTCTCGTCTCGCTTCTTGTAGGCATACCGCTCGGATGTCTTTCCGCTTATAACCGAGGCAAATTTGCCGATAACTTTATTATAGTCCTTGCGACGTGCGGCATCGCAATACCGAGTTTTATAAGCAGTGTAATTTTGTTGTATACATTCGGCAGTAAGCTTAATCTGCTGCCAACGGTAGGGCTTAACTCGCTGTCGTCATATATAATGCCGGTGACGGCGCTGTCAATTTACCCGACGGCATATATAACGCGCCTTATGCGGTCAAGTCTTTTGGACGTTATGGGTCAGGATTATATAAGAACCGCAAAAGCCAAGGGTCTTTCAAATTTCAAAATACTCTTTAAACACGCTCTCAGAAATGCAATCCTCCCCGTAATAACTTACGTCGGACCGATGCTTGCAAGCCTTATGACGGGTTCGTTTATCGTAGAACAGATATTCGCAATTCCCGGTCTCGGCCGTGAATTTGTCTCGGCTATGATCAACCGCGACTACACTATGATAATGGGAACGACAATAGTTCTCGCAACGCTTATTATAATTGCAAACGTCATAGTTGACATACTTTATAAAATAATCGACCCGAGAATCAAACTTAAGTAAGGAGCGGCATCGCCGATGAATAAAAAATTTCCGAGTCTGCATTTAAAGGCGGACGATTTTGTACCGGCTACATCCACGGAAAAAGAAAGCCTTGTTGTAATGCGCGACAGCGTCAACTTTTGGAAGGACGGATTCAGACGTCTGCGCAAAAACAAGGTTGCCATGGTAAGCCTTGTCTTTATCATACTGATAATTATTTTCGCATACATTTTACCGAGTTTTTGGCCGTACAGCTATGAGCAGCAGATAAAATACAGCGAAAATCTCGCTCCGTTCCACTACAGCGAAACGGAACAGGCACAAATAGACGCAGGTCAAAAGGTTTTCCCCCATATCTGCGGAACAGACAAGCTCGGCAGAGACTTTGCCGTTCGCCTTATGATGGGCGCAAGAATAAGCCTCACGGTAGGTCTTGTATGCGCGGCGCTTGTACTCATAGTCGGTTCGCTGTTCGGCGCAATAGCCGGTTTTGCCGGCGGCTGGGTCGATAATATTATGATGCGTTTTACCGATATTTTGTATACCATTCCCGATATTCTTTTGATAATTTTGCTTGCGACGTCCCTGAAGCCGCGTCTTGAAGAACTCTCTGCAACGCCCGGATTTATGTGGATGCAGAAAATGGGACCTAACCTTATAGCGATATTCATTGTGTTTGTTCTGATATACTGGGTAGGTATGGCAAGAATAACACGTTCGCAAATACTTGTACTCAAGGAATCGGAATATGTTACCGCGGCAAAGGCGCTCGGCGCCAGCAATGCGCGCATTATAAGAAAGCACCTTCTGACGAACTGCATAGGTACTCTTATAGTAACTACGACACTTCAAATACCCTCCGCCATATTCACCGAGAGCTATTTAAGCTTCCTCGGACTCGGCGTTACGGCTCCGATGCCGTCGCTCGGTTCTCTTGCCACGGAGGCTGTTAAGGGTATGAACACCTATCCGTACCTGCTGTTTTTACCCGCGGTGCTGATAAGCGTTATCATACTCGCCTTTAACCTTCTCGGCGACGGTCTGCGCGACGCGTTTGACCCGAAGCTCAAGAACTAAAGGAGGGGAAATACTTTGAGTGAAAAACTTTTGGAAATAAAAGACGAGAGACTGTCGTTCTTTACTCCCGCAGGCGAAGTTAAAGCGCTTAACGGCGTTTCGTTTTCGATGGATGAGGGCGAGGTTCTCGGTATAGTCGGTGAATCAGGCTCCGGTAAATCCGTTACAGCTTATTCTATAATGGGTCTTACCGCTTACCCCGGCAAGCTTATAGGCGGAACAATCAGATTTAACGGTCACGAAATCGAAAAAATGTCCGAAAATGATTTCAGAAAGATAAGAGGGAACGAGGTTTCTATAATCTTTCAGGACCCTATGACGAGTCTGAACCCCGTTTACACAATAGGCAACCAGATAACAGAGGTTATAAGGCTGCACACGGATAAAGACAAAAAGCAGGCATATGAGCGCGCAAAAGAGCTTTTGGAGCTTGTCGGCATAAACGAGCCCACAAAGCGACTTAAACAGTATCCGCACGAGCTTTCGGGCGGTATGCGCCAGAGAGTTATGATTGCCATAGCGCTTGCCTGCGAACCGAAGCTTTTAATCGCCGACGAGCCTACGACGGCTCTTGACGTTACAATTCAGGCGCAGATACTTGACCTTATGCAGGATTTGCGCAAAAAGCTCGGAATGAGCATAATTATGATAACTCACGACCTCGGCGTAGTTGCGAGTATGTGTGAAAAAATAGCGGTTATGTACGCAGGTCACATAGTTGAATACGGCACGGCAGACGAGATATTTTACGAGCCGAAGCACGAATATACAAAGGGTCTTATAAAGTCCATTCCGAAGCTGAATGCCGAAAACACCGAAAGGCTTGTACCGATTGAGGGTCAGCCTGTCGATTTGCTCAATCCGCCGGCAGGGTGCCCGTTTGCGCCGAGATGTTCAAAATGCATGAAGATATGCTTAAAGCAAATGCCGCCGAAAACGGAGCTCAGCGACACGCATTACAGCTATTGCTGGCTGCTTCAGAAAGAAGAATTTGAGGAAGGAGAGAAAAACTGTGAGTGACGATAAAAAGCTTGTAGAAGTACAGCACTTACAGCAGTACTTTCCTGCCGGAGGCAGAGGCAAAAAGAAAAAATACGTTCAGGCGGTAGACGATGTTTCGTTTTACATCAAAAAGGGCGAAACTCTCGGTCTCGTCGGTGAATCGGGCTGCGGTAAAACAACCGTAGGACGCACTCTTTTAAGGCTTTACGAGCCTACCGACGGAACAATAATATATGACGGAGACGTTATATTTGACAAAAAGAAAAAAATTGCGGTCAATATGCTGCCCTATCGAAGAAAAATGCAGATGGTCTTTCAGGACCCGTATGCGAGCCTTGACCCGCGTATGACGATAGGCGATATTGTAGGTGAAGCTATTGACATTCATCACCTTGCCGCCAACAAAAAAGAAAGACGCGACAGAATCATATCTCTTCTTGAGACGGTCGGTCTTAACAGCGAACACGCAAACCGCTATCCGCATGAATTTTCGGGCGGTCAAAGACAGCGAGTCGGCATAGCGAGAGCACTTGCGGTAAATCCCGAATTTATAGTTTGCGACGAGCCGGTATCGGCTCTTGACGTGTCTATCCAGGCACAGGTCGTAAATATGTTTGAGGATCTGCAAAAGGAGCTTAATCTCACCTACCTTTTCATAGCGCACGATTTAAGCGTTGTAAGGCATATTTCAAACCGCATAGGTGTTATGTATCTCGGCAAGCTTGTAGAACTTGCCGACAGCTATGAGCTTATAGCGCGAAGTGCACACCCATACACCAAAAGCCTTATTTCGGCTATACCCGAAGCCGACCCCAAAATAGCGCGTGCTTCACACAGAATACCGCTTGAGGGAGATGTTCCGAGCCCGCTCAATCCGCCGAGCGGATGTCGTTTCAGGACACGCTGCCCGTATGCGGACGGTCTTTGCGCCGAAAAATGCCCGGAGCTTCGCGAAATATCGGCAGGTCACTTTGCTGCCTGCCACCACCTTGACAAGGTTAAATAAGTTGTTTATTGTGCATCTGGAGCGCAATGGATATATTTTAAAGCAGCGCGAGTTGCTAAAAGAAGGAGATGTATTTAATGAAAACCAAAAGACTTATTGCTGCGATACTCGCAGTTGTCATGTGTCTGTCGGCAATGGCACTCCTGAGTTCGTGCGGCAACAGCAAGAAGGACGGTATAACGGTTCAGATAGGACCTAACCCCGAGACACTTGATCCTGCTCTCAACAGTACTGTTGATGGTGGCAATATGCTCATCACACTCTTTGAGACTCTTCTCATAATTGATGAGGACAACAAGGTTCAGCCCGGTCAGGCTGAAAAGTACACTGTAAGCGACGATGGTCTTACCTGGACTTTCACAATGCGTGACGGTCTTAAATGGTCAGACGGCACAGAGCTTAACGCAAAGGATTTCGAATATACCTTTAAGCGTCTTGCAAACACTGAGCTTGCCGCTCCCTATGCAGAGACCGTTATCGGTATGATCGAAGGCTACCAGGACGCTGTCGGCAACCCCGACGATGAAGGTAACCCCACAACCACTCCCGATCCCGACAAGCTCAACGTAGTTGCAAGCGAGGACGGCAAGACTCTTACAATTAAACTTGCTTACCCTTGCTCTTACTTCGATAAGATTGTTGCATTCGGTGCTATGAGCCCCGTACAAAAGGCTACCGTTGATGCTAACGGCGACTCTTGGGCTACAAAACCCGACACTTATGTCTGCAACGGTCCGTACATGATTACAGAGTGGACACCCGGTGAGCGCATAGTATGCAAAAAAAACCCGAACTACAAGGGCGGTTGGGATTCTAAGCGCATAGTTAACAACAAGCTCACATTCTTGCTTCTTGAGAATTCGAGCGCTTCTTTCACCGCATACAACAGCGGCGAGGCTCAGCTCATTAAGGACGTTCCCACAGAGGAAATTCCGACTCTCAAGAAATCTACCGACGGCGGCGACTTCTATGTTGACACCATTCTCGGTACCTATTACCTCAATATGAACCTTAACAAAGCTCCCTTCAACAACAAGAACGTCCGCAAGGCTCTTAACCTTGCAATTGACCGCGACTACATTGCAAACACAATAATGCAGGGCACATACTCCCCCGCTTATAACTTTGTAGGTCCCGGCGTTGTTGACAACGAGGGTATGTTCTTTGACAACGCAGTTAAGGCTAACGGCGGCGAAACCTATATCAGCAAGGATTATCAGGCTAACCTTGAAGAGGCTAAGAAAGCTCTCGCAGAGGCAGGCTATCCCGACGGTAAGGGCTTCCCGACCATCACCTATTCAACAAACGACGCAGGTTACCACAAGGCTGTTGCAGAGTATCTCCAGAATGCATATGCTCAGCTCGGTATTACAATGAAGATCGACATCGTTGAATGGTCTTCATTCACTCCTCAGCGTCGCGCAGGCGATTATGATATGGCACGTAACGGTTGGGTTATGGACTACAATGACGCTTCCAATATGCTTGAACTCTTTGTTTCTACCAACGGTAACAACGACGGTAAATACAACAGCTCTGCATATGACGCCGATATTGCAAACTCCAAGGTTGCAGATTCCGCAGCTCACTTTGCGGCTCTTCACGACGCCGAAAAGAACATGATGGAAGATTATGCTTGCATCCCGATTGCTTACTACAATGACTTCTGGCTCCAGAAACCCGAGCTTAAGGGCGTATGGCACAGCCCGTACGGCTACTGGTACTTCCAGTATGCTACCCTTGAGAAGTAATTTCTCTTAAAGCTCTAAGCACAAAACGGCGATCGCCCGTACCTTTTACGGTACGGGCGGTTTTTTATACGCTTGAAAAGGCCGACACTGTATGTTAAAATCATTAAAGCAACGTACACACGGTAAAACGACATTATTAAAGGCGGAAAGAACAATGAGCGTTATCGACAGATTTTTAAAATACATCGAATTTGAAACCACCTCGGACAAAAACAGCGAGAGCATACCCTCAACCGAAAATCAAACGGTTCTTGCGGATTATCTTGTAAAAGAGCTTAAAGGCGCAGGCGTTGCCGACGCATACCGCGATAAATACGGTTATGTTTACGGACACATACCGGCAACCGAAGGGTTTGAAAAATGCCCTAAAATCGGGCTTATTTCACATATGGATACTTCTCCCGACGTCAGCGGAAAAGACGTCAAAGCAAAAATAATTAAATTTGACGGAACTAACGCACCGATGATTGATAATAAATATTTGGGCGAGGACATTATAGTTACCGACCGCACCACGCTTCTCGGCGCGGATGACAAGGCCGGTGTAGCCGAAATAATCGAGGCGTGCCGTGAAATTTGTGATGACGCGGAGCTTTGCCACGGCAAAATTTCAATTTGTTTCACACCCGACGAAGAAATAGGCAGAGGTGCCGACAAATTTGATTTTGCGGCTTTTGACGCGGATTTTGCATACACCGTTGACGGCGGAGAGCTTGGCGGAATCGAGTACGAAAACTTTAACGCGGCAGGTGCGAAAATCACCTTTCACGGGGTAAACACACATCCCGGTTCGGCAAAAAACAAGATGAAAAATGCTGTTTTGTATCTTGCTGAATTTATAAATATGCTCCCTGCCGCCGAAACTCCCGCACACACCGAAAACCGTGAGGGATTTTATCACGTTTCATCGGTTAACGGCAATGAAAGCGAAGCCGCTCTTCATATGATAATACGCGATCACGACACTCAAAAATTTAATGAACGCAAAAAATTTGTTGCGGAACTTGCCGATTTTTTCAATCGCAAATACGGCGAAAATACGGTTTCAGCCGAGATAAAGGACAGTTATTACAATATGCTTGAAGTTATTAAAGAGCATACGGACATAGTAGAGCGGGCAAAAAATGCAATGCGCAAAGCCGATGTGGAACCGCAAATTTCACCGATACGCGGCGGAACAGACGGTGCAAGACTTTCGTTTGAGGGTCTGCCCTGCCCCAATCTCTCTACCGGCGGTATGAATTTCCACAGCATATACGAGGCTGTTTCGGTAAACGCAATGTTCAAAATGGTTGAAATCATCAAAAACATTATAAGCGAATAAAAAGCAAAAAATCCCGTGAAAGCGCTGCCGCACATTCACGGGATTTTTATTATCGGGACTTAAAAGTTAACCGTTTCGCTCGGTTTTGTAAACGATGAAAAAACTGCTGTGGCATTTTTAAAATAGAATACCTGTGTGTTTCCGTCGTCCGGGTCATACATAGCTTTGAGCTCGGGGTATGCCTCAAGCATTGAAACGCGCGCCTCGCGGCGGTCATCTTCAACAAGCTCGCCCGACACGCGAAGCCAATCGCCGCCGTTGCAGGCACAGATTTCTACATTGCCGTTTTCGGAAATTTGCTTTGACACCGCTTTCTTTTTGCCGGTTTGTATATACAGCTTACCCTCAAAAATATGAGCGGTTCCGAAAGGACGAACACGCGGTTTATTGCCGTCTTCGGTTGCGAGATAATAAGTTCCCGCATCTTTTAAAAATTTGCATACATCGTTAATATTCATAAGCTTTTCCTCCTGTATTCTTTTTCTATCCAAGCCATTAACAGCTTAACTATCCGTCGTTGCTCGTCAGAAGTCAATTCCCTGCCCTTTTCAACGTGATACCACTTATTCAGGCAGCCCCGACAGCAGCAGGCGCAGGCATGCTGAGCCTTAAACACGGGGTGACCGCGCATCGGCGTTTGCTTGCCGTCGTTTGGTATTACCGCCGGCGCAAGACGGTTCTTTATAAAATCCTCCGCATGGCTTTTTATGGTATCAATACCTTTTTTATCAATATAACTTATATCCTCGTCGGACAGGTGAAATCTCGCTCTGAAATCAGACTTCTGAAGTCTTGAGAGCGCTTCGTCAACAGTCACTTTTTGCGCCTCATTTCTTACTTACACAAATCAGCATACACCTATTTTATAAATTTTGCAAGTGTCGCCGAAGAATGCCGTTATCTTGACAGTTTTTCTTTTTTCATCATAATAACCGAATAAATAAATACGAGCACCTCTGTTACGGGCATTGCCCACCAAACGGCGCTGCCGCCGAAAGCAACCGGCAACAAAAGTATCAGAGCGCCGCTTATAACAATACCCCTTGCGACGGAAATAATAAGAGAAATTTTAGCTCTCATAATCGCCTGGAAATAGTACGTTGAATAGATATTAAACGGCAGCAGTACAAATGAAATCGCATAAATTCTGATGATTTTCGGAGCTATTGACAGCACCTCGGGGGTGGGCGTCATAAACAGCTTTATAAACACCTGCGGCATAGCCATTGCGAGGACGGTCCAAATAATTCCGAAAACGGCGGCGGTTATAATATTGTATTTCAGCATTGTTTTAATCCGCGCCGCAAGTCTCGCGCCGAAATTACGCGAAATTACGGGCTGTGCCGCCTGACCTATACCGTAAGAGCAGCACTGCACCAATGTACTTACCACAACTATTACTCCGTAAACCGCAAGTGCGTCCGTGCCGAGATACTCCATCACACGGCGGTTAAACAGCATTGTGGCTATACCCATTGCCACGTCAACTATAAACGAAGAAAATCCGTTGACGCTTATCATTTTAAAGCTGTTAAACATTCTGCGCGGCTTTACGAATTTCAACGTATTCTTTTTGCCGATAAAATGCGTAAGCATCACAAGCACGGACATAGAAGCGCCCATTGCCGTTGCAATTCCCGCACCCTTAATGCCCATATCCAATATGAACACAAAGAAATAATCGCCGAAAACATTAAATATGCCGCCGAAAATTACGGCTTTTGTGGCTCTGCCGGGGTCGCCGTCATTGCGGAGAAACGACGAAAGCAAATTTGTAAACACATATACGGGAACGGTGAGTTTGGGCGCTGTAAGATATTGTTTGCAAAGCGGCATAAGCGCATCGTTTGCACCGAAAAGCCTGAGAAGAGGTTCTTCAAAGACCCAGACTGCCACCCAAAGTATCAGCGAAAGCGAAATTCCGAGTATAAAAGCAGAGGTAAAATATCCGTTTGCCTCTTTTTCATCATCGCGTTCTCCCCTTGCGACGGCATAAATAACGGAACCGCCTATACCGCACAAAAGCCCGAAGCTGTAAATTATATTCCATATCGGAGAAATTACCGCCATGGCAGCCGAGCCGTCGGGTCCGTGATACTGCCCGACCATAGCCATATCAACAAGCCCGTAAATGCACGCTATCAGCGCGCTTCCGAATGAAGCCGTAAAAAATTTGCGGTAGAGTTTACCGACATCATCCTTTAAAAGGTCCATAACTCCTCCTTAAATATTAAAAAAGCCGGATATGGAACGGGCATTTCAGCCTGCACCTTATCCGGCTTGTTATTTCCATACGATAACCAGCCCTCCGAGTGAGCTATTGTATTGTATCAACTTTTGTAATCAAAGTCAAGAATTTTCACAGAGCAGGAAATTGAGCAACGCGTCGCAGCCCTTTTCAATGTCATTATACGCTTTGTCAAAGTCGCCCGAATACCACGGGTCGGCAACGTCGGATTTACTTCCCGTAAACTCAAGCAATTTATATATTTTACATTTCGGGTCACCGCCGAACAAAATTTCCATATTGTGTATATTGGCGCTGTCCATACCTATAAACATATCCGTTTCATTATAATCGTCTTTTTTGAGTTGAACTGCCTGTTTACCGCCCGATGAAATTCCGCGTTTTAAAAGTTGGGCTTTGGCTTTCGGATATATCGGTCTGCCTACGCCATGCCATATTTCCTCGGCGCTTGTCGCTCTCGAACATACGGAAAACGCATCCGACACGCCGCGTTTTTCCGCCATATTCTTAAATATGAATTCTGCCATGGGTGAGCGACATATATTGCCGTGGCAGACAAATATAATTCTCTTAACTTTCACGTGATTAAACTTTTCCTATCCCCAATGTATACTTATCTGCTTTTCCTATTTGATGTGCCGTCATCTCGTCGAGCCGCTCCGCCAGCTTAATAAATGTAACGGTCTGCTCATACATAAGCTGCGGGTCGAATTTTTCCATCTCGTGGGTCGGGCTTTCGGCGCATAGATAATCGGGCGACGTTACGAGCGATATTTCGGGTATTCCGACATTAAAGAATGGCTGTCCCTCGCCGAAATGCAGGAAATTGTGTCCGCGCAACGTCACGGTACGTATATGCTCTCTGTCCTTTATGCACTCAAAATACACGTCGTCCAGAGTTTTATTGCCTGTGTATACCTCTTCTATATCAATATCATTCGTTTTTTGATAAACGCCGTTCACATCTTTCCATTCGGTACAGCCGAGATGTTCGGGGGTGAGCGCCGCAACTGCTTTAATATGGTCGTGTTTTCCGTCCCAAAGCGGTTTATTGTCATACAGCCAAAGCGAGGTTGCCTGATCCGACATACCGCCCGGTTTTTTGAAATTCGGGAGACGGAAATGACCCGTTACAAATACAAATATCAACGTTCTCTGCGGCGGATGTTCTTTAAAATACTTCATCATGGCGAGCATTGACAAAGCGCCGTTTTCTTCGACACAATTCACGCCGTCGGTATGTGTGTTTATAACCACGGCTTCATTGGGGATTACGCCCTTAATTATCGAGCAAAACGACTCGGACACTGCGTTTTTCTCTTTCTCGGCTGTTAACACAATTGTTGCGCTTTGACTTTTTTCAGCCGCAGAGAGAACCTTTTCTCCGTCATGGCTGTTTACCCAAAGCGTGGGAATGCCCTGATACCCGAGAATAAAGTTAAGATATTGCCCCTCAACCATTGCGTCGGACATATCCTCCCAAATGCATATTACGCCCTTTACCCCCTTTTTGGCGGCGACTTTAAGAAACGGGAATTTTACGAAAGCCGCAGCGACGGGTCCTTTATAATATTTCGGTATGGTCGTTCCCTCGGGGAACGCTCTTTTTTGGTCAAATGCAACGCCCGAATACGTACTTTTGAAATCCTTGACCTTAACTACGGCTATCTTACCGTGGGCAATTCCGAATCCCATATGCTTCGCGTGAACTCTTACAAGCTCGCCTGTTACGCCGTTTTCATCCGTATCGCCGGAATACGGGAACGGGGAAGAAACGTGAACGTCAACATCGCCGGTGTCGGTATGGAGGGTTATTGAGCTTTTTTCTGCCTGCCATCTGTCAAAAGTATGATAGTCGCTCTTCGTTTCAAATCCCATTTTATGTATCTCGTCTTTTAAAAAGGCTATAAAATCATTTTGCCCTTTTGAGCCGGTTGTTCTGGAACCGAAGCTGTTCATTTTTTTTACATTTTCCAAAAGTTCTTCTTTGGTGAAGGGATACTCCGTCATTTTGTCGGCCTTCTTTCAAATATTTTTTGGGACAAACCACGAAAAAGTGTTGATAAATAAGCCCTTTTGGGACTTTTCGCAGTCAAATTCAAAGAGATTGTAACACAATAAACTCAAGTTTTCAACAATGGGTTAAACCTATCTTGAGGACGTCGAAATTCTTGAATTAACGACCGCTGTAAAGTATAATATGAAATATGATTTAAACGGAGCGTGTGTATGAAAAAGAACTTTGATAATAAATGGTACAGCGATGAATTTTTAAACGAATTAAAAAATACCGCCTATCGGGAAACAGACGGAAATTTAACTTACACGGTTAAGTATGCGCCCGACGCCGTATCCAAATACGGCATAGACCCGCGCATGCTCGGCGGTCCCATAGGCAAAATGGCAAAATATCTTAAGGCGGTGCCCGATTTTGTTTTTGACCGAATTCATATGAGAATAAACTCAAAGTCTCTGGAATTTTTCAGAAAAGGGTGCGACAGAATATCTTATGCGAACTGCCGCATTAACGGCGTAAGCCTTAAAGACGCACATATAAAATCCGCCGACGGATTTGAAATACCGATAAGGATTTACAAAAATCCCGATTGTGAAAAAACAAGGGCTCTGCTTATATTTATTCACGGGGGCGCGTTTGTAGGCGGTTCTCTTGAACCTTATGACGAGAGTTTAAAGATGTTCGTCGACAAATTCGGCATAAAAGTAATAAGCATAGCCTATCGGCTTTTGCCCGAAAACGCCTACCCTGCTCCGTATAACGACTGCTTTGACGTGCTCGGTTACATAAGTAAAAACGCCGACGAATTCGGCGTTGACAAAGACAAAATTTTCGTATGCGGTGACAGCGCCGGAGGAAACATAGCTCAGGCGTGCACAACAAAATACAAGGGAACCGATGTAATCAGAGCACAGCTTCTTTTGTATCCCACGCTCAATGCTTTCGGATTTACCGACAAGTATTACAGAAAAGGTCTTTCGGATTATACCCTTGAGCCTACTCAAAAGGCGCTTTCAAAGGGCGTTATCAGACAAATGCAAATACTGACAAATTGTAATTTAAAGCAAATAGGAATAAACTCGCCCGACGAATATAACAACCCGTACAGTTATTCGGCAAGCGGAAACGCACCTACTTTCATCACCGCAGGTGCGCTTGATTACCTGAAAAAGGACGCAGTTGCCTGGGCGCACAAATTAAAAGACGCAGGAGTGAAACAAGAGCTCGTAATCTACAACGGTCTCGGCCACGGATATCTCAATGCAACCGGCGTATTCCCCCAAGCAGAGGACGTAATAGACGAAATGGGCAAATTCATATATACGATTTTGGGAGAGTAAGAAGCATAAAACAGGCATCGACAAAAGCCGTTGCCTGTTTTATGCTTTTATTTACTCTTTGTTTTTGCCTTGATTATACCTTTCAGTGTTTCAATACCGTGAATTGAGCCGACAAGCGGATGATAAAGCATAATTCTCGGTCCCGAATATCTCATTACTTTTTTTATTTTCTCACGCATATCCGGCTTATAGCAATGACACGGACATTGCGAGCAAAAGTTTTTATCGTTACCCCAACGGCAATGGTCAAGCCTGAAAAGCGCATAATCCGTAAGTTCTCGGCACTCGTCACAAAGAGTGCCCTTTTTGGTTTTATGCACACCGTGGCAATAAATTTTAACCATTTCCGGAAGCATTTCTTTTTCCCTGGTTATTCTGTCTTTTTTCATGATAATCTGCCTCGATAAACAGTATATGCCTCATCGGCAATTTTGGTTGTGGATTTCCTGTGAGAAACAAGCACAATGCTCTTTCCGTGGCTTGCTTCTTTAATTGATTTGAGAATGTTGCCTTCGTTAAGCGCATCAAGATTGCTCGTCGGTTCATCGAGCATAATCATGGGTGAATCATAAAGAAACGCTCTTGCAAGACCTATTCTTTGTTTTTCACCGTCCGAAAGCAGGTCGCCGAGCTCGCCGACATTTGTTTCGTATCCGTTCGGCAAAGTCATTATGAAATCGTGAACAGAAGCCTTTTTTGCGGCAACCTCAACTTCTTCCCTCGTTGCATTATAATTTGCTATCTTGATGTTATTTTCTATTGTATCGTTAAACAACTGAGTTTCTTGACTGACAAGGCTTTGATTGCTGCGAAGTGACGACGTTTTAATGCCTCTGATATTTTCACCCGACATATCAATTTCGCCGCTGTTTACATCCCAAAATCTCATCATAAGCTTAAGCGCCGTTGATTTGCCGGAACCGCTCGGACCGTTGATTGCAATAATTTTATTTTTGGGAATTGTCATATTGAAATTATCAAGTATTTCTTCTTTGTCGTATGCAAAGTCCACATTTTTACATTCCATACCGTTAAATTCAATCTCGTTGCCGTTGACGTTTTCCTCAACAACGGGAGTTTCGTCAAGAATTGACAGCACTCTTTCTCCGCTTGCAAGGGTGTGAGTAAGATTGCCCGCAAGGTTTGAAAGTGCGGCAACAGGACCAAACGAACTCATCATTGAAACGGTTGAAACAATAAGTCCGTCAAAACCGATTGCGCCCTTCCGGTAAAGACAAACAGCAACCAAAAGCATTGTAATCGAAAAGAAAATAATTGAAATATCCGTAATTGAAATATTGTGACCCTCAATTTTCTTTAATTTCTTTTGAAGTGAATTAAGCTCGTCGGTTTTCTCGTTCATTTCATTAAGTCGTGTATCGGTTGAATTGTATCTGATCGACTCCAAAAGGCCTCTCATGCTGTCAAGCACATATCCCGAGAGCGCACCCGAATTTTCACGATAAGTCATACCGATATTCTTGTTGAATTTTGAAGACACAAGGGGAATGATAATTCCCACACTGACATAAGCCAAAAGAGCAACAAGCGAAAGCCAAAGGCTGTATCTGCCGATGAAAATCAGCATAGCAAGGCTTGTTAAAAACGCAATACATATCGGAGAAATTGTGTGAGCATAGAAAACCTCTAAAAGCTCAATATCGCTTGTAATGAGCGATATCAGATTTCCCTTATCCTTACCTTCAAGCTTTGCAGGAGCCAATCTGCGAAGTGATTTAAAGACCTTGTCGCGGATAAGAGCAAGCAGTTTAAAAGCGATATAGTGGTTGCAGGCTTGCTCACCATAGTGTAAAAAGCCGCGCAAAACAGCAAAAACAATAATGCAAATGCATCCTGTTTTTATTGCAAGTCCCCCGTTTATGCCTGCGGCGGTGAGAAGAGTCATACTGCCGGCAACGGTAATTTGAATGGCACAGAGAAAGCCCGTAACACCAAGTAAAACCGCAAGCACCATGAATCCGGCAAGAGGTTTTACAAGTTTGATAAGGCGCATCATAATTTTAAAACCGGATTGTTTTCTTTTCATTACGCTTCCTCCTTTGAGTATTTTTCAAGTTCGGCTTGAGTTAAATACATCAGCTTATATTCTTCACCGAGAGACATTAACCGGCTGTGAGTTCCTTCTTCCTTGATTTCTCCTTTATCAAGCAGGATAATATCGTCGCTGTTCACAACATTTTCAAGCCTGTGAGAGATAAGAATAACGGTTTTGATTTTAGCCATATTGTGTATTACATCCATAATATCGTTTTCACTTTCGGCATCAATATTGGATGTAACCTCGTCAAATATGTAAATCGGCGTATTGTGCATAAGCGCTCTTGCGATGGCAAGCCTCTGCCTTTGTCCGCCCGAAAAATTACTGCCCTGCTGATTAAGTCGAGTATTCAAGCCGTCCTGTTCACTTAAAAATGACCAAAGATTTACTGTTTTCAATGCTTTAATCATCTTATCATCACTTGCGTTTTTGTCGGCTATAAGCATATTTTCTTTAACCGTTCCGGCAAAAATATACGAGTTAAAGTTTACTGCCGTAATGTTGTTCATAAGCACTTTTTCGTCTATATCTCTTATTTCAACGCCGCCGATTGTAATACTTCCGCTGTAACCCTTGGTTGTGCCGCAAAGCAGGGAAGCGAGCGTACTTTTACCGCAACCGGACTTGCCGACTATGGATACAAGCTTGTTTTTCTCAATCGTCGCATTGATTTTATTGAGTACGGTTTTTTCACCGTCATATGAGAACGAAAGATTTTTAATTACAATGTCATTGTTGAAATCGACGTTTGTTTCTGTGCCTTGCTCGTCCTCTTTTGTATCAAGCAGTTTAAACAATTTGTCGCTTGCAGCCATACCGTTCATGGCAACGTGGAAGAACGAGCCGAGCAATCTGAGCGGCAAAAAGAAATCAGCCGCAAGCATGATGATTAAAAATGCCTGGGGTAAAGTGATTGTACCGTTTTTAACCTGAATAATCGCAATTACAACACCTATGGCGCTTCCGGCGTATGCAACAATATCCATAACGCTTACGGAATTAAGCTGCATTGTAAGAACCTTCATGGTAATTCTTCTGAATTCCTCGGCTTTTTCATTCATTTCAATATTCTTGCGTTCATCTGCTCGGTAAACTTTAAGCGTTGTCAGCCCTTGAATATTTTCAAGAAATGTATCGCCGAGATTTGTGTATACACCCCAATACTTGCTCAAAAGTCTTTTGGCGATTTTTTGAACCGCAACAATCGAAAGCGGAATAAGCGGCACACAAATAAGAAGCACTACCGATGCTTTCCAGCTGACAAATACGAGCACGGCAAACAAGGTAATCGGTGCAAGCATAGCAAAGAAAAATTGCGGTAAATATTTACCGAAGTATAATTCAAGCTGGTCTACGCCCTCAACAAAAACCTGAAGCACTTCTGACGTCGATACCTTTTCGTGATATGATGCGCCCATTCGCGTCAGCTTTTTATACATCTTTTGCCTAAGCACCTTTTTGACCTCGCTTGATGCATAAAATGAGGTTTTGGATGAAAAATATCCGCATAAATAGCGAACAATCATAACTCCCAATATACCGCCGAGATATGGCATGAGACTTGAAAAAGTAAATACCTTTTTGTCAAGAATTTGTGCCAATAGATTTGACAGAATAAACATCATTACAATGTTTGCAACCGTTTTAAGCCATTGTGCGACCACCGTCAGGGCAATATACTTTTTTGACGAAGGCACCTGCCCTATAAGTCTGGTTTTAATCATTTTTATTCTCCTAAGTAAAAAATAATTATTTGTTATTTTAAAAATTCATCTGCAAGGCTGCTGTCGCCCTCTTTGATAATTTTTCCGTTGTTCATAATTAAAACTCTATCGGCTAAAGCGGCCGCACAACGCCTATCATGCGTAACCGTGACAACCGCCGTACCGAGATTGTTAATGCTGTTAATTGTATCAACAATTTTGCACAAATTCATATAATCTTGCCCTACGGTAGGTTCGTCAAGAAAAAGCACCTTAGGCTCGCCTGCACAAATCGCGGCAATTGATGCACGTCGTTTTTGTCCTTCGGAAAGCGATTGAGGATGCCTTTGCTCAAGTCCCTCAAGCCCAAAGGCTTTAATCATTTCTTCGGCTGTTTTTTCGTTTTTTGCCTTATAGGATATTTCGCTTAAAAGAGTCGGCATAAAGAGCTGATATGTAGGGTTTTGATAAACATATCCGACAAGTGAAAACCATTTGCTGTTTGCCCTGTCGGATTTTGTAACGGATTGCGTTATTTTTCCTCCGCTGAGTTTATTCAGCTTTGCAAGTGTACGCATAAGAGTTGTTTTGCCGCATCCGTTTTCACCGAGCAATACAATTCGTTCACCGGCTTTGATTTCCATATTCAAACCGTCAATTATATTTCTGCCTCCGGCAAAAAAAGAAATATTTTCCGCCTCAATAAGCATCTTACCCTGAGTTCCTTTATAGCTTGATTCAATCGGTTTGACAGTTCCGTAGAGCGTATCCTTATTATCACTTGTGAAAACCCGCTTGTTTTCTATCCACATAACCTTATCAACATAGTTTTTAACAATGTCAATCCTGTGTTCCACTACAAGTATTGCGTAACCGATATCGGCTAACCTTTTCAGCGCGCCGAGCAAAATATGCGCGCCGACGGTATCGAGATTTGCAAGCGGCTCATCAAGAATAATTATCCTCTGCTCCATTGCAAGTGTCGAGGCGGTAATAAGTCGCTGCTTTTGGCCGCCCGACATTCTTCGTGTTCTTGCCGATTTATCTATTTTTAAAAGCGAAGTGTATTTATCGATTCTGTTTTCGATTTCATTCGGTGCTACATTTAAATTTTCACAGCCGAATGCAATTTCATCACTTACATAGTCATAAACAATTTGTTCGTCGGCATTTTGCAACACAGTTCCGATAAGCTTTGAACGATTGCTGACCTTTTCTTTTGTTACGTCTTTACCGTCAATTTCAACACTGCCGCTGAGCTTGCCGGAATTGACAAAAGGAATAACGCCGTTAATGATTGATAAAAGTGTACTTTTACCTTCCCCGGAAACACCGGAAAGCAACGCAAATTCACCGTAGTTTAAAGTTAAATTTACATTTTCAAGTACGTTATCGCTCGCACCCGAATACTTAAAAGTAATATCATTTAGCTTTATTGCTATTTCCACATCATCACACCTCCCGAAACGCAAAGTGCAATAACGCAGATAAGGAATACAAAATCTCTTGTTTTTACTTCTATTACTTTATATACAGAGCTTTTGCTGTCATCAAGCGTAAATGCCCTTGTTTCAAGCGAAAGAGAAAGGGTATCTGATATACCGATTATTCGCATAACCAGCGGTATGATAAAAGCGCGGTAAATTGTGCTCGGTCGATACCAGCTCACATTTGCGCCCCTCACCTTCATAGCCTCCCAAATTTGCTTTATTTCACTTGCCAAAACGGGAATAAAACGAAGTGTTACAAGCATACCTAATGTGATTACTCTCGGGCATTTCATTTTGGCAAGGCAGCGCGTCAGATCGCACGGGGACGTACTTACCATAGGCACAGCGCAAAGGCCGAGCAAAATCATTCTTAAAAGCGTTTGCCAAAAAGCCTCTGAACTTCTGTTTGTTAAAAATGACAATCCGCCTATAATAAGGCCGCAAACTCCCATTGCCAAAGTCATTTTTGCGCTGTTTTTAAACAATCCGAAAGCAGAAAAAAGTACAAAAACGGCAAATGCAAAAGCAAATGCCGAAATGTTCTTGCTGAAAAGCATTCCGAATATAAGAACGATTATTGAAGCAAAAAAGGATATAAGCGGATAAAAAGGCTTTTTAACCTCAAATGTTTCAAGCATTGTCGTCTTCTCCGTAAGGTTTTAATTTACCTGCTTTTTGAAGTTCGTTTGCAATTTTTATGCCTATTGCCGAGCCTGCAAATGCAAGGGCAACCGTACCTATTGAAGTTAAAACGGATACCGTAGGATTCGCGATAAGCTGTTCATAACTTTTGCCGTTTAACCAAAGACTGAATAATACGGAAATCGGAAGTGAAAGCGGCATATAAATCCCCGTTGTAACAAAAACAGAAACCTTTTTTTCGTATCCTTTAAAAACAAGAAGCATAATAAGCTCTGCGATTATGGCAGATATAAAATTATTGAAAAACATTACCGTTGAAAAGAATATAAGCGGAGCTCCCGAAAAAAGTCCGATTATCGTCAGCGCACCGGGCTTTCTTACCTTCATAAGTCCTATTGCAACAAAAATCGAATAAATCGGCGCCGCTGCCATATTTCTTAAACCGAAAACGGTTGTATGCATAACAAGCGGCATTGTTATTCCCCCGCACAATGTCATTGCAGCAGATAATACCGCTAAAAACACAAAGTCCTTAACCTGAAATTTTTTGAATATCTTTTTCATGTTTCACCTTAATCAATCGTTTTATTTTTCTTAATAACGACAGCTATCACAACGGCGAGCGCAACTGCACCTACTGCGCCGCATACGATAGCTATCGGCGTTTTCTTACTTTTGGTTTTTTCTTCTTTTGCCTCGGACACAGGCTCGGCAAAATATGTTGTTTCCTGAGCTGTTGCGGTTGCGGTTGTTGTCTCCTGAATGGTTGTGGTTTTTGTCGTGGTTTCACGAACGGTTGTGACTTTAGCTGTGGTTTCCTGAATCGGTGCCGGTGTTTCTATTCCTGTACCGTTCACTTTTTTTGCACTGTCATAATCAATTTTAATCCTTGCCGACGGCGAAACCGGCATAGCCGAGGCAGCAAATTTTACGCCGACAAATTCGTTGTCGCTTTCAATAGGAAATTCAAAAGCTGTCCCGTATACAGTACCGCCGATTTCAACATTGCTCTTTCTCTCAACCTCTATGGTATTGCCCTCAACCGAGCCGTCCTCGTAGTACCAAAATTGCATATCGCTTGTCGTCTTGGCGGGGACTACGGTAAGTGTTTTTTCGTCGCCGTTTACCGTAAGAAGTGCTGTGTGAATAATGTAACTGTCCCCCATGGAGGTTCTGTCTTTTTCCGCATGCCACATTTCAATGGGCACTTCGTAAACGCCGTCTTCATTCGGTCCTATGGCAAAAGCGCTGAATGATGATAATAAAAGCATCGCAAAAGCCAATACAAACGATAAAAAAACAGATACATTTTTTGACTTATATTCTTTTTGCATATATTTCTCCTCCGCGCAAGTTAGCAATTGCTAACTAATGTTCAAAATAATTGGTTAGCTCTCGCTAACCACGGCTAATTTTATCAAATAACAAATAAAATGTCAATATATAATATATAAAATCGAAAACCACCGAATGTGAACTGCACTTTAAATATCAATATCGATTAAGACTGTTATTCGGTATTAGATACTAATTGCCGAACATTGAAAAGCCCGAAAACGCTGATATACACGTTTCCGGACATAATTTTAGAAATATAAAAAGTCTCGGAACAACAATGTTCCGAGACTTTTGGCTGGGGAATAGGGATTCGAACCCCAACAAACAGAGTCAGAGTCTGTCGTGCTACCGTTACACAATTCCCCAATAGCAACAACGTCTTTTACGTTGCGAATGATATTATACTATGAGGTACAGACAAAGTCAACATTTTTTTACGGTAATTTAAAAAAATACAAATTCTCTAAATTGCAAAATCAGATAGGACACTTTGAAAATAAAACCAGAGAGTAATTGGGTTCATTGTCCGAATTTCAATATCAAACAGCAAACTTAAAAACAAGTACACAGAGGCAGCGTTTAAGCATAAAAAACAAGCGATTAACAAATATCAAGGCAAAGCTTACTTAACCGCTGTTGAAATCGCTCTCCTCAGTTCCTCGTTTGTTGAATGTGTAAGCGCAAAATCCTCCTGTTCAATATTTCGGCAAAGCGAGAACAAATCCTCGTAAGCGGTAATATCAGCAGGGGTCTTTTTTATTTTTGAGGAAATTTTTTCAATCGGTAATTATTCATTATTACCTCATTATCTCCAAAAAATATAAAGGGACTGTCTCTATCGAGACAGCCTCTGACTTCTTACACACACCCGATTGTGTGCCTTATTTTTTCAATCCCTGGTTATCCTGCCACCAATCAAATTCATCCCATTTGTTTTCTATGGATGAATTGTTCGATTTACCGGGTACGCCCCAAAGCCCTATTATCTTAATCACGAGCCATATTACACATACAACAACGACTATAGGCTTTATCAGCCTACATAGTCGGGAAATCAAGTGCAAAAAGCCAAAACCAAAACAAATGCGAAAAAAATCCTATCATTTTATACACCTTGCTCTTATCTGAGCTTCCACTCGGCATAATCTTTTGCGTTTTTGAATGTTCGCATATTGTGTAATCCTTGCTTGTTGTATTCAGTTAGCATAAACAAATAAAAATGTAAGAGAGGTTATGTAAAATATACATTTTTCGATTGTAATTAAGATGCCGACTTTGCTCGCCGTGCCTGCCGCAATTCCCCCACGGATAAACAATTATTGCGGCATAAAATATTATGAATTGCCCTTTATGTTCGGGTGATAAAGCTTAGCCATACCGCCGGTGCTTGTTTCGCGGTACTTAGCGGAGAGATCTCTGCCTGTTTCATACATCGTTTCTATTATGAGGTCAAGCGAGATTTTTCGCGTTGCGGTAAGGAAATTGGCAAGGTTAATGGCATTTATGGAACGCATTGCGGCTACGGCGTTCCGCTCTATACACGGAATCTGCACAAGGCCGTATATCGGGTCGCACGTAAGTCCCAAATGATGCTCTATGGCGTTTTCGGCGGCATACTCTATCTGCTCAAGACTCATTCCGAAAAGCTCGCCGAGAGCCGCCGCGGTCATGGCACACGCCGTTCCGATTTCTGCCTGACAGCCGCACTCCGCGCCGCTTATCGACGCATTTGTTTTTACCAAAAGCCCGATAATCGCCGCCGTAGCGAGCGCTTTTTCTATTTCTCTGTCACTGTAACCGCGCTTTTTTTGGAAGTACAGCATTACGGCAGGCAATACTCCGCTTGCACCGCACGTGGGCGCGGTAACTATGCGGCCGCCTGCGGCATTTTGTTCGCCCACGGCATAGGCATACGCGCAAACTATGCGATTTTCGCGAGTTTCGGGAGATTCGTCGATATGGTTCTGCCTGAATAAAAATCCCGCTTTTCTCGACACACCGAGTCCGCCGGGAAGAATTCCCTCTGTATTAAGTCCCTCTTTTATACAGTCACGCATACAATCCCAGACTTCACCGAGAAAATCCCATATATCGCTCCCCTCGGTTTTTTCGACATACTCCCATATACGCATATCGTTTTTACGGCAATGGTCCGCAATATCCTTAAATGTGCTGAATTCATATATCGGCTTGCTCTCAGCCATTTTCATACCCTTTATCGTGACTTCGCCGCCGCCTATACTGCAGGCAAGCATACTGTCACGGAGTTTTTCGTTCTTATAGGCGAAAAGCTCCATGGTATTCGGGTGCGGAAGATCCGTTTTGGAAAAATCGAATTCAACGGTTGTGTCAATCGGGGACAATGTTTCTTTGACTATGCGGTCGGTGCCGTGCCCCCTGCCGGTTAAGGCGAGAGAGCCGTATAAAATCACCTTTATTTTATCGGCGTCGGGATTTTTCGCTTTAAAAATGCGGCAGATTTTTTCCGGCCCCATGGTATGCGAGCTTGAAGGTCCCCTGCCTATTTTATACATCTGCCTTATTGACTGAAGCCCCTTTGACGGCTCTTTTTCCGTTTCCTGAGCGCCTGTGCCGAATGCGAAATCATCAAGAGACAGATGGAACGCGCTGCAAAGATTGCATATCGCGTCAAACGACGGCGTTGTCTCTCCCTTTTCCCAATTTGAAAGAGTATTCACGCTGACGCCGAGAATATCCGCCAAAGCGGTTTTGGTTATGCCGTGCTGTTTTTGCAAAGCCGCTATTTTTTTGCCGAAAGAACGATTTTCCATTTTACCACTCCCAAACATTTAATTCAGTTAACCCAATATTGAAAAATTGCTGTATCGTTCGTTTTCAAACACGGTAAGAGCGCCTACCAAAGCCGAAACGAACAAAACAAGAGTAAAAATAATATAAGATATAAATTTAAGCGTCTTTTGATTGTCGGGCACAGCTGAATAGAGATTTATAATTATGAGCGTTCCGAAAAGCACGGTGACAAACGCAATATCGGCAAGATACCGTATGTTGACCCCGCCGAGGCACATATCGAGAAAAACCACCGCAACCGGCATAATTACGCCGAGCAAAAACGTCGCTCTCTTCCAAAATTCAGTCTTTTTTGTAAGAACGCAAGGAACCCCGAAAATACCGACTGACGCCGGAAGATTAAACATACCCATGGTCCGTGTAAAATAAATATACTTTTTGTAACTGCCGGCATACACATCCGCGCTGAGGTGAAAAAACGGAAATTCGGTTTTAAAGTCGGGCAATTGCAGAAAGTAGTGATAAATCGCAGGCAAAAACAGAGCCGGGGTCACGGCATATTTTGAAACGTCGGCAACGGTCAGCTGATATGCCGAGCCGAAGTCAAATACCGACGAAAAGCGCGCATAATTATACCACATTTGAAATGCCGCTCCGATTAAAACAGGGAACGCAAAAGACAGTACGGATAATATTTTCACTTTCGGTTTTAAATCCTTACGGCAAAGAACATTTAAATAAAGCGGCACCATAATAACGGACATAAGGGCCATATTTGGTCTTGACATAACCGTAAGCACCAAAGAAATGCCTGCCAAAAAGAATTCGACGCATTTTGCCGCCGTTTTTTTCTTACCGTAAGCCGCAAGCGAAAACATCATAAACAGTGATAAAAAGCAAACTCCGCTAATCACCGCCGTATAATACATATCGGCGCTCACTAAAAGCATAAACAAAAGGCTGCCCGTCTCTACCGCGGCAAACCCGAAAAACACGAGAACCTTATTGGGATTTTTACAGAATATTTTGACTGCCTTTAAATATGTGATAGCGACGGCAGTTACAGCCGCCGTAAACAATATAAAGCACACTGTAGCTGCCGACGGCACCTTTCCTGTTATAAAATAATACGGATAATAAACCGTTATAATGGGCGCTATTCCGAAATAAGAATAGTATTTGCCGCCGTACAGCGCTCTGTCCCACAAAAAGCTTATGCCCGTTCTGCTCGCTCGGTCATAGGGGTTTGAAAGTGCCAAAAGCTCCTGCGACGGTTCAATATCAATATAAAGCTGATGCTTTAAAAAGGCGTCAAATTGCTGTTCGTAAGCGTTTTTGTTGTAGAGCCTGTCAAACGGATATGCCGCCGCGGGTTTAAAAATGCCGGCAAATATGAAAATTCCGAACAGAATACATAACAGCCAAAAAAGAGCAAAGGCGATGTTTGTACTCCTTTTGTTTCGGTCGAGTAAGCACGTGTGAAGACGCGCCTTGCCGCTGAACACATAAAACAACGCAAGGCTCAGCACCTCTACCGTGATAAATCCCGAAAAGCTCATTTAACTATGCACTCCCGTTTTGGCTCATACTTTCTTAAAAACACTTTTAATATTGCTATTGTAACATATCAAAACGAAAAATAAAACAGTAAAAAAGCTTTAAGCACGGCAATATTTAATTGCACAAGATAAGCTATTATGATACAATATTTATAACTTATATGAGAGGTGATTATTTTGGCAGATTATATAAAGGCTTCCGATCTTGCTCTGCTGACCGAGGGCTACGAGCTTACCATGGCAGACGGTTTTATGGGCGCAGGTATGAAAGATACCATAGCCTATTTTGACCTGTTCTTCAGACGTGTTCCCGATAACGGCGGTTTTGCCATCGCGGCAGGGCTTTCAAAGGTTATAGATTATCTTGAACATCTGCATTTTTGCGAGAACGATATAAAATACCTCAAATCAAAGGGTATTTCCGACGAGCTTGCAAATTATCTTAAAGATTTCAAATTCACCTGTGACGTATGGGCAATACCCGAGGGCACGCCGATTTTTCCGAATGAACCCATTATAAAGGTACGCGGCCCGATAATTGAGGCTCAGCTTATAGAAACAATGCTTTTACTCTCGATAAATCAGCAAAGCCTTATTGCCACAAAGGCAAACCGCCTTGTAAGGGCGGCACACGGAACGGCTGTTGCGGAATTCGGAACAAGACGCGCTCAGGGCGTGGACGAAGCTGTTTACGGCGCGAGAGCCGCATATATAGGCGGCTGTGTTGCAACATCAGGAGTTATACCCGAAAGAGAATTCGGCATACCCTCTGTCAATACAATGATACACTCGTGGGTACAGCTTTTTGACAGCGAATACGACGCTTTCTGCGAATATGCAAGACGTCATCCCGACGACTGCACTCTGGTAGTTGACACTTACGACACTATCCGCTCCGGCGTACCCAATGCCATAAAGGCTTTTAACGATGTTCTTTTGCCTCTCGGGAAACGTCCAAAGAGCGTAAGAATAGATTCGGGCGACATCACATATCTTTCAAAGAGAGTCAGAAAGATGCTTGATGTTACGGGATACCCCGACTGCGACATTATGGCGTCAAACTCGCTTGACGAGCACCTTATAAGCGATATGGTCTCGCAGGGCGCAAAGGTTGACTGCTTTATAGTCGGCGAAAGACTTATAACCTCCGCCTCATCTCCCCTTTTCGGCGGCGTTTACAAGCTGTCCGCAATAGAAAAGGACGGCAAAACGATACCGAAAATAAATCTTTCGGAAAATGTCAGAAAGATAACCATACCGTCGTCAAAGCAGGTATACAGGCTTATTGACAAAGACTCCGGCAAGGCGATAGCGGACGTACTCACTCTCGACGGCGAGACGATAGACGAAAACAAGCCGTATGTACTCTTTGACCCGGATTTCACCTGGAAGAGAAAAGAAATAGAAAACTTTGTAACGAGAAAGCTTCTCGTTCCGATATTTGAGGGCGGCAAAAAGGTCTACAACGAACCGTCGCTCGAAGAAATACGCGAATACTGCCTAAGACAGACCGACACGCTTTGGGACGAGGTTAAGCGCTTTGAAAATCCGCATAAATACTATGTTGATCTCTCCAAAAATCTTTGGGCGGAGAGAAACGGCCTTATAGAAAAATTCAAAGGTATTAAATAATTTTTACGGAGGGTTTTACTATGAACATATGGCATGACATAAGTCCCGACAGAATAACAAAAACCGCATTTGACGCGGTTATAGAAATCAGCAAGGGCAGCAAAATGAAATATGAGCTCGATAAGGAAACGGGGCTTTTGCGGCTTGACAGGGTTTTGTACACTTCTACCCACTACCCGGCAAACTACGGATTTATTCCGAGGACATATGCTAAAGACAACGACCCTCTTGACGTACTCGTTCTCTGCTCGGAGCAGATAGAGCCCATGGCGCTCGTCAAATGCTACCCGATAGGCGTTATAACAATGCTTGACAACGGTTTCCCGGACGATAAGATTATATCCATTCCGTTTGACGACCCGATGTACAACTCATATACCGACATAACGCAGCTACCGGCGCACATTTCCGATGAAATGAAGCACTTTTTCGCCGTATATAAAACGCTCGAAAACAAAAAGACCGTTATCGACGAGACAAAAGGCGCTTTTGTGGCAGCCGACATTATAGAGGATTCTATAAAGCGCTATACACAGGTATTTGAAAAGTAATTTTTGGTGTGGGGTAAAGAAGTGAAAAACAAGGCTGTTAAAATTTTTATGCTAATCATTGTTGCGGTTGTAGCCGTATTCGGCACCGTGACAATAGTTAATTCATCAAAAAACGGTTGGGAGCCTGCGGTCAAAGAGACTAAGGAGCCGAAAACCAAAAAAACGGTATCTGTTGCCGCGGTTCCCGATGAGACCGTGACTGCGGAGAAAAAAGAACCTGTTAAAATCAGTATGCTCTCGGTCGGCGACAATCTCATACACGACGGAATTTACGAGCAAGCCAAAAAGCGCTCGAAAAACGGCGGATATGATTTTTCATATGCATATAAAAACGTCGCATCTACCGTAGCCGCCGCAGATATAGCCACCATAAACCAAGAAACTATAATAGCAAAAAGCTTTGAGCCGTCCGGCTATCCGCTTTTCAACTCGCCTCGAGAGGTCGGCGAAGAAGTCAAAAAAATAGGCTTTGACGTAGTAAACCTCGCAAATAACCATATGCTTGACAAGGGCGCAAAGGGTCTTTCGGAGGCTATTGATTTCTGGAACAACATCGGCGGCGTCACAATGACCGGCGCTTACAAGGACGAAAACGATATGAACCGTCTTGAATACATAGAAAAAGACGGTATTAAAATCGGTCTTGTGGGCATAACCCGCTACACAAACGGTCTGTCTCTGCCTAAAGACAGCGCACTTAAGATAATATACACCTCCGACGAAGACACAATCAAATCAAAAATTCAAAAGGCAAAAGCCGAATGTGATATTGTTTTGGTAAACGTTCATTGGGGCGAAGAATACACGACGACCCCCAACAACGACCAGCGCGAGCTTGCAAACAAAATGGCGTCGTGGGGAGCGGACGTAATTATAGGTCATCACCCGCACGTAATACAGCCTGTTGAATGGATAGACAACGGTAACGGCACAAAAACGCTTGTGGCATATTCGCTCGGCAACTTTATTTCGCAGCAAAACACAGCGTCGAGAGTTATAGGCGGTATGCTCCACTACGACTTGACAAAGGATTACGACACCGGAAAAACAACGGTTGACAATGTGATTTTTGAGCCGATTGTGACACACTATGTAAGGGGAAGCCACGATGTGCAAATCTATCCCCTTTCGCAATACACCGACGCACTCGCAAAGGCGCAGGCTTCAAGGCTCAAGCAAAACGACTTCAGCATTAAATACATCAACGACTTCGTGGGCAAGGTTATTGACAAGCAGTTTTTAAAGCAGTCATAATTTATTCGGAAAACAAAAAAGGAACTGTAAAAACAGTTCCTTTTTTTATCGGAATTTCACAGTTAGTTTTTATCTAAAGCGTTTTTTGCAAGACTTACAAGAGCACTCGCACCGAGTCTGTCCGCACCCTCCGAAATGAACTCTGCGGCGTCCTCCAATGTGTGAATACCTCCTGCCGCCTTTATTTTTACGGGCGGAGACACGTATTTCTTAAAGAGCTTTATATCATTATGAGTTGCGCCCGCATTGGAAAAGCCCGTTGAGGTTTTGATATAATCCGCCTTACTGCGACTTACAATATCGCACATAATTTTCTTTTCGTCCTCGGTTAAAAGGCAAGTTTCGATTATTACCTTAAGGCATTTGTCGCCGCAAACCTCTTTCAGCGTTTTTATCTCATTTTCCACATAATCGGTATTTCCGCTTTTAAGTGCGCCGATGTTTATTACCATATCTATTTCGTCCGCACCGTCAAGCAGCGCCTGTTTTGTTTCAAACGCCTTGACCTCGGTCGTGTTATAACCGTTCGGGAAGCCTATAACGGTGCAGATACGCGTTTTACCGGCTGCATATTCAGAAGCAAATTTTACGTAACACGGCGGAATACAAACGCTTGCGGTTTTATATTTCACAGCCTCGTCAATCAGACGTTTTATATCCTCCGGAACGGCGGTCTGTTTTAAATTTGTGTGGTCGCAATGCGATAATATTTCGTTTATATCCATTTTTATCCTCCCTCGGTCAGATACTGTAATTATTTTAGCATAAACTTTTAATACTATCAATTACAAAAACCGCCGCAAAGAGCAAGCACTCTCC
The DNA here is from genome assembly GCA_002437245.1 of Ruminococcaceae bacterium UBA6434. GTDB lineage: Bacteria > Bacillota > Clostridia > Oscillospirales > Acutalibacteraceae > Fimenecus. Next base: position 39,032 of record DJOQ01000003.1, read on the forward strand.
GCGGCGGTTTAAAAAGCCGATTCGATATTCCGTTATTTTGTCATAAGATTGCAGACAAGATTTGAAAGCTCCACCGGATCGTCAACAGACATACCGCCTATAAGGCGCGCCTGTGCATAGAGAATCTTTGCGTAATCGCGAAGGCCGTCTTTATCGTCCTTATAAAGGGACTTGAGCTTTTCGGCTATCGGATGGTTTGAATTTATTTCAAGCACTACCGTAGCTTTGGCGTCCTTGCCGTTCGGCATGGAATTCAGGACTTTCTGCATTTCAAGTGAAATGGCGCCCTCGCTCGAAAGACAGACGGGGTGATCTTTAAGCTTATCGGTAAATCTTACTTCATGGACGTTTTCGCCGAGAGCATCTTTCATTTCTTTGAGCATATCGGCGTTATCCTCGTTTTCCTTTTTGAGGGCTTCCTTCTCCTCTTCGGTGCCGAGGTCAACCTCTTCGGTGCAGACATTGACAAAGGTCTTTTCGTCGTATTCGTTAAGCGCGCGAAGAGCAAATTCATCGACATAATCGGTGAGATAAAGTATTTCGTAGCCCTTATCCTTAACCGAATCCACCTGAGGAAGCATATCTATTTTATCGGTTGTCTCGCCTGCCGCGTAATAGATATCCTTTTGACCGTCTTTCATACGGGATACATATTCCTTTAAGGTTACGGGCTTCTTTTCGCTCGACGAATAGAACAAAAGCAAATCCTTGAGGCTGTCTTTATGAATACCGTAATCGCTGTATACGCCGAATTTAATCTGCATACCGAACACTTTAAAGAATTTTTCGTAAGTTTCACGGTCGGTTTCAAGCATCTTTTTAAGCTCGGAATCTATCTTCTTTTCTATGGTCTTTGCAATAAGCTTTAACTGATGGTCATGCTGAAGAACCTCACGCGAGATGTTAAGCGAGAGATCCTCGCTGTCTACAAGCCCCTTGACAAAACTGAAATGGTCGGGCAAAAGGTCTTTGCACTTGTCCATTATCAAAACGCCTTTTGAGTAAAGCTGCAAGCCCTTTTCGTATTCCTTGGTGTAGTAATCAAACGGAGCGTGTGACGGAATGAAAAGAAGCGCGTCATATGTTGCCTGACCCTCGGTTTTATAATGTATAACCTTGAGGGGCTTTTCGTAATCCATAAACTTATCTTTATAAAAAGCTTCGTATTCCTCCGGCTTAATCTCTTTTTTATTCTTTTTCCAAAGAGGAATCATACTGTTTAAAGTCTCGTCCTCTTTTACCGTTTCGTATTCGTCCTCCGAGCCATCTTTGAGACGTCTCTTTTCGACTGTCATTTTTATCGGGTAACGGACATAGTCGGAGTACTTTTTAACTATTGTCTTGATGGTGTATTCCTCAAGGAACTGAGAATACTTTTCTTCATCCGTATCGTCTTTGATATGGAGAGTTATCGTAGTACCGACATCGGGTTTGTCGCACTCCTCTACGGTATAGCCCTCTATGCCCTTAGACTGCCAGCGGTAAGCCTCGTTTTCACCGTACGCGCGACTTTCAACGGTCACACAGTCGCTTACCATAAAAGCGGAATAAAAGCCTACGCCGAACTGACCGATAACGTCTATATCCTTTGCGTCGGCGTTTTCCTGCTTAAATGCGAGAGAGCCGCTCTTTGCTATAGTACCGAGGTTACTCTCAAGCTCGTCCTTGGTCATACCGATACCGTTATCGGAAATTGTGAGAGTCCTCTTTTCCTTATCGGGAGTAATTCTGATTTCAAAATCCCCGTGTGACATTCCCACGTTTTGGTCGGTCAGCGAACGGAAATACAGCTTATCAACAGCATCGCTTGCATTTGATATAAGTTCGCGCAAAAATATTTCTTTATGCGTGTATATTGAGTTTATCATTAAATCAAGCAGCTTTTTTGATTCAGCTTTAAACTGTTTTGTACGCATACAAATCACCTGATTCCATAAAAATAGCCCTTTTTCAAAGAGCATAAATATTATAGCACCGTAAATTTAAAAGTCAAGGAAAGTCAAAAAGTGTTAATAAACAGTTTACATATTAACAGACAAAATTCTATTATTTTTGCTTTTTGAAAAAATTTTTTCAAAAAATGCTTGACTTAGAGTAAACTCCAAGTGTTAAATTATATTTAAAGATAAGCACACTTAACATCAGAACCCACAACGGGCTCTGACAAAACTTTAAAAGGAGCTGATTACAATGGGTAAAAAGGTTCTCATTATTTCATCAAGTCCGAGAAAACACGGAAATTCGGATTTACTCTGTGATGAATTCGCACGCGGAGCAACAGACGCCGGAAACGAGGTCCAAAAGGTCTTTCTCGCCGACAAAAATATAAATTACTGCCGTGGCTGCGGCGTATGCAATTCCACACACAAATGCGTTCAAAAGGACGATATGGCTGAGCTTAATGACAAAATGGTCGAAGCCGACGTTATAGTTTTTGCTTCTCCCGTATACTTCTATACTGTTGACGCACAGCTTAAAACATTTATCGACAGGTGTGTGCCGCGTTACACAGAGATGTCGGACAAAGATTTCTATTATATTCTGACTGCGGCGGACTCCGACAAAGCGGCGTTTGACAAGTCGATAGAATGTATAAGAGGATTTACGCTCGACTGCCTTGACGGTGCAAAGGAAAAGGGAATAGTAAAAGGTGCCGGTGCATTTGAAAAAGGCGAAATAAAAGACAAGCCCGAATATAAAGAATGCTATAATATAGGCAAAAACGTATGAAGCGATTTTAGGAGATTGATATTATGGAAAACACTTTGGCAAGAAAAAGACAGATTATAACCGCCAAAACTTTCACGACGGTTATAGGAATAGTTTTATCGGTTGCAATGCCGCAGTTATTTCACGTAATAGGAACCGTGAGCGGCACCGGCAGCTTGCCCGGCTCGGCGTTTTTGCCGATGCATCTCGGCGTATTCTTCACCGCTCTTTTGGCAGGTCCTGCGGTGGGCGCCGTAACGGGAGCGGCAAGTCCCCTTTTGAGCTTTGCGCTCACCGGTATGCCGTCGGCGGCGCTTCTTCCGTTTATGATGATAGAGCTTACCGTATACGGTCTTGTATGCGGACTTCTCAAAAATAAAAAAATGCCCGTCATTTTAAAGGTACTCATTGCTCAAATTCTCGGCAGAGCCGTTCGTGCGGCTGCGATTTTAATCGCGTTTTACGGGTTTAAAAGCACGGCGGTTGCTCCGTCAATAATACTTTCAAGTATTGTATCGGGTCTGCCCGGACTCATTTTGCAGTGGACGCTGCTTCCGCTTCTTGTTTACCGCGCCAAGGGGTTAAACAAATTCTATGAATAATACGGAAAAGGCAAAGGAACGTCTTAAAAACGGTGCGTCGCTCGTGCTGTATGACGGCAAAGAATTCATCGAAGAAAACGGCAAGGGTCTGTCCCCTCTTTTGAAGCTGCTTGACGGCAAAACCGATTTATCTCGTTTTTGCGCCGCCGACAAAATCATAGGAAAAGCCGCCGCCTCGCTTTTTGCGCTGCTTAAAATCAAAAATGTGTACGGCGAGGTTTTAAGCCGCAAAGCCATACCGATACTCGAAAAATACGGCATAACATACACTTGCGGCAGCGTAACGGACAATATCAAGAATCGCGACGGCACGGGGATTTGTCCTATGGAGCAGACCGTTGACGGCATAGACGACGCCGAAACGGCATTGGAAGCCATAAAAGAAAAAATTAAAATTATGAGGATGAAAAAAATGAAAAAACTCGGATTCGGTCTTATGAGACTGCCTGTCCTTGACAGTAACGACCCCTCTAAAATAGATATTCCGCAGGCTGAAAAAATGGTAGATAAATTTTTGGAGCGCGGCTTTACCTACTTTGATACAGCATATATGTATCACGATTTCAAAAGCGAAGAAACCGCAAAGAAAATCATAGTGGACCGCCACCCGCGCGACAGTTTTACACTCACCACAAAGCTGCCTACAATGATGCTGAAAACAAAGGAAGACAACAGACGCATATTTGAAAAACAGCTAAAAAACTGCGGTGTTGACTATTTTGATTACTATCTTCTCCACAACTTAAACGTATCGAATTACGAGACGGCGACAAATCTCGACTGCTTTGACTTCGTAGCCCGTATGAAAGAAGAGGGCAAAATTAAGACTGTCGGATTTTCATATCACGATGACGCAAAGCTCCTCGACAGAATTTTAACCGAGCACCCCGAAATTGAGATAGTTCAGCTTCAGATAAACTATCTTGACTGGGATAACCCCGGTATTCAGTCGCGTTTATGCTATGAAACGGCGGTAAAACACGGCAAAAAGGTAATTGTAATGGAGCCCGTAAAAGGCGGAACACTTGCAAAAATTCCCGACGAGGCCGAAAAGCTGCTCAAAGAGTATGCTCCGGACGCGTCAATTCCGTCATGGGCGGTAAGATTTGCCGCAAGTCACGACAGCGTTATGACGGTACTCAGCGGAATGAGCACTTACGAACAACTCCTTGACAACACCGGATATATGGAAAATTTCAAGCCTTTGTCAAAAGAAGAATTTGAAATTATAGGCAAGGTAGTGGACATTATAAAGGCTTCTATAACCGTACCGTGCACAGGTTGCAGCTACTGCACGGCAGGCTGCCCGAAGCACATTCCGATACCGAAGTATTTTGCTCTGTATAACGAAGAAATGCGCGCGAAATATAAGGACTTTTCAATTCACAGCCAATACTACGAAAACCTCGCTAAAGAATACGGAAAAGCCTCGGACTGCATAAAATGCAGAAAGTGCGAAAAGGCGTGTCCGCAGCACATTAAGGTAAGCGAGCTTATGCCGCAGATTGCAAAGGCTTTTGAATAAGAGCGTTGAAAGAGAGGCTTTTTAAAATGACCATAGCGGAAGTTGCCGAAAAATACGACCTTACTCCCGACACGCTGCGCTATTATGAGAGAATAGGTCTTTTGCCGAAAGTCGGCAGAACACCCGGCGGAATACGCGATTACAAAGAACAGGACTGCGGTTGGATAGAGTTTATTAAATGTATGCGTGCCGCAGGGCTGCCGGTAGAAGTTCTGATTGAATATGTAAGCCTTTTTTGCGAGGGTGACAGCACCGTTGCCGCAAGGAAAGAGCTTCTGATAGAGCAGCGCGATCAGCTCAAAAAGAGAATTGCCGACCTTGAAAATACTCTCGCAAGGCTCAACAGAAAAATTGATAATTACGAAAGTATGTGTATCCCGTTTGAGAGAAAGCTCAAAGGAAAAAATGCTGACCGATAACCCGACATTGTAAAGTACATTTTGCTTTTGCCGCTCCGAAATACATTGATACAAACGACTTATTGTGTTAAAATAGGGTTTGTATCAATAGTTTTTCGGGGTGACATTTTTATGTACATAAAAAGTCAGAATTTAAAACAGCTCTATCGCATAATTTTTTTAATGTGCTGTGAGGCGGGGCTGATTTTTCAGTATGTTGACGGTCTGCGGCGCGGCAACGCCGATACGCTTTTGTATTACTATACCGTACAGAGCAATATAATCTGCTTTTTATATTTTTTCTTTCTCGCTGTTTTCAGTCCCAAAAAAGAAAAAGCGGTTTTCAGAGGGGCTGTAACCATGTGCATAACCGTAACCGCAATAGCCTATTTGTTTATGCCGAACAGCGCAAAAGCCGACGCTTCCTCAGACAAATTCTTTTATATCGGGATTATCCTTATGCATTATGTAATCCCAGCTATGGCAATACTTGACTATCTGCTGTTTTTCCCAAAGGGTCAATACAAAGCCCTGCATCCGCTTTGCTGGCTCATTTTGCCCTATCTGTACCTTCTGTTTACCATGGTATGCGCAAAATTCGGCAGTAAGTTATTTTCCGATTTCGGGTCTGCCAGCCGTTACCCGTATCCGTTTCTCGATACGGACATTTACGGCAAAAACAAGGTCACGCTCATAATCGTCCTCATTACGGCGGCGTTTTTGGCTCTCGGTTATCTGTCGTTTGTTATTGATCGTCTGCTCGGAAAAAGCGGTAAAAAGCTCAAATAATAAAGACTTTAAACCAAAAGCACTGTAAGGAGTGATAAAAATGATTGTTTATTTTACAGGCACCGGAAACAGCCGCCATCTGGCAAAAAAGGTCGGAGAAGTCCTCGGAGAAACGCCGATAAACTCCGTTGAATATATAAAGAACGGCAAAATCGGCGATTTTAACAGCGACGCGGCTTACGTTTTTGTTTGCCCGACTTACGCTTGGCAAATACCTCACATTTTTGAAAAATTCATAAGAGAATCACAGTTTCGCGGAAATTCCAAAGCTTACTTTATTATGGACTGCGGCGGTGATATAGGCAATGCGGCGAAGAAGTTAAAAGTGCTTTGTTCGTACAAGAAATTTGAATTTATGGGCGTATACGAGGTAGTAATGCCCGAAAATTACACGGCTCTTTTTAACGCTCCCGACGAAAAGACGATACCCTCGCTTATCGCGAATGCGGATAAAGCGGCACTTGACGCGGCAGAATATATTAAGTCGGATAAACCTTTCCCGAACGTTAAAGCAGGAATTGCCGACAAGCTTAAAAGCGGCATTGTAAACACGATTTTTTATAAATTCTTTGTATCCGCCGACAAATTTTACGCGACGGACAAATGTATATCTTGCGGAAAATGCGTAAAAAATTGCATGTTGAACAACATTGAGCTTAAAGGCGGCAAACCCGTTTGGGGTAAAAACTGCACACACTGTATGGCATGTATAAACTTTTGCCCCACAGAAGCCATTGAATACGGCAAGCACTCAATAGGTCTTGAGCGTTATACTCTTACGGACTGAATATAAAAAATATTTTTTTAAAGGGATATAAATACTATGGATAAAATCAAAAATATTGAAAAATCAACCGTTCTTTGTCTTAAAGAACAAATCTCTTACGGCGACGGTCAGGTTGTGAGCAAAACACTCGCGCAAAATGATGCCTTGAGCGTTACTCTTTTCGCATTTGACAAGGGCGAGGAAATAAGCACGCATGAATCCGGCGGCGACGCTTTTGTTACCGCTATTGACGGCACCGGCAAAATAACAATAGACGGTGTTCCCCACATACTCAAGGAGGGCGACTCCATCGTTATGCCGGCAGGTCATCCGCACGCTGTTTTCGGCGAGGAAAAATTCAAAATGTTACTCGTAGTGGTATTTTAACGGATAAGCTTAAATAAACAAACAGGCTTTATGAATTGTGCTCATAAAGTCTGTTTTTTTATTTATACGGAATATTACGGCCGCCTCTTATAATAATACATACAGGGAAGTTTTTTGCCTTGATATTGTCTTTTTGCGTGCGTCACGATAAAATAGGTACATCTGAATTTATAACAGGGAGTAACAGATATGATATACACTTTCACACTCAGTCCGGCGCTTGATTACGTTATGAATGTACCTTTTTTATCATACGATGACATAAACAGAGCTTCTTCGGAAAAGCTATTTTACGGCGGCAAAGGCATAAATGTATCTTCCGTACTGCACGAGCTTTTGGTAGATTCGGTTTCACTCGGCTTCATCGGAGGATTTACCGGAAAAGAGCTTGTGCGTCTTATGGCAAAGGATGGGCTTAAAAGTGATTTTACGGAAATATCCGGCGGAAATACACGAATCAACGTAAAGCTGCGCTTTGACGGCGAGCTTGACATTAACGCCGCAGGTCCCTCGGTTTCGCAGGAAGAGCTGAACGAGCTTTTTAAAAAGCTTGACAAAATCAAAAGCGGTGACTGCGTAGTACTGTCGGGCAGCGTACCCTCTTCCCTGCCCGACGACATCTACGGGCAAATCCTTGAAAGGCTGTCCGATAAGAATGTACGCGCGGCAGTTGATACTACCGGCAAAAGGCTTTTAGACACACTTTGCCGAAAACCGTTTTTAATAAAACCGAATCATCACGAGCTTGCGGAGATGTTCGGCAAAAAAGAGCTTACCTACGCCGAAATCACGGAATACGGCAAGGAGCTGCAAAATCGCGGTGCACAAAACGTGATTGTCTCCTGCGGCGAAAAGGGCGCCGTGCTTATAGATGAAAGCGGACGGGTGACGTGTGCCGACGCGGTCAAAGGGAGGCTCATAAACTCTGTCGGCTGCGGAGACAGTATGGTAGCCGGATTTTTAGCCGGTATGGAGCTTAAAAACGATATTGAATATGCGTTTCGCCTGTCTGTGGCCTGTTCCGCGGCAACAGCATTTTCCGAGGGGCTCGGAAAGGAAGATCTTATATATGAAATTCTCAAAAAGCTTTAAGGGAGGATAAAATATGCGTATCACCGACCTTTTGAACCCGAAAGCCGTTATGGTGAACACGGTTCTTAAAAGCAAGGATGAAGCTATTGACAAACTTATAGAACTCCACGAAATATCAGGCGACCTGTTTGACGCCGAGCAGTATAAGAAAGATATTTTAAAAAGAGAAAAACAGGGTTCTACCGCTATCGGAAACGGCATAGCGGTTCCCCACGCAAAGTCAAAGGCGGTAAAAAAGGCGTCGCTCTCGGCGGTAACGGTAAAAGGCGGCGTACCGTACGGAGCCCCCGACGGAAAAAACTCGGATCTGTTATTTATGATAGCGGCAGGTGACGAAAACGACGAACATCTCGCGATACTATCGCGCCTTATGACAATGCTTATGGACGAATATTTTGTTTCGGCACTCAAAAACGCGAAAAGTACCGAAGATTTTTTAAATATAATCGATAAAAAGGAAGCCGAAAAATTCGGCGGCGATACTTCGGAGCATTCAAAGTCGCACTACAGAATACTTGCCGTAACCGCCTGCCCCACCGGCATAGCGCACACATATATGGCAGCCGAGGCTCTTGAAAAAGCCGCAAAAAAGGCAGGAATCGAAATAAAGGTTGAAACCGACGGCTCGGGCGGCACAAAAAATGCTTTGACAAAAGAGGAAATCGAAAAATGCGACGGCATTATAGTTGCCGCCGACAGGAATGTTGAAACCGACCGATTTTCGGGCAAAAAGGTTCTTATAACGTCGGTATCCGCCGGAATTAACAAGCCGGAGGAGCTTATAGAACGTATTTTGTCGGGCGACGTACCCGTATATAAAAAGAAAAGCGACAGTTCCCCTGCCGATACGGAATATTCCGAGGGAAACGGCTTCGGCAAAAGAATATACAAGCATCTTATGAACGGCGTATCGCATATGCTCCCGTTTGTTGTCGGGGGCGGCGTACTGATAGCATTCGGATTTTTGGCGGACTCAATTTCCGGTGTAAAGGCAGGCGACACTCTCGGATATACAACACCCGTCGCCGCCGTGATATTTTGGATAGGCAAAGCGGCTTTTGCGTTTATGCTGCCCATTCTCTCGGGCTATATATCAATGAGCATAGCCGATAGGCCCGGTTTGCTCGTCGGATTTGTCGGCGGTTATTTCGCGAGCCAAGGGCTGACTCTCGCCTCGCTGCGCATAAACGGTCTTGACGGTGACAGCACCGCGGTATCGGGCTTTTTGGGCGCATTGATAGCCGGATTTTTAGGCGGTCTGATTGTAAATCTTCTCAAGAAAATTTTTGCGTTTTTACCGAAAAGTATGGACGGCATAAAGCCGGTATTTTTGTATCCACTGTTCGGCACGCTTTTGATAGGGCTCTTAATGGGTGTTATAAACCCGTTTATCGGCATATTGAACACGGGACTTTCAAACGGTCTTACCGCTCTCGGCGGCACAAGCCGTGTGCTGCTTTGTACCGTTCTCGCCGCAATGATGGCTGTGGATATGGGCGGACCGTTTAACAAAGCGGCATACGTTTTCGGCACAGCCGCAATTGCAAGCGGCAACTACTATATAATGGCTGCCGTAATGATAGGCGGTATGATACCGCCCATAGCAATAGCTCTTTCAACAACATTCAACAAATCGAAGTGGACGGATGAAGAAAGACGCGGCGGAGCCGTGAATTATCTTATGGGGCTCTGCTTTATAACCGAGGGCGCCATACCCTATGCCGCCGCGGATCCGTTAAGGGTTATACCTGCCTGCATAATAGGTTCGGGGGTAGCAGGCGCGCTGTCGGGAATGTTCGGCTGCGGAATACCCGCTCCGCACGGCGGAATTTTCGTGTTCCCGGTAGCAGAGCACATCGGCGGCTATATCATTGCGCTTGCGGCAGGCTCTTTGGCAGGCGCTCTGATGCTGTCGCTCTTTAAGAAAAGAAAACATCAAAAAGAGGTAATGTGACATGGTTTCGGCAAAGGTTAAAATTACGGACAAAGCGGGAATTCATATGCGCCCTGCCAATAATTTTATATCGGCTATGGTAAAGTACCGTTCGGATATAAAAATCATTCACGGCGGAAACGAGATAAACGGAAAAAGCATTATGAACATTATGGCGGCGGGACTTAAATACGGCAACGAAATCGAAATAATCTGCACAGGCGAGGACGAAAAAGAAATGCTGAAAGAGGCGGTAAATCTCATAGAAAGCGGGCTTGAAAAATGACGTCTCTCTACGGTACGGGAGTTTGCCGCGGATATGCCGTCGGAAACGCCGTGGTAATTAAAACGGTTACAAAAAGAGCGCCGGAATCCGAATTTTCGGGCGAAACTAACGAGCTTGAGAAATTCAAAGACGCGCGTGAAAAATTCAAAAAAGAAACCATGGAGCTGTACGAAAAGCTTTTTTCCGCCGCAGGCAGTAAAAATGCGGATATTCTTTTGGGTCACATAGGCCTTTGCGACGATCCGTTTTTCATTTCCGAAACCGAGAAAACAATTAAAGACGGAAAGACTGCCGCACAAGCGGTTAACGCGGTGTGCACCGAACTTTACGATATATTTTTTTCTTCGGAGGACGAGCTCACAAAACAGCGAAGCTCCGATATTAACGACATCAAAAACGGAATTACCGATATTCTTTTGGGGAACAAAGGCTTTTCGGCGGAAAACGTACCCGAAAACTCCGTACTTGTGTTTGACGAGCTGACGCCGTCGGCTGTCACGCGCATAAACAGGAAAAATACAGTTGCCGTAATTGCAAACGGCGGTTCCGTTACGTCTCATTCGGCAATACTCGCACGGGCTCTGTCAATACCGACCGTACTCGGCGCGGCAAAAGCAACCGAACGCATAAATTCGGGCGATACTCTGGCGGTTGACGGTGAAAGCGGCGAAATAATAATAGAGCCCGATGAAATCACCGCAGAAAATTTCAGCCGTATGGGAAAAGAGTACGACAGAAAAAAAGAAGAGGTCAAACAATTCATAAATCGCAAAACACAGACAAAGGACGGCACCGAAAAAGCCGTTTGCGCAAATATCGGCAATCCCTCGGACATTGAAAACGTAATAAAAAACGGCGCGGACGGTATAGGACTTTTCCGCACCGAGTTTTTATTTATGGACAGGGATAAAGAACCGACAGAGGACGAACAATATTTCGCCTATTCCTCGGTAATAAAAGCGATGAACGGCAAAGAGGTGATAATACGCACCCTTGACGTGGGCGGCGACAAAAATATACCGTATCTCGGCATTCCTAAAGAGGATAATCCGTTTTTGGGATTCAGAGCAATAAGATTTTGCCTTAAAAACCGCGATATATTTAAAGTTCAGCTCAGGGCGATACTTCGCGCCGCTGTATTCGGAAATGTAAAAATAATGCTGCCCTTGGTAACGGTAAAGGCGGAAATCGACGACACAAAAGAGCTTATAAGCGAATGTAAATCCGAACTGAAACGTGAACACAAGCAGTTTAAGGAAGACGTACCGATAGGCATTATGGCAGAAACTCCCGCGGCTGTTTTTTCGGCTGAAGAGCTTGCGGAAAATTCGGATTTTTTCAGTATAGGAACAAACGACCTCACGGGATATATAATGGCGGCGGACAGAGGAAATCCCGACGTCGGCTACCTTTACGACACGGGGCAAAGCGCAGTTCTTACGGCTGTAAAAAGAATAATAAGCTGTGCCGAAAAGGCGGGAATACCTGTCGGAATGTGCGGAGAAGCCGCCGCGGACGAAAAGCTTATCCCGTTATTTCTGCGGTGGGGTCTTGATGAATTCTCGGTAAGCCCCGAATCGATACCGTATGTAAGGAAAATAATATCGGAAAATTAAATCAGGGTAATATAAAAGGCTGTGAACATTACGTTCTACAGCCTTTCTATTATGTATTGCTTATAAATTATTCTGCGGTTTTTGCTGCCTTAGCGGCTTTTCTTTCCTCTATTTCCTTTACGTACTCTCTCTGTTTTCTCTCGGTAACTTTGTAGAAGAGCATGGGGATAATGGTAGCCACCATCGAAATAGCACCCGAGAGGATAAGCACAGCCCAGAGCTTTTCGGAGCCCTCGGGAGTAACGGTATTGTACGGGTCTGACGGGGAAATTCCCGAAATTCCGTATGCCATAACGCCTATGAATGCGCCGACAGCCATACCGATTTTATTGATGAATGTCTGCATTGAGAAGCAGATACCCTCTGCTCTTTCGCCCGTTTTCCACTCAAGGTATTCTACGGTATCGCCTATCATAGCATAAGTTATTACGTTATTGATACCCTGCGGAAGTCCGAGAAGAACAAAGCCTATGGCAAGCCAAAGAAGTTTTGAAGAATTGTTGTATCCGCCGTTTCTGCCTATGAAGTACATGGCAAACATAACGACCGCTCCGAGAACATGTACATATATGTATGTCTTTTTCTTTCCGAGGTGCTTTGTGAACCACGGAATAAGTACCGTTGCAATGGCTCCGCCGGGTACTACGAGTATTGTAAGAATACTGTATACCGCTTCGTTTCCGAGAACATACTTTGCAAAGTAAAGTGAGCCGGTGTACATATAAACGGTTCTGGCAGCTCCCAAAATACCCGAAAGAAGTATGAGCAAAAGCTGATCGTTTTTAAAGAGCAAGCCGAGGTTATGACCGAGTGACGGCGGAGTTGTATCGGTTGTATATCTTTCTCTTGTGTTCTTAAAGCCGTAGAAGAACATCGGCATGGACACAACAACAAGAACAACGGCGCAAATGAAATAGGTCCATTTAAGAGTGTGTGCATTGGCTGCGGAATTAGCGGCTATAAGTACGCCGTCGGCATCTTTGTATTTAGCCGTTACGGCAGAAGTGATTATGGGTACAAATACCGTTACGGCACCTGCGCCGACGGTGCAGCAAAGACGCGCAACCGTAAGAAGATTACCGCGTATATTTGTGTTGTTGGTCATAGCCGTTGAAAGTCCCCAATACGGAACGTCCGCTACGGTATATACCATTGACCAGATAACATATATAACGGAAATGATGATAAATGATTTTGCCGTGCTGTTATAGACAGGCAAAAAGCAGGCTATTGTAACCAAGCCTATCGGGATAGCCATCCATTTAAGGTACGGGCGGCATTTACCCCATTTGGTCCTCGTTCTGTCAACTATGGAACCCATAATCGGGTCATTAAGAGCGTCATATATTCTCGTAAAGAGCATAAGAAGCGCTACTGCGGTGGCGCCTGTCGTTTTTCCGATTTTAGCGTCCGCCATTAAAAGAGCATCGGTCATAAATATGGTAAGATACGAACCGATGATGGTACAGATAAAGTTTTGGCCTATACCGGTAATGCTGTACGCAATAGCTTCGCGCGGCTGCATATTACCGTCATTCGGAGTAGTGCCGAACAGCTTGTGCCAGAAACTTTTCTTAACAGATTGCTTTTCCATTAAGTTAACTCCTTTTCCTTTTTTACAACTTTATACAACTTACAAAAGTTATAAAAATAATTATAGTGCAGAAATCAAAAATAGTCAAATTGAATATTTCATATTTCGCATCTTAATTTTTTATACGACATAAAAGCTCCTTAGTGGTCAATATCACGCAAATACCGAAACGCGGCATCGCTTAAAACCATATTGCGTTCGGCTCTCACTTGCTTACCTTATATTTTTATTTGACTTATTACGCCGAAACCTTTATTATATTAGTTATGTATTACACTCAAATCGGAGGATAACGGCGTGAAAAAATCAAACAGTCTAATGAAAAAATTACCCGGATACATCGGATACGGTGTAGGCGCTGTTGGTCTGGACCTCAGCTACGGAATGTTCTATTCGTTTTTGTCGTATTACCTTTCAAGCGTGCTCGGACTTAAACCCGCATTTCTTTTGATACTTACCCCGATAGCACGTATCTGGGACGGAATTAACGACCCGATGATGGGAACGATAGTTGACAATACGCGCACAAAATTCGGCAAATACCGCCCGTGGATACTCATAGGTGCATTCTCGAACGCGGTAGTTCTTACGCTCCTCTTTACATCTTTCGGTATGAGCGGAACAAAGCTTTACATATATATCGCCGTAATGTATATTCTTTGGGGAATGACCAACACAATGGCAGACATTCCGTATTGGTCGATGATACCATCTTTTACAAGCGAGGCAAAAGAGAGAAACCTTGTGGCGACCATAGCGAGAACATTTTCAGGTCTCGGTCAGGGAATTATAACAATATTGACCCCCATAATACTCCCCCTGCTCTCAACCGGTATGACAACCGAAAAGGGATACAGCGCAACGGGATTTTCGCGTTGGGCTATGATATGCGGAATAGCGCTTATACTGTTTTCGGCGACCTGCGTATTCAATACCAAAGAGACAAATGTCGTTTACAACGAAAAACAAAAATTCAGTTTCAAGCAGATATTCAAAACCGTGGCTCACAACGACCAGCTCGTCGTATTTATGATATTCGCCATGCTTTCAAATGCGGGCTGGTATCTCACAAGCTCCACGGCTGTATACTATTTCACGGATGTTTTGGGTCAGCCGAAAGGTCAGTCGCTTTTCCAGACAATCGGCGCAGTAGGCTCGGTAGTGGGTCTTTTGGTAATTCCCCTGCTCTCGAAGAAATTCACAATGCGCTCAATATACACCACATCACTCTCAACGACTATTTTGGGATATGCTTTGATGTTCCTCTTCGGTCCCGTGCTTAAAATAGCAATAGCGCTCGACATATGCTATATTTTGGCTTCGGTGGGCATCAGTTCAATGTTTGTTTCGCAGACGGTATTTCTCGCGGATATAGTCGATTACGGCGAATACAAAAACGGCTCTCGAAGCGAGAGTATAACTTTCTCGATGAAGGGCTTTTTGCAAAAAATGGCTTATACCATTCAGACTATCGTCCTTTTCGGCGGGCTCGGTATATTCGGTTACAATGAACAAATCAGAGAGGGCGTTATAAACAGCGCCACCAAAAACGCAATAGGCGTAATAGCTTTCGGAATACCGCCCATACTTATAATCATTTCAATGATAGTATTCCGCAACAAATTTAAAATTCACGGTGAGCTTGCCGAAAAAGTGCACAACTATATTACGGAAAAAAGAGCCGCAGACGGTGAAGATAAATGAGAATTCTTATTATAAGACACGGCGACCCCGACTACGAAAAAGATTCACTGACTCAAAAGGGATGGCACGAGGCGGAGCTTCTTGCGGATAAAATGGAAAAGACCGACGTTACGGCTTTTTATGTCTCGCCGCTCGGCAGAGCGCAGGACACGGCAAACGTCACGCTTAAAAGGCTCGGAAGAAGCGCAAAAACCTATCATTGGCTCAGGGAATTTCACGCTCCGATATTTGATAAAAAGACAAAAAAGCTTTGCGGTCCGTGGGACCTTATGCCGTCGTTTTTTACCAAAGAGGACGACCTGTACGATATTAAAAAATGGGCTGATACCGAGTTTATGAAGCAAGGCAGAGTGAAACAGGAGTACAGAAAAGTTTCGCAGGGTCTTGACAAGGTGCTTAAAGCGCACGGATACGAGAGAAAAGACAAATACTACAAAGCCGTAAATGCCAATAAAGACACAATAGCGTTCTTTTGCCATTTCGGCGTAGAATGTGTTATGCTCTCACATCTGCTCAACATTTCGCCCGTCTGCCTGTGGCAGGGCTTTTGTGCCGCCCCGACTTCGGTTACGACGCTGTACACCGAAGAGCGCGAAAAGGGCATAGCGGTATGGCGTTGCAGCTCATTCGGAGATATTTCGCATCTGTACGCCGGGAACGAAGAACCTGCATTTGCCGCACGGTTTTGCGAAATTTATGACGATATGTCGCAAAGGCACTGACAAAAAGCATATAAAAAGGGGCTGTGAAAAACTTCTCGTTTTTACAGTCCCTTTTAAATATCTGGATTTTATTAAATTATTTAAGCTTATCTATCATCATATGAGCCGCTTTGTATATATCGCCGCAACCGAGAGTCAAAACAAGGTCGCCGTCCTTTGCGTTTTTAACCACATAATCGGCAACTTCCTCAAATGTATTAAACCATACGGAGCCCGGAATTTTTGCGGCGAGCTGAGAAGTGTATACATTATAAGTATTGACTTCACGCGAACCCATTATTTCGGTCATAACGCAATGGTCGGGTATACTTAGCACCTTTGCGAAGTCGTCCATCAGCATATAGGTGCGCGAATAGGTAAACGGCTGGAATACCGCCCAAACGCTGTTATATCCCATCTCCATAGCGGCGTCAATGGTAACCTTGAGCTCTGCGGGGTGGTGTGCATAGTCATCTACAAAGGTAATGCCCTTATACTTGCCGAGCAGCTCAAAACGCCTGTGGGCGCCGCTGAAAGCGTCAAGTCCCTCGCGGCACGACTCGGCATCCGCTCCCGAATACATTGATGCCGCCAAAGCCGCAAGCGCATTAAGAACATTGTGGAGCCCGGGAACTCTGAGTTTTATGTGACAGAGGAACTCGCCCTTATGCATGGCGTCAAATTCATAATAAGCGCCGTGTACGGGAGCTATATTTTCGGGATAATAGTCGTTCTCTTCCGCCATACCGAAAGTAATGAGGTCCTTACCGGAAATACCCTCCATGGCTTTTAAGGTGTTGGCGTCGTCGCCGTTGTAAATTACAGCCTTTGTCGCCATAGAAGCGAATTTATGGAAACTCTTAATAAGATTGTCAAGTGTTTTGAAATAGTCGAGATGATCCTCGTCTATATTGAGTATAACTGCAACATCGGGTGACAGGTCAAGAAAAGTATCGACAAATTCGCACGCCTCGCAGACGAAATTTTCACTCTTGCCTACCCTGCCGCTTGAACCCATCATGGGGAGTTTTCCGCCGATTACGGCAGACGGGTCAAGCTTTGCGGTTATCATTATCTGCGTGGTCATAGATGTGGTTGTGGTCTTGCCGTGAGTTCCGCAAATACCGACGCAGTTTTTATACATTCTCGAAATTGCGCCGAAAAGTTTTGAACGCTCAAAGGTCGGTATTCCGCTTGCCTTAGCGGCTACAAGCTCCGGATTATCTTTAAGCAAAGCCGCGGTATAAACTATCATCTCGGCGCCCTTGATGTTTTCCGCTTTTTGACCCATGGTAACGGGTATGCCGAGTTTACGTATTCTGTCAAGCGTATCGCTCTCGTTATTATCCGAGCCGGAAAGCTCATAGCCCCAGCTGTGAAGTATCTCGGCAAGCGGGCACATACCGCTGCCGCCTATTCCTATAAAATGTACTCTCTTTACTTCTTTTAAAAGTGTATCTATGTCTTTCATATAAGCCATACCTTTCGGTTTATTATGTCAGTATCTCCGACTAAGATATATTATATTGCATTTTGCTGAAAATTTAAACCCTTAAATTACCTTTCACAATATATTTTCGATGTTCATATTATGGTGTATAGATATCCATTCCGTAAAAGGAGGGAAATGAATGAAAAATATCGTTATTGCCGGCGGCGACAAAAGAATGAACTGTCTCGCCGAACAGCTTTTTAACAGCGGGTATTCCTTCTCGTCCTATGCCGCAGGCAGCGGACTTGACAAAGAGGAATTTCTTTGTTACCTGCGTGAAAATAACAATATACTGCTGATACTGCCTCTGCCTGTAAGCCGCGATAAGGTTTATTTGAATACCGATAAAGCATTCCGCAGCGTCAGCTTATCCGAAATCGGCGAATGTCTCGGCGAAACCGATACGGTAGCAGGAGGAATCATCGGCGACAGTCGCGCTGTTTTGTCGGCAAACGGTGCCAAAGTATATGATTACTATGATGAGGAATTTATTACGGACAATGCCCGTTTGACCGCGCAATGCCTTAAATTTGTGTTAAATGAAAACGGAATATATGATTTTACCGGTAAAAAAACGGCAGTTACCGGATACGGCAGAACTGCCAAGGCAATCGCCGAATTTATGAAGGAAAACGGCGCAAAAGTCCTGATAACGGCAAGGGACCCGCATTCTCTCGGCGATGCGGTTAAAAAGGGCTACAGCATTTGTTTGCTCAGGGATTATGACTGCATAGCACACGACGCGGATATTTTAATAAATACCGTTCCTGCCGAAATAATAGATAAAAATATTTTGAGTCGATTAAGGAAAGACGTACTGCTTATAGATATAGCCTCTCCCCCTTTCGGAGTGGATATCGGTCTTGCCGACTCTTACGGGATAAACGTCGTCAGGGCATTGGGGCTTCCCGGAAAATATGCTCCCGAAAAAGCCGGCAAACTGATATTCAAGAAAATTCAACCGCTTCTGTAAGGGGGGAAAAATGTGCTGAACTTAGGATTTGCAATGTGCGGCTCGTTCTGTACGTTTAAAAAAGTAATTCCGATTATGGCAAAACTCAAAAGCGACGGATTTAACGTTGTTCCCATAATGTCAAAGACGGCATATTCCACCGACACGCGCTTTGGTGCGGCAAAGGATTTTACCGACGAAATAACCAAAATAACCGGGAACGATATTATAAGAACTCTGCCCGAAGCAGAGCCGATAGGACCGAAAAAGCTGCTTGATTTGCTCATTATTGCGCCCGCCACGGGAAACACTCTCGGAAAAATGGCAAACGGCATAACCGATACCTCCGTTACGCTTGCCGCAAAGGCGCATCTTCGCAACAGACGTCCCGTGGTAATAGCCGTTTCGACAAATGACGCACTCGGCTCCGCCGCTAAAAACATAGGTCTTTTAATGAACTGCAAATATATCTACTTCGTACCGATGAGGCAGGACGACTGCATTAACAAGCCGAATTCCATAGTTGCGGATTTTGAAAAAATACCCATAACCGTTTTGGACGCTTTGAACGGCAAGCAGACCGAACCTGTAATAATATCGTAAAACAATGTAAAAAATCATCTGAAGCACAAAGCAAAAAACAATATAACCGCATCCGAAAAAGCTTTGGGTGCGGTTATTATTTTACGGCAAAAACGGGCTGTAAAACTTTCGTTTCTACAGCCCGTTTTTAGGGATTTAATCAGAAAAGATATTATAATTTAAATTACTTTTTGCCGTTGAAGATGTCGAGAACGTCCATATAGCCGTCATCGTTTCCGAAGCCCTTGCCGTTATCGGTAGTGCTGCTTACATCCTCAAAGCCGTCATCTTTGCCGCCGAATGAAAAATCATCGGTCTTAGAGGGCTTTTTAGGCATACCGTTTTCGTCTGTGCCAAAGCCTGTGGCGATAACGGTAATTGTCATCTCGTCCTCTTTCTCTTTATCGAGGTCAACACCGAAGATAATGTTTGCATCTTCATCTGCCGCCGCACGGACTATGCCTGCCGCAGTATCAATATCGTCAAGACCGATATCCTCGGAAGCGGAAATGCTTATGATAACGCCCTTGGCGCCGTCGATTGTGGATTCAAGAAGAGGGCTCGAAATAGCTCTTTGAGCCGCCTGCTCTGCCTTATCTTTACCCTTAGCCGTACCTACGCCCATATGAGCGTGACCTGCGTCTTTCATAACAGCGGTAACATCGGCAAAGTCAAGATTTATGAGAGCCGGTTTAATGATGAGGTCGGAAATGCTCTTAACGCCCTGGCGAAGAACATCATCGGCTATATCAAACGCATTGAGAAGAGTTATCTTCTGCTCGGATACCTGCTTTAATCTCTCGTTGGGAATAACAACAAGGCTGTCTACATGACCTGCAAGCTCTGCAATGCCTGCCTCTGCCTGCTGCATACGCACTTTACCCTCAAAGTCAAAGGGCTTTGTAACTATACCTACGGTAAGGATGCCCTTTTCCTTAGCTATCTCGGCAATAACGGGAGCTGCGCCCGTACCGGTTCCGCCGCCCATACCTGCGGTGATAAACACCATCTGCGTATCGTTAAGAGCTTCGATAATGGCGTCGCGGCTCTCCTCGGCGGCTTTCTGGCCGATTTCGGGCTTTGCACCGGCACCCCTGCCCTGTGTAATCTTTTCGCCTATCTGGATTTTCTGACCTGCCTTTGAAAAAGCAAGCGTCTGCTTATCGGTATTTATAGCTATAAGCTGAACTCTTCCGAAGTCGTTGTTTGCCATACTGTTGACGGCATTTCCGCCGCCTCCGCCAACGCCTATAACTTTAATATTAGTAACGTCATTAAATTCGTTGTCCATTTCAAAATCCATTTGTGAACATCCTCCATTATGTAAAGTCTTTTATTTCACACCTAAATAAAGTTAAACTCATACCTATTTAGGTTAGTATATCATATTGTTCCGTTATTTTCAATGTTTTTTTGCAATATTATTGTATACGTATAAAGATTACGGCAAAAGGAACGGAATCGTAGTATTGTCCTCACGCTGAGGACTGAGATATGCTTTTTTGTCAATGGTGAAATCTATACTGCCCGTAAAATCCGGATTATCGCTGTCAAGTCTTGTAAGGGCAGCTTTAACGAAATTCATTTTGTCGTTTACCGAGGACGAAAGTCCCAAAAGCACGGTAACGCGCTCTTTATAGACCATTTTTATATTGGAATGGTTGCTCACGTCTATGCTTGTAATTCCGCTGAGTTCGTTGGAATCGAGAAGCGCAAGCACATTTTTTATGATACCGAGATCGTCATTATCCTGAAATTCCACGTTTTCACCGGGGACTGCGGAAACAACGGGTGAAGAGTCTATTATGATAATACCGTCCCCGATAGTCATAAGTCCGTCTTCAAGCACCTTGCCCTTGTCGGAAACCAGTGTAAAACTGTCGCCGTTGTCTATTGCAAGCTTCGCCGTTGCAGCCGTGATTTTTATCGTTATTGTTCCCGAAAGATTGCGTTTTATTTCAGCCGTCTCAACATAAGGAAGCGTGCTTTCAATTCCCGCTGCGGCTTTTTTCTTACTCGTCATAAACATATTGTCGCCTATATTTATCTGCGACGCATCTATAACGTCTTCGCTGCTGTATACTTCGTCGCCCGTAACCGCCACATTGTCTATGTGGAAAAATACCGTAAGCGAAAGAGTTACGGCGACGGCAATTATAATTGTTACACCGAGAAAAAGTGCAATCAGCCTTTTTATCCTGCGCTTCTTCATTTTGATAAGTCGGCTGCGACGGCGCATTTCATCGCGCGAGAGCTGCTGCCTGCCGCCCTGCGTGCGCTCATTTGCCCTGCTGCCGTACGTTATATCGGTTGTCTGCCTCCTGCGAGTGCCGGTCGGCGCGGTTTTCTGCCGACTCACCCGCGGGCTTCCCGACGTTTTCGGCGAGCTGCCTTGTCTGTTGTTTTTCGGTCCCGTCATTTTCATTTATCCTTCTCACGTCTGCTCCGAGCAGTCCCAGCACCTTTTCGGGGGCTTCGTATCCTCGGTCCAAATGCTGTGTACCGGTAATCACGGTCTCACCCTTTGCGGCAAGACCTGCCGCTATAAGCGCAAATCCTCCGCGCAGGTCGGGAGCCACAACATTTGCGCCCGTCAGATACTTTGTTCCCTCGATAACCGCCATTCTGCCCTCGACGCTTATTTTTGCGCCGAGCCGCATAAGTTCGGGTACGTGTTTAAATCTGCTCTCAAATATATTTTCAATTATTACGCTCGTGCCGTCCGCTACAGACAGCATGGCTCCGACTATCGCCTGAACATCGGTCGGAAAGCCCGGGTACGGCATGGTGCGTATCATTTTCACTCTTTTAAGTCTCGGCGGTGCGGACAGACATATCCACCTGCCGCTCGTCGTTATATCACAGCCCGCTTCGGAAAGCACCGGAATCAGCGCACCGATGTGGGCGGGAATTACATCTTTTATGCAAACTCTGCCGCCGGTTGCCGAGGCGGCTATGAGGTAAGACGACGCCTCGATACGGTCGGGTATAACGGTGTGGCACGTGCCGTGGAGTTTTTTGACACCCTCTATGACTACCGTACTGTCGCCCGCGCCCGAAATTTTGGCGCCGCAGCCGTTCAAAAAATCGGCGAGGTCGCTGATTTCGGGTTCTCGCGCCGCATTTGTTATAACTGTGGTACCGTTCGCTACGGCGGCGGCTATCATTATGTTTTCGGTGGCACCTACGCTCGGAAAAGAAAGCGTAATATCCGCTCCGTGAAGTGAGTTGCCGAGTGAGCAATACAGTCTTCCGTGCTCTTCGGTAATTTCTGCGCCGAGTTTTCGTACTGACGACAAATGCAGGTCAATCGGTCTGAGACCTATTTCGCAGCCTCCGGGCGAAGATATTTCGGCTTTTCCGGTACGTGCAAGAACCGCGCCTAAAAAGACCACCGAGGAACGCATCTCTCGCATTAAATCGTCGGGTATTTCGCTTACGGTAATGACAGAAGAGTCCACTTCTACCGTGTGCCCCTCGCGTATAACCTTGCAGCCGAGATGACGAAGTATTTGAATGGCGACGTCTACATCCGAGAGCACCGGGCAATTATGTATTTTGCATTTGCCGCCCGACAGCACCGTAGCCGCCAAAATAGGAAGCGCGCTGTTTTTTGAGCCGTGGACTTCAATTTCTCCGCAGAGCCTTCGTCCGCCCTCTATTATTATCTTATCCAATACATACACACCCCTCAAATAAAAGAACTTACCCTTTTTCATACTATGCGTGGCTGTATGTTTTGGAAACAGAAGCTGTTATTTTTTTGCCGCTAACCCTTCTATTATATCACATATCATCGAAGAAGAGTTTTCCACCGCCAATTTTTTGGCATTCTTGCCGAGTCTTACAAGTGTTTCGCGGTCTGCGACAAGAGAATCAAACTCTGAAATGAGTTTTTCGGGTGTTAAATCCTTTTCCTCAATAACGCGCGCGGCATCGTTTTCCACAAGAGCCATGGCGTTATGATACTGATGATTTTCGGCAACATTGGGTGACGGAATCAATATTGACGCTCTGCCGACCGCCTCGATTTCAGAGAGCGACGACGCACCTGCCCTGCCGATAACAAGGTCACATGCCGCAAGGCAGACATCCATATCGTCTATATATTCGCGTATTACCACGTTATTTGCTTTTTTCTCGTCTACTCCGAGTTCTTTCAGCTTATCGGGAACCCATTTCCCGTATTTTCCGGTGGAATGCATAAAAAACAGATTTTTATTTTGCCAGCGCTCGGCTATCAGAGCGGTCATATTTTCGTTTATTGCCTTTGCGCCGAGACTGCCGCCCATTGAGAGCACCATTATACTGTCGGGCGAAACGCCGAGCTTTGCGCGTGAAAAATCACGGTCCGCTTCTATGATTTCGCTTCTTACCGGAAGGCCCGTAACAATCGGCTCGTTTTTACATTCAAGGTGTTCTTCCGCCTTTTTGACGGTGAGCATAACCTTGTCCACCGTTTTTGCGAGAGCCTTGTTTGTAACACCGGGATATGCGTTTTGCTCATGAATGGCGGTCTTTACGCCGAGCTTACAGGCAGTTCTTACAACGGGACCGCTGACATATCCGCCGAAGCCTACGACCACATCGGGTTTAAAGTCCTTGATTATTTTTTTGACTTCCCTTGAAGAGCTTATCATAAGAAAAAGCGTCTTAATATTTTTAGCTATGTTTTTAGCGGAAAATTTTCTCTGAAAGCCGGTAATTTCAATGGTTTTAAAGGCAAAGCCCGCCGCCGGTACAAGCTTTGACTCCATATGCTCCTTTGTACCTATAAAAAGTATGTCGGCATCCGGATGGCGACGTCTGAGCTCGCCCGCGGACGCAAGCGCCGGGTTTATATGTCCGCCGGTACCGCCGGCAGCAAATATGACTTTCATATATTTACTCCTTTTTTGAGGCTGTTTTTACTTTTCTATGCGCGAATATCTTGAAACCGACAGCACTATGCCCATTTCAACAAGCAGCATCATAAGCGATGTGCCGCCGTAGCTGAAGAACGGCAAGCTGATACCGGTATTCGGCAGCGTATCCGTAACAACGGCAATATTAAGCGCCGTCTGAAGTCCCACCTGAAAGACAATGCCCATTGCAAGCATTGCACCGAAGCGGTCCTTGGCTCTGAGACCTATTACGACTCCGCGCCAAACAAGCAGCACATACAGCAGTATTATGCCTACCGCTCTGATAAATCCGAGTTCCTCGCAGACAATCGCAAAGATGAAATCGTTTTGCGGCTCGGAAACATACAAATGCTTTTGTTTTGAATTGCCGAGACCCGTTCCGAAAAGTCCTCCCGAGCCTATGGCATAGAGCGAGTTGTTGGTCTGCCATCTTGCGCCTTTGGGGTCGTAGCTTTTATCGAGCCATGCGGTAATTCGCGCACCGGCATATTTTTCGAGAAGCTGCGGATTCAGTACAAATATGACAATCGCCACAGCGGCGATTACCGCTATCAGCACAAACCAATGCTTCTTTATCTCGCCGAGGTACATCATAATAACGCCTATGGCGAGAATAAGTATTGTGCCCGAAAGGTGATTTTCGAGATACACAAGACCCGCAGTAACGGTTATTACAAGAGTGTAGAAAAGGAGCTGTAAAAACGAATCGTAAACAACTATATGACCGCCCGAAAGCTCCTTTACGGTATTTGAAAACTTTGAATGATTTATTGACTTG
Source organism: Ruminococcaceae bacterium UBA6434 (assembly GCA_002437245.1). Classification (GTDB taxonomy): domain Bacteria; phylum Bacillota; class Clostridia; order Oscillospirales; family Acutalibacteraceae; genus Fimenecus. Next base: position 63,842 of record DJOQ01000003.1, read on the forward strand.
CCCACTATTTTTTTATGGTTTTTATCCATTTCGTAGGCACAAAACAAAATTACGGCAAGCTTTGCTATCTCGGACGGCTGAAAGGTGAAAAATCCGAGATTTATCCATCGGTGAAATTCACCGAACGACGCCGGCAATATAAGCACTACAACAAGCAGACCCCATGAAACAAAAAGAGCCGGAACCGCAAGTATTTTAAGATAATCATACCTGAGTTTTGAGACAAGGAGCATACAAACAACGCCGACCACGGCAAAAACCAACTGACGTTTAAAAAAGTATGTGCTGTCGCCCTTTTTATTGTAAAAAGCATATGTGTAGCTTGCCGAAAACAGCATTACAAGACCGATTGTAAGGATTGCTATTACAAGAAGCAGGAAGAATACGTCAATTCCGCCGAGTGCGAGAAAATCGGGTCTGCGCGAGCGCTTTTTGGCTTTTTGAGGGCGCGATTTTGCGTTTTGGGCGTTCCCTGCCATAATTCTTCCTCCTTTTCCTGAAAATTAAAACAGACATCTGCCGAAATCGGCAAATTTAATTATTTCATACCGTAATATAAAAGAGCGGTGCCGATAATTCCTCCGAAAAGCTGAACGAGAGTGAACACAACGCATATCTTGCGCTCTTTCCAGCCGCACATTTCAAAATGGTGGTGTATAGGCGCCATCTTGAATATACGCTTGCCGTGCGTTGCCTTGAAGTAGCATATCTGAAGCACATCGGAGAGCATCTCAACTACATAGATGATGCCGTAAAGCAAAATTATAAGCGGACAGTCTATGGCATAGGCGAGTGCTACAACCATACCGCCGAGGAACATTGAGCCGGTATCGCCCATCATAACTTTTCCGGGATACCAGTTCCAAATAAGATATCCGAGACAGCCGCCGAGAAGACATGCTGCAAGAAGGCCGACTCCGAAAAATCCTCTTATAAGTGCCGCCGCTATAAACGAAATTGCCGCCACGGAGGTAACACTTGCACACAAACCGTCTACGCCGTCCGTGAAGTTTACGGCATTTACCGTGAGATAGATAACGGCAGCGCCGAATATCCAAAAGAAGAATTTAAGATCGACATTTCCGACAAACGGAATAAACATATAAGTGTTGCCGGACATATAGAGCGCCGCAAGATATGCCAACATAACAAGAATCTGCGCGCCGGTTTTCTGCGCTATGGTAAGACCGAGGTTGCGCTTTTTGGAAACCTTGATGAAATCGTCCGCAAAGCCGATAAGTCCGAAAGCGACAGCCATTAAAAGTCCCGCGAATATTTTGACTTTCATATCGTCGCCTATGACAACGCTTCCCGAAGTCAGAATATGACCGCCAAGCAGCTTATCGGTTATCAGCACAACCGCAAACGATACAATTATGCTTATTATAAACATAAGACCGCCCATTACGGGGGTGCCCTGCTTTGACTTATGCCATGCAGGACCTATATCAAGAATAGTCTGCCCGAAGTGAAGCTTTCTAAGCCACGGAATTATAACAAATCCGAGCAAAAAAGCTATCAAAAAGCTAAGCAGAACGCCGAATATTAACGCAACCCAAATTTTCATTTACTCTTCCCACTCTCTGTATAAGCTGTTTATAACATCCTCGAGCTTCATTCCGCGGCTCGCCTTGAAAAGAACTGCGTCGCCGTCTTCGAGCGTTTCAAGAAGCGCCTTTGTAAGCTCGGTTTTGTCGTCAAATGATTTTATTTCACCGACAAACCCTTTTGCGCCCTCGGCAATGTGTTTTGCCTTTGTGCCGTAGGTGAAAAGAATGTCGATGTTTTTGTTTTCGGTATATTTTCCGACATTTTCATGAGAAATATCGCTGTATTTTCCGAGTTCGAGCATATCGCCGAGAACTGCTATCCTGCGGTTTGATTTAAACGAGGAAAGCACATCCAGAGCCGCCTTTTGCGAATCGGGGCTTGCATTGTAGCAATCTTCTATAACCGTTATGCCGCCGATTTTTTTGATACGCTGACGCATACCCGACGGGGTAAAGTTTTTTAGCCCTGCCGCTATTTTCTGCGGCTCCATTCTCATTTCATATCCCACGGCAAACGCCGCCAAGGCGTCGTACACATTATGAATACCGACGGCAGGCACGGTAACGCTCTGCGAAGCGCCGTGAAATTCGACCGTGAAGGATGTAAAACCGTCCTTTTCTTTGATATCTTTCGCTCTGAAATCAACATTCGAATTTTCGATTCCGAAGAAAACGAGTTTATAATCGGGTTCTTTTACGGTAACGAGCTTATCGTTATCGCCGTTTAATATAAGCGGAGATCCCTTTTTCATACCCTTGAGAATTTCCAGCTTGGCTTTAAGAATTCCGTCACGAGAGCCGAGATACTCTATATGCGAAACACCGATATTGGTTATTATACCGATATCGGGGCGAGAGCTTTTTGTCATTCTCTCGATTTCGCCGAAATGATTCATACCCATTTCAATTACCGCCGCCTCGGTATCATCTTTAAGACGAAGCAGGGTTTTGGGCATTCCGATTTCGTTATTGAGGTTGCCCTCGGTCTTTATTGTTTTGAACTGCTCGGAAAGCACGGCGTAGGTCATTTCTTTTGTCGTTGTTTTGCCGACCGAGCCCGTAAGGCCGACAACCGTCAAATTATCAAGCGTGCTGCGGTAATATCCCGCAAGGTCAAGCAGAGCTTTGCCGGTATCCTTAACGGTAATTACGGGTATGCGGCTGTCCACCTTTTTACGGACAAGCACCGCAGCGGCACCGTTTTGAGCCGCCTGCGACACAAAGTCGTGCCCGTCAAATTTTTCTCCCTCAAGGCATATAAAAAGACATCCTTTAGGTATGTCGCGACTGTCTGTAGAGACCGAAGTCACCACACAGTCATAACCCGAGAGCCTGCCGTCTACGGCTTTTGCAATGCGCGAAAGAGTCAATTCCATTACTTATCTTTTCCTTCTGCCAATATACCTGCCACAACTTCACGTTCATCATAGTGTATTTTGCCGGTATTTAATATTTGATACGTCTCGTGACCTTTGCCGGCAAGAAGAACCACATCTCCCTTTTTAGCCTCGGAAAGAGCATATCTTATTGCCTCGGTACGGTCGACAAGAACTTTGATTTTTGCTTTGCAGTTATGCATACCCTCTAAAATATCGTCAACGATAAGCTTCGGGTCTTCGCTTCGCGGATTATCAGAGGTTACAACCGCAACGTCGGCAAGGTCGCCTACTATCTTACCCATTTTAGGGCGTTTGGTCTTGTCTCGGTCACCGCCGCAGCCGAATACGGCTATAATTCTGCCGTTTGTGGTTTCACGAACCGACGATATTACATTTTCGAGACCGTCCGGGGAATGTGCATAATCTATAAGAACGGTATAATCAGTATCTGTAGGAACTACCTCAACTCTGCCGGGCACACCCTTGCTCTTTTTGAGTGAAGCAAGGACGTCGGAAAAATCAAGTCCCGTAAGTATGGCGCAAATTGCGGCGCCCATTGTGTTATAAACGGTAAAGTGACCCGGTATACCCACGGTTGCTCTGCCGATTTTATCGTTCCAGAGAAGTTCATACTGAACAGAGGAAGATGTGCAGACAACATTTTTTGCCACGAACTGCGCCTCGTTATTTTTAACCGAAAACGTCACGACCTTTATCGGGAGTCCGTCTACCATATAGTGTGCCGACTCGTCATCGATATTTATAACAGCCGTGTCCGCCATTTCAAACAGCTTGCGCTTGGCGTTTCGATAGTTTTCAAATGTTTTGTGATAGTCAAGGTGATCCTGCGTGAGATTGGTAAACAATGCTATATCGAAATGACATCCGTCTACTCTGCCCTGCGCGAGCGCCTGCGACGAAACCTCCATAACGCAGTATTCACAGCCGCTGTCAACCATTTCCCTGAAAAGTCTTTGAAGATCCTTGCTGTCGGGAGTGGTGAGCGATGACGGATATTCCCTGTCGCCGGTTACGTTTTTAACCGTGCCTATGAGCCCGGATTTTATTCCGAGATTATCAAAAATGCCTTTTAAAATAAAGGTTGTTGTGGTTTTTCCGTTTGTTCCAGTAATGCCGATAAGGTGAAGCTTTTTTGACGGATTACCGTAAAAATTGGCACATATGAGCGAATATGCGTCTCTTGTATTTTCAACGAGCACCTGATTATCGGCGCCGGTATCATATTCCGCCACTACCGCACGGGCGCCTTTTTCCACAGCTTCTTTGGCGGCGGTGTGACCGTCAAAATGAGCACCCTTGATGCACACAAAAAGGCAGCCTTCGCAAATCTTTTCGGTGTTATCGGTAATATCGGTAATTTCCACGTCTTTAAAATTGCTTTTTGTATCAACGCCCTTTAAAAGCTCTGATAACAGCATCGGTTTTTTCCTCCTGTTTTTTACTTTAATATTATGCCGGACCGTCCTGTACGTTTACGGACGACTTGAAGTAGACTGTAATTACAGAGCCCTGCTCTGCCTCGGTACCCTCCGCAATACTCTGCTTATACGATACAAAATCGTTTGACGAAGAGTTACCTGCAACCTTTATGTTAAAGCCGGCGTTTACTGCGGCTTTATTTGCGGCGCTGATTGACATATTGCAAAGGTTGGGAACGGTGGCAACAGCCTTTTGTGACGAAGAATCGGTATATACCACTATTACTCCGCCCGACTTCATCTGCTGACCTGCCGCAGGCGTCTGTGAAATCACCTTGGAGCCTTCTCCGACAACCTTTACGGTATAACCGGAGGCTCTTGTCTTTGCGTCCTGAGGAGACAATCCGACAAGACTCGGAGCCACGGACGATACGTTTGCCATTTCTTTATCGTCATATCTCGGCTCAACATTTAAGTAAGTCAGCACTTTTTCGAGTATATCGCCGGCTATGGGCGCCGCAACGGCACCGCCGCCGTGAGCGCCTGTCGGCTCATCAATCGCCACAAGTATTGCTATTTGCGGATCATCGGCAGGTGCAAAGCCTGCAAAAGAGGCAATGTACGCTCCGTCGTGACCGATTTTTTCGGAAGTACCCGTTTTGCCTGCCACGTGATAGCCTGCAACATATGCGTTTTTACCTGTTCCCACGGATACGACCTGCTCCATCATATCAGATACTATGGAAGCGGTTTTTTCGGATATAACCTGTCTTTTTATTGTCGGCTCCGTCTTTTTTACGACATTGCCGTCGCCGTCAAGCATAGACGAAACAACATACGGCTGCATAAGCTTACCGCCGTTTGCTATCGCCGAAACCGCCGTTATAATCTGAATGGGCGTCACCTGGAAGGTCTGACCGAACGAGCTTGAAGACAGCTCCGAAATACCCATTTTATTGAGTGAGTGATATGTTACGTCGGCTACGGGAGTTGCCTCCGCAGGCAGGTCGATACCTGTTTTTTCGGTGAAGCCGAACGCTTCAAAATATTTGTAAAAATTATCTTTGCCGAGCTTTTGACCTATTGTTACAAAGAACGGGTTGCAGGAGTTCATAAGTCCCTGAGTCAAATTTTCTGTGCCGTGACCGCCCGGCTTCCAACACTTCTGATAGTTGTTTGCAACCTGAATACCGCCGGTGCAGGTATATGTTGTGTTAAGATCTACAACGCCCTCTTCAAGAGCCGCCGAAACGACTATTGTTTTAAATACGGAACCCGGCTCATACGTATCGCTTATATCACGGTTTCGCCACTGCGCGTAAAGAGCGTTTGTTGTCGCCTGCTTTTGTTCGTCGGGAGATGATATTGCGGCTATGCTCTCGGCAAGCGCTTTGTTTGAAATCTTGTTGGGAGAATTCAAATCAAAATCGGGCTTTGACGTCATACCGAGGATTGCGCCCGTTTTGACGTCCATTATTATGCCGTAAGCGTATTTTGCGCCCGTGTCGGTGAGTGCCTGATCGAGCGACTGCTCAAGGTAATACTGAATTACCTCGTCTATAGTGAGCACAAGGCTATACCCCGCCTTTGCATCGTATGTAGTCTGATAGTCCGTGGACATAGAACCCTGACGGGCATTTTTAGCCGTTATTATTCTGCCGGCAGTACCTGTAAGCTCGTCGTTGTATTTAAGCTCAAGCCCGAGCCTGCCGGAATCGTCGGAATCCGTAAAACCTATTATTGTTGAGGCAAACGACGAATATGGATAATATCTCTTGGTATCGGGATCAACACCGATAATCGAGGAGAGCTTATTTTCGGAAATAAATGTTTTAAGACGGTCTTTAACATCAGTCTCCACTTCACCGGCTATTTTTTCATATCCGCTGCTTGTGCGCTCCGTCTTTTTGCGAACCGTCTCTTCGTCAACACCGAGTATGGCGCTAAGATTGGTAACCACAAGGTCGCGCTGTTCGTCGCTCGTTATCTTTGACGGATTTACGTAGACAAGCCATGCCGAGGCGCTCTTGGCGAGAGCTTTCATATTGGAGTCGTAAATCGTTCCGCGCTGAGCCGAAACCGTGGTATCGGAAAGCTGATTTTGTTCGGCTTTAAGCTTATATTCGTTGCCGTGAATAAGAGAAATATATGCGAGTGAGCCTACACATACAAGAAAAGCTGCGGCGATGAAGCACAGCACCGTAACAGCTCTTTTACCCATTCTCTTTGAAGGTCTGGTCTGCATATTTTTCTCCTCGTATAATAAAGTAGT
>DJOQ01000017.1:0-613 GCA_002437245.1 Ruminococcaceae bacterium UBA6434
TGCATAACTGCGACCTTGTAAATTTGGAGGATATGCTTCAGAACGGAACGGTTATTTCGGGCACCATGATAGAAAAACCCCATTCGTTCTCCACGGCGTGCAATATAGCTACGCAAATAATAGCTCAGGTCGCTTCAAATCAGTACGGCGGTCAGTCTATTTCACTTGCGCATTTGGCTCCGTTTGTTCAGATTTCACGCGAAAAGATAACGCGTCAGGTAAGAGCCGAGATGGAAGAATTCGGCATCGAAGCAGACGACGAGCAGGTTAAGAGCCTTGTCGAAAAACGCGTGCGCGACGAGATAAAACGAGGCGTTCAGACTATACAGTACCAGGTTGTAACTCTCCTCACCACAAACGGTCAGGCGCCGTTTGTAACCGTGTTTATGTATCTTAACGAGGCTAAAAACGAGCAGGAGAAAAAGGACCTTGCAATAATAATCGAGGAAGTTTTAAAGCAGCGCATCAAGGGCACCAAAAATGAGGTGGGCGTTTGGGTTACTCCCGCGTTCCCGAAGCTTATTTACGTGCTTGAAGAAGATAATATTTCCGAGGATTCGAGATTTTGGTATCTCACAAAGCTTGCGGCTGAATGTACCGCAAAGAGAATGGT
>DJOQ01000017.1:683-39493 GCA_002437245.1 Ruminococcaceae bacterium UBA6434
AGAGAATGGTTCCCGACTACATTTCGGAAAAAATTATGCTTGAACTTAAAATCGATAAGAACGGAAACGGCAACTGCTATACCTGTATGGGATGCCGCAGCTTCTTAACTCCGTATGTAGATGAAAACGGTAAGCCCAAGTATTACGGCAGATTCAATCAGGGCGTCGTAACCATAAACCTTGTCGATGTTGCCTGCACAGCCTGCCGCGGCGGCAAGGACGAAGAAAAATTCTGGAAGGTTCTCGATGAAAGACTTGAGCTTTGCCACAGAGCCCTTCAGTGCCGCCATGAAAGACTTGAGGGAACTCTCTCCGACGCAGCGCCCATTCTTTGGCAGTACGGCGCGCTTGCAAGACTTAAAAAGGGCGAGCCCATCGATAAACTGCTTCACGGCGGTTACTCAACGCTGTCGCTCGGCTATGCGGGCCTCTGGGAGTGCGTTTACGAGATAACAGGCAAAAAATTAACCGAAAAAGAGGGCGAGGAGTTCGGTCTGCGCGTTATGCAAAAGCTTAACGACGCCTGCGCCGAGTGGAAAGCCGCAGAGAATATAGACTATTCGATTTACGGCACGCCTCTTGAATCCACCACATACAAATTTGCCAAATGCCTTCAGAAGCGTTTCGGAATTATAAAGGGCGTTACCGACAGGAACTACATTACAAATTCCTACCATATCCACGTTACCGAAAAGATAGACGCATTCAGCAAGCTTGCACTCGAATCCAAATTTCAAAAGCTCTCACCGGGCGGCGCCATTTCGTATGTTGAGGTGCCCAATATGCAGCAGAATATCCCGGCGGTACTTGAGGTAATGAAATTCATTTACAACAATATTATGTACGCCGAGCTTAATACAAAGTCGGATTATTGCCAAGTTTGCGGCTATGACGGAGAAATACAGATAGTCGAGGAGGACGGCAAGCTTGTATGGCGCTGCCCCAACTGCGGCAATGAGGATCAGTCAAAGATGAATGTCGCAAGACGTACCTGCGGCTATATCGGTTCTCAGTTCTGGAATCAGGGCAGAACTCAGGAAATCAAAGAGAGAGTGCTTCATCTGTAATGAATTACGGTGCTATAAAAAAATGTGACATCGCAAACGGAGTGGGTGTGCGGACGGTGCTTTTTGTATCGGGCTGTACACACCACTGCAAGGGCTGCTTTCAACCCGAAACGTGGAATTTCGATTACGGCGAAAAGTACACGAAAGAGACCGAGGACGAAATAATAGAGTCCTTAAAGCCGGATTATGTGGACGGCATAACTCTTCTCGGCGGCGAACCGTTTGAGCCGGAAAATCAGCGCGAGATAGTAAAGCTGCTTCGGCGCATAAAAAAAGAATTGCCGCAAAAGACCGTGTGGAGCTTTTCCGGGTACACCTATGAAGAACTGACGGGCGACAGCCGCGCCGTGTGCGAGGTCACAAAAGAGATTCTCTCGATGCTCGACGTGCTTGTTGACGGCGAATTCGTAGAGGAAAAAAGAAATATCTCATTAAGATTTCGCGGAAGTGAAAATCAAAGACTTATTGATATGAACAAAACGCGAAAAGAGGGTAAAATCGTCCTGTGGGACAAATAAAAAAGACGGATGAAAAACCGATGTTTTGCATCCGTCTTTTCAGTATCTGATGAAATTATCGGATACCGTATTTTTTATGAGAGAACAGTTCCGTCGGCAAGAGTAATTGTATAGCCGTTAAAGTTTATCGTGCCGTTGTTTGTGAGGCTTGTTACGGTGCAGTCGGCGGTGAGATTCCACGTGCATCCGCTGTCGATTGTAATTACCGCATTGTTTGCGACGGCTTCGCCGCCCTCATTGTTGTTTTCTATATTTACAGAACCCGTAAATACACTGCCGCCCGAAAGGGTCATATTGAGCTTTGATACAGTGTCTACTCTTATTTTGCCCTCTAAGTTTTGCGCGTCCGCGGTAAACGTGACATCCGCACCGTTTTTGCCTGCCGTACCCCAGCCGTGCGAAGCGGAGTTGCCGGTCACATTCATTAAAAGGGCGTCGGGGTCGTTGTTTGTGAGGGTTACTCCGGAAAGAGACATTTTGCAGACCGTGTTTGTGATGTAAAACATATCGCCGTTATATGATGTCAGCGTTCCGCCGTTCATCGCAAAAGACGAAGTGCCGACATTTGCGTCACCCGACATCGACTGATATATCATCACATTGTGTACGTTTTCATCGGAACTTGAGCCTTTGGTATCGCTCATATTTCCGCTCACGGTGCAGTTCGTAAGAGAGATGGAGTTTTCGCCCTCTATAACGAGCGCTTCGGAGTTTTCGGCTGTCAGAACAGCGTCTTTCACGGTGATGGCGGCTGTTGAGTATACCGCAGGCGAATTGTATCCGCTGCTTTTATATGTGCCGCCGGTGACATTGACTGTTCCGCCGCCGCGGTCTGAGCGAATGGCAGCCGATGAGTTGCCGCCGGTGCTTACGGTCAGGTTTTCGGCATTGGTTGTGCCGCCGCCCGTAGTCTGGATTCCGCCGGAATTGTCGGCTGTGGTTGTTATGGTCGAATCGGAAATATTGACCGTCGTGCCGCTGCCGTAGCAAAATACACCGTTGCCGTTTTGGGCTGAAGAGCTTACGGTGGCGTTTTTAATATCGACAACTGCGCCGCCCTTTACGAGTACAGCCGCGTTTATACCGTAAAAATCGCCGTTCTCCGTATTTGACGAGGTGCCTGCCGATTTGTTGACGGTAATATTTTCAAGCGTTACCGATTTGCCGTCAATCAAAAGCGCGTTTTCGTCATCGCCCACGGAATAATACGCCGTATCGGAGTATGTGCCGTCGGAGTCTATGGTATTGGCGCTTTTCGCGGTGCTGTCTGCTGCGGAAGACGAATTGCCGTTTTCGGAACTTACTTTTTCGACGCTTGTCGCTTTGCCTTTGTCGTCAAATGTGACGGTTATAATATCTCCTACTGAGAGAGCGCTTATTTCAATATTTTGTGAAGACTCTGTGACGGTGGCTTTTTTGAGATTTACTTCTGCCGTTTCACCGTTCTCGGTAAATACGGTTTTGTCGGGCGCGCCTGTGCCGGGCGCATTTCCGCCGGGAGCGCCGCTCGGTGCATTGTCTGTGTTGCCGTTCGGTGCGTTTTGGTCAGCAGACGAATCGGAAGAAGTGCCGTCCGGCTTTTCGGGAGGAGTTTCCCCGTTTTGCGAGTCACCGTCCGGCTTTTCGGGCGGCGCTTTGCTGTCGTCCTGTCCGCTATCGCTTTGACCGCCATCGCTCGGGGGCGACGGCATCTCGGTATTTTCACTCATTTCACCGAGAGCCAGCGTAACGGTGGTTTTGTCGATTGAGGTTATTTTGCCTGTCACGGTCTTTCCCGCATATTCGGTGTTTGCCTTTGTGCAGGAGGACAGCGTAAAGGCGAGTAACAGTAATGTGCATATAATCGAGATTGCTTTTTTCATTGTGCACAGCTCCTTTCATCTTTGCTTTGCAACACAATAATATAAGCCGAAACTAAAATTTACTTAAAGAGATAAATTTATTTTCTTTAGGTTCGCTTAAGGTAGTTTGCCTACTATATATAATAGTATTTTGTCCGTCCGTTGCGGCAGGTAAAAACCGCAACGGTTTTGGAATTTAAAGGAGTATGTATTATGCAGCTTTTAATAGCGGAGGATGAGCCCGACCTTGCAGAGGCGCTTACGGTATTTTTTGAAAAAAACGGATTTGCCGTTGATACGGTAAACGACGGTTTTTCCGCATACGAATATGCCGTATCGGGCGACTATGACGCCGTGATTTTAGACGTTATGATGCCTAAAATGGACGGTTTTGAGGTGCTTCAAAAGCTTCGAGACGAGGGCGTTGATGCTCCCGTTATGATGCTCACGGCAAAAAATGCCAAGGATGACAGGATAACAGGCTTTAATGCCGGTGCCGACGATTATCTGCCGAAGCCGTTTGAACCGGACGAGCTGATTTGCAGAGTAAGAGCTATGATGCGGCGCGGCGGCAACTATAAGCCCGACGTGCTGTCTTTCGGTGATTTAAAGCTCGATACCTCAAGCGGCGAGCTTTCCTGCAAAGATAAGAGCGTAAGACTGAGCGGCAGGGAATTTCGTGTTATGGAATTGTTTATGCTGTCGCCGAAACAGGTGTTCTCGGCGGAGCGGATAATGGAGCGCGTGTGGGGATATGCGAGCGACGCCGAAATCAATGTCGTTTGGGTGCATATTTCAAATTTGCGCAAAAAAATGAGCGCCGTAAATTCAACCGTGACTATACGTGCAAACCGCGGTCTCGGCTATGTGTTAGAGGAAAACAATGGTAAAGAAACTACGTAAAAAATTTATACGCATAACCATGCTGTCCGTAACGGCGGTAATGCTTTTGCTCTGCCTTACGGTAAATATTGCGAACTTTATATCGGTTAACTCCGAGGAAAAGAAAATGCTGACCGCAATAAGCGAAAACAGCGGCAGAGTGCCGTCCGCACCGACGGGGGCAAAAGACGAACACGGCAAAGAACCGACGGGAGAGCCGAAAAGAGGTCAGTTTACCGCAGAAACGCCGTATACAACACGCTATTTTATATTGAGATTTGATGACGACGGTAATTTAACCCGTGCAGAGCTGTCAAACATAGCGTCCGTAACCGCAGACGATACCGACGAGTACCTCGACGCCGCACTTAAAAAGGGCAGCGGCTTTTCACGCTTCAAGGGATATAAGTTTTATGTGCTGTCCGTGGGCGAGAACCGAAATATGGCAATCTTTCTTGACTGTTACCGAGATATGCGTTCCGTATACTCTACGGCGGCGATTTCTCTGGCGGCGGCGGCAGTATGTATTATTATTGTTTATGTTACCGTGGTGCTCTCGTCGCGCAGAGCCATTGACCCCGTTGTAAAAAGCTCTTTGCGCCAAAAACAGTTCGTGACTGACGCCGGCCATGAACTTAAAACGCCGATAACCGTGATAGCAACAAGTCTCTCCGTTCTCGAAATGGAGATCGGCAACAATAAATGGATTGATAAAGCGCGCTCGCAGACAGAAAAGCTTACGGAGCTTGTCAATTCGCTCGTGACGCTCTCAAAGGCGGACGAAGAACAGGAGATGCTGAAGTTTTCGGAATTTGATATAAGCTCGGCTGTTCTTGAAACCGCCGAGTCGTTTTCGGATTTTGCCGAGCAAAAAAATCATAAGCTGAATATAAGTGCGGAAAACGGCATTCTGTATAACGGCGACGAATACGCCGTGAGACAGTTGGTCTCGATACTGCTCGACAATGCCGTTAAATATGCTGCGGATAACTCCGACATTGACATTTCCGTTGCACGGCATAAAAACGGTGTAATTATAAAAACGCGCAACGGATGTGAGAATATAAGCGAGGATGATTGTAAGAAGCTGTTCGACAGATTTTACCGTCCCGACAAATCCCGTTCGGCTTCCACGGGCGGCTTCGGCATAGGGCTGTCAGTGGCAAAAAGCATTGCCGAGGGGCACAAGGGGAGCATTTCGGCGGACTGCTCCGAAAAGGGCTTTATCACCTTTTCGGTGTATCTTAAATAATGCGCGCCGCGCTTGTTATATTCGGCACGTTATGTTATAATCAATGTCAAAGGAGATGCAAAATATTATGGAATATGTATTTTCAGACAGGGTTTCGGCACTTCAGCCGTCCGCAATCCGTGAAATATTAAAGGCTACGGCAGACCCCGCAATAATTCCGTTTGCCGCGGGAAATCCCGACGTAGCGGCGTTCCCCGTAGACGATGTAAGACGTATCAGCGCAAAAATTTTTGAGGACGAGCCTATAACGGCGCTTCAGTACGGCGTTACCGAGGGTTATGAGCCGCTCAGAAAAACCGTCGCCGATTATATGAAGAAAAAGAACAACATAGGAAGAGACTTCGATAAGCTTATCATAACCTCGGGCGCTACTCAGGTTATGGATTTGGCAACGAAATCACTCTGTAATTTCGGCGATATAATCGTATGCGAAAATCCGTCGTTTATCGGCTCGCTTAACTGCTTCCGCTCTTACGGCTGCAAGCTTAAGGGCGTGCCTGTTGAGGCAGACGGTATGGATATGAACGCCCTTGAAAAAGTCCTTAAAGAAAATAAAAATGTGCGTTTCATTTATACCATACCCAATTTCCAAAATCCGTCGGGCAGAACCATGTCGCTCGAAAAGAGAAAGACTTTGTATGATCTTGCAAAAAAATACGGCGTGTTGATTTTGGAGGACAATCCCTACGGCGATTTGCGCGTGTCGGGTGAAAATATCCCCTGTGTCAAAAGTATGGATGAGGACGGTATCGTTATATACGCCGGCTCTTTCTCAAAGGTCTTGGCGCCGGGTATTCGTGTTGCCTACGCAATAGCTCCCGAGCCGATAGTCTCAAAAATGACCGTCTGCAAACAGGGCCAGGATGTTCACACGGCAATGTTTAATCAGATGCTTGTATACGAGTGGATGAGTACCACCGATTTTGAAGCGCATATAGGCAAAATCTGCGATATTTATCGCCGCAAGATGACTCTTATGTGCGACCTTATAGATGAAAAGCTCGGCGACTTCGTGTCATATGTACGTCCCGAGGGCGGAATGTTTGTTTGGTGCGAGCTTCCCGAAAAAATCGATATGCTCGACTTTGTCAAGCGCGCCATAAAGGAAAAGGTGGCTGTTGTTCCCGGCACCGCATTTATGGTGGAAGACGGCGATACCACTAACTGTTTCCGTATGAATTACACTACACCCTCCGATGAAAATATCATACTCGGTATGGAAAGACTCGAAAAGGTAAAAAAAGATGTCTGTTGATTTAGCCGATATAAATACGGTAAAGTCCGTTCTCTCGCGGCACGGATTTGCGTTTTCCAAAGCTCTCGGGCAAAACTTTTTGATTGACGGCAGCGTTTGTCCGCGTATGGCGGAGGCCGCGGCAAAAGACGAGTCTTACGGAGTGCTTGAAGTCGGACCCGGCATAGGGGTACTGACGAGCGAGCTTTCAAAGCGCGCCAAAAAGGTCGTCTCGGTAGAACTTGACAAGCGGCTCTTGCCGGTGCTTCACGAAACGCTCGGTGACTGCAATAATGTGGAAATAGTAAACGACGATATTTTAAAGCTTGATTTAAAAAAGCTTATATCCGAGAAGTTCGCCGATTGCAGCGCGGTGACGGTGTGCGCGAATTTGCCGTATTATATCACCTCGCCTGTAATTATGAAGCTGCTGTCCGAGCAGCTGCCGCTAAAAAAAATCGTGGTTATGGTTCAAAAAGAGGCGGCAGACAGATTTTGCGCCGTAGTCGGCGGTAAAAATTCGGGCGCGGTAACGGTAGGCGTAAATTATTATGCCGATGCAAAGCTCTTGTTCCCCGTTCCGAGAGAGAGCTTTATACCGAGCCCTAAGGTTGACAGCGCGGTGATTGAATTAACGCTCCTTGACGGCAAAAGGGTGACGCCGAAGAGCGAAAAGATATTTTTTAATACGGTCAAGGCGGCATTTTCAATGCGCCGTAAAACGGCTGTGAACGGCTTGTCGGGCGGACTTTGCATACCTAAGGAGAGAGCCGCGGCGGCAATAGAGCGTGCGGGGCTGTCGCCTACGGTGAGAGCGGAAAAGCTCTCAATGGAAGAGCTTTCACGGCTCTCCGATGAAATAGGAAAGGAGCTTAATTGATGTATAGCTATAAGACTAAAGGAACCTGCTCAAGGCAGATAGATGTGGAGCTTGACGGAGACATTATTAAAGACGTTAAGTTTTACGGCGGATGCAACGGAAATCTTCAGGGAATTTCGGCGATAGTTCGCGGCAAAACCGTGGAAGAGGTTGAAAAGGCTTTTTCGGGAATCAAGTGCGGATTAAAAAACACATCTTGTCCCGACCAGCTTGTCTGTGCGCTGAAAGAAGCCAAGGCTCACGAGGGCAAATAACCCGAAACCGAACAATAATTATAATAAAAAGACGTCATCAAGCAAATGCTTGATGACGTCTTTTGCGTTGTGACGCAGGGATTTTATTTTTTCTTTTTCTTAGCCTTTTTGCCTGCGGAAGCGGCTGTCTTTGCGGCTGTTTTTGCAGCTGCCTTTTTTTCTGCCGGCTTCTTTTCGGAAACCTTTTCCGAGGGCTGCTCGGCTGTTTCTTTAGCCTTTACGGGCTCCGCCGTCGGATATTTTTCTCCTTTAAAGGCTGATTTGGTGTGCCAAATATTTTCGGCATACTCGTGTATTGCCCTGTCTGCCGAGAAGATACCTGCACCGGAGATATTCATAAGCGACATCTGCTGCCACTTTTTCTTATCTGCCCAAACGGAAACGGCATACTGCTGCATACGTCTGTAATCGGCAAAATCCGCAAGCACCATATACGGGTCATTGTTGACGATGTTGGCGATTTCGGGGAAACGCTTGCCGGCTATATCGTTCTTCGCTATGAAGTCGATAACATTGTGCAACTCCTGATTGTTGTTGTAATAGTTCATCGGGTTGTAGCCGCGACGTTTAAGCTCGTTAACCTCTGGTGTTTTCATACCGAAAATAAAGATGTTGTCGCTGCCTACGGCATCGTGAATTTCAATGTTTGCGCCGTCCATTGTGCCGAGAGTTACGGCACCGTTGAGCATAAGCTTCATATTGCCCGTGCCGCTCGCCTCTGTACCGGCAAGAGAGATTTGCTCCGAAATATCGGCGGCAGGCATAAGCTTTTCAGCCATTGTTACGTTGTAATCCTCAACGTAAACAACCTTGAGTCTGCCCTTTACGTCGGGGTCGTTGTTTATCATTTCGCCGAGAGCGCATATAAAGCTGATTATCTTTTTCGCCATATAATAGCCTGCGGCTGCCTTTGCGCCGAATATATAGGTGTGCGGAGTGTATTCAATGCTCGGATTTGCCTTAATCATAAGGTAATCGGCAAGAATGTTGAGCGCGTTGAGATGCTGACGCTTGTATTCGTGAAGTCTCTTTACCTGTACGTCAAATATTGATGTCGGGTCAAGCTCTATGCCGGTATTTTTCTTAACAAGCGCAGCAAAACGCTCCTTGTTGTGGGTCTTGATTTCACGCAGCTTTTCAAGAACTTCCTCGTTGTCCTTAAATTCGCGGAGCTTCGAAAGCTCGTTTGCGTCATACACAAAGCCGCCGCCGATGAGCTCGGTGAGAAGCGCGGAAAGCTCGGGGTTAGACTGGCAGAGCCAGCGTCTGTGAGCAATGCCGTTTGTGACATTTTTGAATTTGTCGGGTGTGAGCATGTAGAAATCGTGGAATACGGTCTCTTTAAGTATTTCGCTGTGGAGCGCCGAAACGCCGTTTACGCTGTGCGAAGAGGCAACGCAGAGGTTAGCCATTCGTATAACGCCGTTTGAAACAACAGCCATTCTCTCAACCTGATCGGCATTGTTTGTTGCCTGCCATACAAATGAGCGCAGACGATTGTCTATCTCTTTTGTTATCTGATAAATTCTCGGAAGCAGGCGGCTGTAAATATCCTCGGGCCAGCATTCGAGAGCCTCTTTCATAACGGTGTGGTTGGTATAAGCCACGGATTTTGTAACTATCTTCCACGCGTCGTCCCAACCGTAGCCGCATTCGTCGAGGAGTATTCTCATAAGCTCGGGTATTGCGAGTGTCGGGTGAGTGTCGTTTATGTGGATTGCAACCTTTTCGGGGAAGTTATCCATTGTGCCGAATACGCGCAGATGTCTGTGAACTATATCCTGAATTGACGCCGACACAAGGAAATACTGCTGACGAAGGCGAAGGCTTTTGCCCTCGGGATGATTGTCGGCAGGGTAGAGAACCTTTGAAATTACTTCCGCCATGGCGTTTTGCTCCATAGCACGCATATAGTCGCCCTGATTAAAGAGCGTCATATCAAGAGCCGGAGCCTTTGCCGACCAAAGACGAAGCACGGAAATGCCTTTTCCGTCTTTACCCGAAACATACATATCATACGGAACCGCCTGTACGGGCTTGTAATTCTCAATGTCTACATGGTGGTAGCCGCCGTCCCACGATTCGTTTACGTTGCCCTCAAAGCGAACTTCAAGCGCACTCTCTTCGTGGGGAACAAGCCATACTTCGCCGCCCGGAAGCCAGAAATCCGGAAGTTCGGTCTGCCAGCCGTCAACAAGCTTCTGCTTGAAAATTCCGCATTCGTAAAGTATGGAATAACCTCTTGCGGGATATCCGTCGGTTGCGAGCGCGTCAAGATAGCAGGCGGCAAGTCTGCCGAGACCGCCGTTACCGAGGCCTGCGTCCGGTTCGCACTCATAGAGGTTTTCAAGTTTAACGCCGTAGTCGGCGAGAACGCTCGCAAAAACGTCTGTGAGGTTAAGGTTGTAAAGGTTATTTTTAAGAGAACGTCCCATGAGAAATTCCATGCAGAGATAATAGACCTTTTTCGTTCCTGCCTTTGCGGCTTTTTCCGAAAATTCCGCTCTGCCCTGGCTCATCATATCGCGGACGATAAGAGCAATAGCCTTATAATATTGCTCGTCGGTAGCTTCTTCGGGCGATACACCCATAAAATGAGAAAGCTTTGCCTCAACGAGCTCTTTTGCTTTCTTCTTAGAAAGTGAATAATTCATACAAATCCTCCAAATAAAATGAGAAAAAATACGTTTTTTTAATTTCCATTTGTATATATTATACTAATATTAAGCAAATTTCAACAGTAATGAAGCAACTAATAAATATTTCAGCGATATAGACAAAATTTTATAGGTACCCGTCTTTTCCGAGAATTTCGCCCGCCTTCATATAACCCTCGTTGTAAAGGTGGTTTAATTCGCGGACGTTTCTTGTGAATGCGGTGACGAAATAGCCGTCGTCGGGGGCTATTATCGAAACAAGCCCCTTTTGCGACAGCTCAAGGGCTTTTTTTATACCGTTGTTGTATGTGTTGTGGCGTATGTTGAGCTTTTTGACCACGGCAGGATAATTTTTCAAAACCTTGGTATAGGCGGTTTTAAACATTTCGGGCTTTTTTACGAAGTCTATGGGCTTCGTAAGCACAAGAACAACGTGGTCACAGCCGTCCGAAAGCGCCTTTTCCACGGGTATCGGGTCCGAAACTCCGCCGTCAAAGTAATCGATACCGCCTATGTTTACGGGCTTGCAAACGCCGGGAATGGCGCTCGACGCCTTTAGTGGCGCGTAATCGTCACGGTGAAAATCGTCTTTTGCAAAATAGTGAGCTTCACCCGTAACGCCGCTTGTGGCAACAGCCTTAAAGATTTGTTTTGACTCCGTAAAATGCTGAAAATCCATGGGGTCTTCTCCGTCGGAATTCGACAGCACGGAGTAAACATAGTCAAGGTCAAAAAACGAGTGCTTTGTAGCAAAATTGAATGCGCTCATATATTCGGGACGCAGCGAATATTTTGTGTAATATCTGTAATTTCTGCCGCGCTGACCCGACACATAAGAGGCGAGGTTGGCACTGCCGGCGGACACGCCCAGGCAGTAGTCAAAAGCTATGCCCTTGTCCATTAGAAAGTCGGTGACGCCGCACCCGAAAACGCCGCGCATACCTCCGCCGACATCGACTATTCCTATCATAAAAACACCTCCGTAAGAGACATCGGAATACCATACAATCAAATATTAAATCACATTACGGTAAAAAAATCAAAGAATACGGCAAAATTTAATAATTACATAATATTTTTTGTTGCTTTTTTTGTCGGTGCTTGCGGATTTTAAGTGAACCGAAATTCACTTTAAAACCCCGAAAATGAATTTTGCAAAAAATATTTAGTCAAATTATATAAAAATCACAAAAATCAAAAAGAGTGTTATTACAATCTGCTTTTTCTGCGTAAATGTTGAAAAACAAGGGGAAATTCACTTGAAAAAAGTCAAAATCCGATATAAAATATTTTTTATATTTGCGTAAAACTGAAAGTCTTAACCGCGTAACTTTCATTTTTGCGAATTGCAATAAATCAAACCGGAGATGTTTTTATGCTCAAAAAAGAAGGCGAAGTACGCATACCGTCCGGCTGCGCCATTGCGGCGATAACCGACAGAACGGGCGAACGCTTTGACGGCACGGATATAATAGACTGCATTGCGCTTATGCACGACCGCTCAAACGGTCTCGGCGGCGGATTTGCGGCTTACGGGATTTATCCGGACTATGAGGATCTGTTTGCTTTCCATATTTTCTATGACGACAATGACGCGCGAATTAAAACTGAGGAGTTCCTTTTCCGCCACTTCGATATAGAAAATTTTGAGCAAATACCCACACGCAAGGTGAAGTCCATAAGCCATGCGCCGCTTATATGGCGATATTTCGGAGCCGTCCCGGCAAGTAAAATAAAAAAGAACGACTTTGATGAGGATGAGTACACGGCTCGCTGTGTTATCAGAATAAACAACGAAATTGAGGGTGCGTTCGTCTTTTCAAGCGGAAAAAATATGGGTGCTTTTAAAGCCGTCGGCTACCCCGAGGATGTCGGCGAATACTATATGCTTGAAAATTACAAGGCGCATACCTGGACCGCACACGGCAGATTCCCCACAAACACACCGGGGTGGTGGGGCGGCGCGCACCCGTTTACGCTGCTCGATTGGTCGATAGTGCATAACGGCGAGATTTCGAGTTATGACGCAAACCGACGTTACGTTGAGCAATTCGGCTATCGCTGTAATTTGCAGACCGATACCGAGGTCATAACCTACCTTTTCGATTTGCTTGTAAGGCGTCAGGGCTTAAGGCTTGATACGGCAGCGCAGATATTGGCGGCGCCCGAATGGGACGTTATAGACCGTATGCCGGAGGAAAAGCGAAAGGTATATACGGTTCTCAGAGCGGCATATTCAAGTGCGCTGATAAACGGACCGTTCTCGATACTGGTAGGCTCAAAGCACGGCTTGCTCGCGCTTAACGACAGGCTTAAGCTGCGCTCGCTTATCACCGCGGAAAAGGGTAACAAAACATATTTTGCGTCCGAGGAATCGGCTATACGCATAATTTGCCCCGACCCCGAAAAAATAGCCGCGGTTGACGGCGGCACACCGATATTTATTCCGTTTGCAAGGGAGGGCGACCGATAATGGATTTTACCGTTCCCGAATTTGATATAGAGAGAAACCGTGACCGCTGTATACTGTGCGGCGCGTGCGTTAAAGAATGCTCGTATAAGGTCCACTTCTTCTCAAAGGACAAAAAGGCCGTTTTGGCTGACGAGAGAAAGTGCGTGGCGTGCCATCGCTGTGCCGTGATTTGCCCCACGCACGCAATAAAAATCGTAAAATACGATATGGCATACCGCGACCACGCAAACTGGACTCCGACGGCACAGAAAGAAATTATAAAGCAGGCGACTACGGGCGGCGTTTTGCTCTCGGGTATGTCAAACAACAAGCCGTACCCGATTTATTGGGACAAAATGCTTTTAAATGCGAGCCAGGTAACAAACCCCTCCATAGACCCCTTACGAGAGCCCATGGAGATAAGAACCTTTCTCGGCAGAAAGCCCGATAAGATAGAGTTTACCGATGACGGCAGACTCAAAACCGTTATGCCGCCGCAGGTAAAGCTCGAAACTCCGATTATGTTTTCGGCAATGTCTTTCGGTTCGATTTCGTTCAATGCTCAAAAAACGCTCGCCATGGCAGCTAAAGAGCTCGGAACGATTTTCAATACCGGTGAGGGCGGATTTCACCCCGGGCTCGCCGATTTTACCGACTATGCCGCAGTGCAGGTTGCGTCGGGCAGATTCGGCGTACACAAGCAGTATTTAAATAACTGTCGATTTATCGAAATAAAGATAGGTCAGGGCGCAAAGCCTGGTATCGGCGGACATCTTCCGGGCGAAAAGGTTACCGTGGAGGTAAGCAATGCGCGTATGATACCGCCCGGCTCGGACGCTATTTCTCCGGCCCCGCACCACGATATATATTCGATAGAGGATTTGCGGCAGCTTATCTGGTCTTTAAAAGAGGCCACACAATATAAAAAGCCCGTCGCGGTAAAAATAGCCGCCGTACACAACTGCTCGGCGATAGTTTCGGGCGTTGCGCGCGCAGGCGCCGACATAATAGTTATGGACGGCTTTCGCGGAGGAACCGGAGCGGCTCCCACAAGGATAAGGGATAATGTGGGCATACCGATTGAGCTCGCTTTGGCGGCGGTTGACCAAAGACTCAGGGACGAGAGCATAAGAAATTCGGTTTCGCTTGTCGTATCGGGTTCTTTCAGAAATTCGGCGGACGTTGTCAAGGCCATAGCCCTCGGAGCCGACGCCGTATATGTTGCAACCGCACCGCTGATTGCCATGGGCTGCCATATGTGCCAGCAATGCCACACGGGCAAGTGCAACTGGGGCATTGCAACTCAGCGCCCCGAGCTTACAAAAAGACTTGACCCCGACGAAATGACTCCGCGCGTGGTGAATCTCGTAAACGCGTGGAACCACGAGATAAAAGAAATGCTCGGCGGAATGGGGCTTAATTCAATAGATTCTTTAAGGGGCAACAGACTGATGCTGCGCGGTATCGGCCTCAGCGACAAAGAACTTGAAATACTCGGAATTCGTCATGCCGGCGAATAAGCGATTGAAAAATTTAACCGGAGGTGCCAAAAATGATAATAACAGCCGGAAAACGCAGCTTTCAGGAATTAAATAATGAGATACGCGGAATGCTTTTGAGCGAAGATATGATACGCGTTGAAGACGTAAACGGTCAACGATATATAGGTGCTGCGCTCGATAAGGGCAAGACCATTGAAATACACGGAACACCCGGCAACGATATGGGCGCGTACTTAAACGGCGGCAATATCGAGGTGTACGGAAACGGTCAGGAGGCTGTCGGCAACACCATGGGCGGCGGCTCTGTTACAATACACGGCCATGTCGGCGATACTCTCGGCTACGCCATGCGCGACGGTGAGATTTTCATCGAAAAACGCGCAGGCTCAAGAGCGGGAATTCATATGAAGGAGTTCCGCGAGCTTTTGCCGGTAGTTGTTATAGGCGGAGTTGCAGGCGCATTCCTCGGCGAATATATGGCAGGCGGAATACTCATAGTACTCGGGCTTGACAATACCGACAAGCTGCCTGTTGTCGGCGCGCACTGCGCCACGGGTATGCACGGCGGCAGAATATTCATACGCGGAGAAGTGCCGCAGGAAAATATTTCGGAGCATATAACCGCCGTTAAAGAGCTTGACAGCCGCGACACGGAGGATCTTCAAAGGCATGTGCGCGCTTACTGTGAAAAATTCGGCAGAAGCTTTGACGATATTATGTCCGTGCCGTTCACAAAGCTTGTCCCCACCACTTCGCGTCCGTATGCAAATCTCTACACGCCCAACTGATAAAGGTTATGCAAAATTCATATCTGTGCCGCACAACGCTCAGCTTTGCGCGGCGCTTTTTTGTCCGCTTGACATTACAGCCCGGCCGTGCTATTATAATACGTAATTAGTAATAACTGATTACCGTAAATAGCCGGAAAACGTAAGCCGGTATTTACGGTTTTTTTATGCAAAGGAATGAGTATTTTGAAAAAGGATGTATTGATCATCGGCGCAGGTCCCTCGGGTATTTTTACCGCTCTTGAGATGCTGAAAAACGGCTCAAAGAAAAAAATAATGATCGTTGAAAAGGGTCTCCCGGTAGAAAAAAGACATTGCCCCAAGGCAAAGACCGGCAAATGCGTAAACTGCAAGCCGGACTGCAATATTACTACGGGTTTTTCGGGTGCGGGCGCATTTTCCGACGGAAAGCTTTCACTCAGCTGTGAAGTCGGAGGAAATCTTCCGGACCTTATAGGTCATGAATTTGCTCAGCAGATGATAGAATACACCGACAAAATCTATCTCTCGTTCGGAGCGGATAAAAAGGTTGAGGGCGTCGGTCACGACGAAAAAGTAAAGGCAATAAGACTTCGCGCCATACAGGCAGGGTTAAAGCTCGTAGATTGCCCCATACGTCATCTCGGCACCGAAATGGCTCAGGAGCTTTACGGTAAAATCGAAAAATATCTTACGGATAACGGCGTTGAAATAGTTTTCAAAACCGAATGTGTGGATTTGATTGTTGAGGACGGCAGGGCAAAAGGCGCGGTATTTCTTCCGTGCGGCAAACCCGAGAGCGAAAAATTTACCGTTGCGGCAGACAACGTGGTTATAGCCACGGGCAGAAAGGGCGCCGACTGGCTTGAGGATATGTGCAAAAAGCATAATATCGAGCATCTTCCCGGCACGGTTGACATCGGCGTAAGAGTCGAGGTCAGAAACGAGGTAATGGAGGACGTAAACGAGGCTCTGTATGAGTCAAAGCTTATAGGCTATCCCGAACCGTTCACAAATAAGGTGCGTACATTCTGCCAAAATCCCGGCGGCTTTGTCAGCCAGGAAAACTATGACAACAACTCGCTTGCCGTAGTCAACGGGCACAGCTATAAAAACACAAAGAGCGACAACACAAACCTCGCTATTCTTTGCAGCCACAATTTCCGTCCGCCGTTTGACGAGCCGATACCGTATGCAAAGAAAGTCGGCGAACTTGTGAATATGCTTGCCGACGGGCATATACTTGTTCAGAGATACGGCGATATTTTAGCGGGCAAACGTACCTGGCAGGAGGATTTGGCGCGCAGTAACGTCCGCCCGACTCTTCCCGACGCGGTGGCAGGCGACCTTACAGCCGCTATGCCGTACAGAACTCTTATGAATATAATCAAATTTATAGAGGCTGTCGATAAGGTGGTACCGGGCTTTGCAAGTGAAGAGACTCTTCTTTACGGCCCCGAAATCAAATTCTATTCCAACAAGGTTAAAATGGATAAGAAGTTCAATACCAATATAGAGGGGCTTCATTGCCTCGGCGACTCAAGCGGCTGGACCCGCGGCCTTATGATGGCGAGCGTTATGGGCGTGCTTATGGGCAGAGAACTTATATAAAATTTTTAAAGCAATAAAAAAGGCTGTAAAAACGAGAGTTTTTACAGCCTTTACTTTTAGAAGTCTTATTTGCTTTCTCTGTAATCGAGTGCGGCGCCTATAAGTCCGCTGAAAAGAGGATGCGGTCTTGTGGGACGCGATTTGAATTCGGGGTGTGCCTGACTTGCCACAAACCACGGGTGATCCTTGAGCTCTACCATTTCAACTATATGCTTGTCCGGGGAGAGACCGCATATATGCATACCGTTTTTCTCAAGAAGCTCTCTGTAATCGTTGTTTACTTCGTAGCGGTGGCGGTGGCGCTCGGAAATGAGCTGTTTGCCGTATGCCTTATATGCTTTTGAGCCTTCGTCAAGCATACAAGGGTATGCGCCGAGCCTCATGGTGCCGCCCATATCGGTTACGTTGTGCTGGTCGGGCATAAGGTAAATTACGGGATTTTCCGTGTCCGGGTCTATCTCTGTGGTGTTGGCGTCTTTAAGTCCAAGCACGTTTCTCGCGAATTCGATAATGGCTATCTGAAGTCCGAGGCAGATGCCGAGATACGGAACTTTGTTTTCGCGCGCATATTTGGCTGCTGCGATTTTGCCCTCGATTCCGCGTGTGCCGAATCCGCCGGGAACAAGTATACCGTCGGCGTTTTTAAGACGCTCGGCAACATTCTCGTCGTTGATTGTTTCGGAATCGACCCAATCTATATTTACGTGTGCGTCGTGGTCAAGTCCGCCGTGTTTTAACGCCTCGTTTACGCTGAGGTATGAGTCGTGAAGCTCTACATATTTACCGACAAGCGCAATGTTGACCTCTTTTGAAAGGTGTGAATTTTTGTCTATCATATTCATCCAATCGGTGTGGTCGGGCTCTTTGCAGTCAAGCTTCAGAGTGTTTACAACGATTTTGTCAAGTCCCTCTTCCTCAAGGGCAAGCGGGATTTCATAAAGCGTGGGGAGGTCGATATTCTCAATAACGTTTTCACAGGGAACATTGCAGAAGAGCGCGATTTTTTCTTTTATGTCGCGGTCTATGTGGTGCTCTGTGCGAAGAACTATAACATTCGGCCTTATTCCTATACCGAGCAGCTCTTTTACGGAATGCTGTGTGGGCTTTGTCTTAAGCTCCATTGACGCGCCGAGGAAAGGAACCAATGTTACGTGAATAAACATACATCTGCCGGCCCTTTCCTGAGCGAACTGACGTATTGCCTCAAGGAACGGCAAGCTCTCAATATCGCCTACGGTGCCGCCTATTTCAACCAGAACAATGTCGGTGTTCTCGGTTTCGTTAAGCGCAATTCTTCTCTTGATTTCGTTTGTTATGTGAGGAATTATCTGAACGGTCTGCCCGCCGTAAACGCCCTTGCGCTCATTTGACAGTACGTTGAAATAAACGCTGCCCGAGGTGCATGAACTGTTTTTTGTGAGGCTCTCGTCAATAAATCTCTCATAATGTCCGAGGTCAAGATCCGTTTCCGCTCCGTCGTCAGTTACAAATACTTCGCCGTGCTGTATGGGATTCATTGTGCCGGGGTCGACGTTGAGATACGGGTCAAGCTTCATTACGGTGACCTTAAGACCTCTGTCTTTTAAAAGTCTGCCGAGAGAAGCCGCGGTAATTCCTTTGCCGAGACCGGAAACAACGCCGCCTGTTACGAAAATATACTTTGCTGCCATAAAATTTCTCCCCTTACGAAAGCGGTTTCCCGCGTGATTTATGTATATAAAGACCGTGCTGCGGCAACGCCGTATTGCGAAGTGTGCGCAACACCGAATTTTACCTGTTAAAAAGATTTCTCGTTTCGCGCTCGGGCTCGCACGTGACATTCATTCCGAGCTTTGAGAGCGTGTCTGAGTCTACCGAAGAGAGTATTACCGTTGAGTGGACTTCGCATCCTCTGAGATATTGTAAAGCGTCCATTGCCTTTTGCGCGTTTTTGTCCGTTGCGGCTGAAATCGAGAGCGCCAAAAGCACTTCGTTTGTGTGAAGCCTCGGATTTTTACTGCCGAGATGCTCCGTTTTAAGGCGCTGTATGGGGCTTATAACCTCGGGCGAAATCAGCTTTACCGAATCGTCTGTTTCGGCGATTGCCTTGAGAGCATTCAAAAGCATTGCCGACGTAGCGCCGAGAAGAGACGAGGTTTTACCCGTTACAACACGTCCGTCGGGAAGAGTTGCCGCCGTTGCCGGAGCGTTTGTCCTTTTGCTCACTTCTATCGCGGGCTCTACGCATTTTCTGTCCGAAACGGTAACCTCAAGCTGTTTCATCAAAAGGTCGAGCTTAAAAATCTCGTCCGAAACCTTTTCGCCGTTTTTCTCTCTTACGAGGGCTTTGTAATAACGTCTTATAACCTCTTGCTTTGCGGCGTCGCATACAACATCGTCGTCGGTTATGCAAAATCCTGCCATATTAACGCCCATATCGGTGGGCGAACGGTAAGGCGAGCTTCCGTAAATGCGCTCAAAAATCGTATTGAGCACAGGAAACACCTCAATGTCGCGATTGTAATTGACCGCGGTTTTTCCGTACGCTTCAAGGTGAAACGGGTCTATCATATTGACATCGTTGAGGTCGGTCGTAGCCGCCTCATATGCGAGGTTAACCGGGTGCTTTAAAGGCAGATTCCAAATAGGGAACGTCTCGAATTTTGCGTATCCTGCCTTAACTCCGTGCTTGTGCTCGTGATAAAGCTGCGACAGGCAAACCGCCATTTTTCCGCTGCCGGGGCCGGGCGCCGTTACCACCACAAGCGATTTTTCGGTTTTGATAAAATCATTTTTACCGTATCCGTCATCGCTGACTATAAGCTGTACGTCGGTAGGGTAATTGTCAATGGCGTAGTGGCGGTAAACATCAATGCCGAGCGAATTCAGCTTTTCGGAAAAAGCTCTTGCAAGCGGCTGCGAGTTGTACTGCGTCAGAACCACGCTCCTGACGATAAGCCCGAAGGACGAGTATATATCAATAAGTCTCAGCACGTCGAGGTCATAGGTTATGCCTATATCGCCGCGCACCTTGCTCTTTTCGATATCGTTTGCGTTTATTGCAATTATCATTTCCGCTTCGTCTTTAAGCTCTATGAGCATTTTCATCTTGCTGTCGGGCAAAAATCCCGGCAAAACGCGCGATGCGTGATAGTCGTCAAATATTTTTCCCCCGAATTCGAGGTACAGCTTTCCGCCGAATTCATCGATGCGGCTTCTGATGTGCTCCGATTGGAGACTCAGATATTTGTCATTGTCAAATCCTTTTTTCACCTTTTTTTCTCCTGCAAACGGCTGCGGCTCAGCCTTTTTTGTTTTCTCCTGCGGCTTTTTGCGAACATAAAAAAATACACTTCAAACGGTCGGCATCACAACCGTCTTAAGTGTGACACAAATTATTATAATGTAGTTTTTTAAAAAATGCAATATCACACGGCAAAAAAACGACAAAAACCGATAAGTTTTGGTTTGCGGATTGTAATAAGTGCCGCTGAACAATAAGTCTTCGCGGCTTGTTTTTTTTGCCGCCGCATAGTATAATATAAAAATGTATAAAAAGAGTAAACTATAATAAAGGTGGTATTCCGTTTATGGATAAAAACGAAAAGACCAAAAATGACGGCGTTTCGGTTGAAAAAGAAGCACAAAACCCGAATACCGGAAATGAAAAAAAGGCTCCCACTAAGGGCAAAACCGTTTTCACCGTAATAGTTGCGGTGCTGGCGCTTTTGATGCTCGGCGGCGCGCTGTATCTCAAATCCACGGCGGATAGTTCTTCTCAGGGCTCGGCAAAGAGCGAGGAAACGGCAAATCTTTCCACAATAACGCTCTCGCAAAAAGAAATTCAGATACCGTATATGAAAACGGATATTTCATCTGTCGTTTATACCGTGGACACCGCCGGAAACGTGCAGTTCTATGAGTTCAAGGGCAAGGGTTATGACCCGATAAATCCCACGGGCACCATGGACGTGACGGTTTCTCTCAGCGGTCAGCAAATCCCTGCAAAAATCTATTATATAGAGCGCGACGGCGTTTTGACGGGCTACGGCGTATACACGTCGCAGAGCGCGCAGACTCCCGTGTATATATACGATTTCGTTATGTTCAGAGTGGCAAATCTTCCTGCGGCTTACGCTGCGGACGGCAAGTGCCTGCTCCTTCTTCACACCGACGCACAAAATGTGTATACGGATAATGTCGTCTGGGAGGAAGCGTATATTCTCAACAGAAACGACGGCACTTCAACGAGATTTCTCAATGAAAACAACCGTACCGTAAATATAAGCGGAGCGGTTCGCCCCGATTTCTGTATGATAACCGACACCGAGCTTAAATCGACCACCTCCGTAATACCGTTCTTCTCAAGCAGAAACTACGAGGAACAGGAGGACGGCAGCACTCCGAAAGATATTTACATCAAAAACGGCAATAATAAAGACGTGGACGCGGTAACCGACGTGCTTGATACCTACGCAAAGCCCACGTCGGACGGCGGATTTGTGTATATCAAAGAAACCGATAACGGATTTAACACCATGAAGTATCTGAACGGTCAGTCGAGCGTAATAAATATGTTCTACGGAACATACGGCAGCTCATACGTCAGAAACGGCGATTGGATACTTTCAAAAGAGGACGGCAGACTGTTTAATACCGAGGATAACACGGTAATAGAGACCGTAGGCTATAAAATGAATCCGCTTCTCTTCACCGTAAGCCCCGACGGAAAATACGTTGTAATGCTCGGTACGGTGACAAATGCCATGGATTACCGTATGTATGTGTTCAATACCGAGACAAAGGGCTACAAGGTGTATACCGAGAGCAATTATGCCGCTCATTACAATCTCAGATTTTCTTCAAACGATACCGTCACCTTCTATACAATTGACGCAAACGGCGCTTATATAAACGTGGTTGCCGACGTATCAAAGGTGAAATAAGCGAGGATTTTATGAAACTTAACTTCGGCACAGTGCTTTTTGACTTCGACGGAACTCTTTTTGACTCGTCGGAGGGAATATTCAAAAGTCTTAAATACGCTTTTCGCGCGGATAAAAAACCGGAGCCGACCGATAAAGAGCTTCGCCGTTTTATAGGGCCGCCGATATATGACAGCTTTAAGAATTTTTATTCCTACGACGATGACAAAATAGATTTTATGGTAAAAAAGTACCGTGAGAGATACCGTGAAAAGGGGCTTTGGGAATCAAAGGCTTATGACGGTATACCGGAGCTTTTGAAAAAATTGCATGACTGCGGTGTGAAAACAGCCACCGCGTCATCAAAGCCGGAGCAGTTTATAATAAGTATACTGAAGAAAAACAACCTCTACGATTATTTCGACTATGTCGGCGGCGTCACTTTTGACGAAATACGCTCCGACAAAACGGAGATAATCGAAAACGCGCTGAATAAGCTCGGCTCGTCTAAGAGCGATGCCGTTATGGTCGGCGACAGAAAATTCGACATTGACGGTGCCAAGGGCGCAGGCATACCGTGTATAGCGGTTCTTTACGGCTTCGGCAGTCTTGAAGAATTTCGCGAGCACGGAGCGGATTATATCGTTTCGACTCCGGGCGAAATCGAAAAGCTTATTATTTCGGAATAAAATGTAAATTTACTGTCGGCGCGCGTCCTTTATGACTGCAACGGGGCGCGCCGCTTTATTATAGATACGCAGTCGGAAAGGCGGTAAAAAATATGTCTTCACCGTTAGCTGATAGGCTGCGTCCCGAAAAAATCGAAGATATGGTCGGTCAAAAGCACCTTTTGGCAGAGGGTATGCCGCTTCGCAATATTTTGAATTCGGGTACGCTTCCCAATCTTATATTTTACGGTCCGTCCGGCACGGGCAAAACGACGCTTGCCAAAATAATCGCAAAAACCACAAACCGCAAACTGCATAAGCTCAACGGAACAAATGCGTCAACCGCGGATATTAAAGAAATCGTGTCGGAGCTTGACACCCTCGCGGCGCCGAACGGGATACTGCTTTACCTTGACGAGATACAGTATTTCAACAAAAAGCAGCAGCAATCGCTTTTGCAGTACATAGAAAACGGAGCCATAACTCTTATCGCCTCCACAACCGAAAATCCCTATTTTTATATATACAGCGCGGTTCTCAGTCGTTCAACGGTATTTGAATTTAAATCGGTTACGGCCGAGGATATGCTGCCGGCGATTGACCGCGGATATAAATTTCTCGAAAACGAGAGCGGCACTTCGATAGAGGTTCCGCCGGAGGTTAAGGAGCATATAGCATACGCTGCGGGCGGCGATGTGCGAAAGGCGCTTAATTTTGTGGAGCTTTCGGTGCTTTCCGTAGCGCCGAAAGACGGCAAACGGGTAATAACGCCCGAAAGCGTAATTTCACTCACTCAGAAAAATACTTTTCGGTACGATAAAAAGGGCGACGAAAACTACGACGTTATGTCCGCGTTCCAAAAATCCATGCGCGGCAGCGACCCGAACGCCGCACTTCACTATCTCGCAAGACTGCTTGAGGCAGGCGACCTCCCGTCGGCGACAAGGCGACTTATGGTGTGTGCGTGCGAGGACGTGGGGCTTGCCTACCCGATGATAATTCCCATAGTAAAGGCCGCCGTGGACGCCGCCTTGCAGGTGGGGCTGCCCGAGGCGCGCATACCTCTTGCCGACGCGGTGGTGCTCGTTTGTACCGCTCCGAAATCAAATTCGGCTTACAAGGGAATAAATGCGGCAATGGAGGACGTGCAAAACGGAAATTACGGCAGAATTCCGCGAACTCTTCAGAACAAGCATTTTGACGGTGAGGATAATCCCAATAAGGGGCAGTTCTATAAATATCCGCACGACTATAAAAATCACTATGTAAGTCAGCAATATTTGCCCGACGACATCAAAAACAGGAAATATTACGAATTCGGCGATAATAAGATAGAACAGGCGGCTAAAGCGTACTGGGATCTTGTTAAAGGCAAAATTTAAGAAATTATTGACAAGTGTCTGATATTATGTTAAACTCTCCTTACTCGTAAGGGAGTAGTCAGCGCCTTGTGCGCGGCAAGTCAACATACTGACCTTTTTGGTCTGGCTTACCTTAAAAGACAAGACTTACGTATGGCAAACGCCGTACGTAGGTCTTTTTTTATGTTTTAAATCGGAGGTTATGTTATGGGATTTTCGGAACTTTTGCTTCTCGCCGTCGGGCTTTCAATGGATGCGTTTGCCGTAGCTGTTTGCAAGGGACTTAAAATGCGTCGGTTTGACATAGGCAAAACAGCCGTTGTAGCGCTCTTTTTCGGCGGATTTCAGGCGCTGATGCCGTTTCTCGGCTGGGCGCTCGGCAAACAATTTGAACGCTACATAACAAGCGTCGATCATTGGATTGCCTTTTTCCTGCTCCTGTTTATCGGCGGCAAAATGATAATAGAATCGTTCAAAAAGGATAAGGACTCGGATGAAAAACCCGAATACGAAGAAAAGCTCGACCTTAAAGAGCTGACGCTTATGGCGGTGGCAACGAGTATTGATGCGCTCGCCGTCGGCGTTACCTTCGCGTTTTTACAGGTGAATATTCTGACATCTATAACCGTAATAGGAAGCGTAACATTTATACTCTCAGCTCTCGGCGTGGGCGTAGGACATAAGTTCGGTGCGAAGTATAAAAACAAAGCGGAGCTTTGCGGCGGAATTATACTTGTTTTAATCGGCGTAAAGATTTTGCTTGAACACCTCGGAGTGATAAGCTTTTAATCGTTTCATAAAAAAAGAAAGAGCGGCAAGACGATTTTTTCGTCTTGCCGCTTTTTATCCGTGAATTTTAAGCATCTGTTATTTGTCGCGAAGCAGCTTTTTTATGGCGTCAAAGGTTTCGTCGCTTATAACGTGCTCTATTTTGCAGGCGTCGTTTGTCGCCGCCTCGTCGGAAACGCCTATTGACTCAAAAAATTGCGACAGCACCACGTGGCGCTCATATGTCTTGTGTGCAACTTTTTTGCCCTCGTCGGTCAAAAACAAATAGCCGTTTTTGTCGGTATACAGATATCCGCCCTGCTTTAAAAGCCCGACCGCACGGCTTACGCTGGGCTTTGAAAAGCCCATTTTCTCACATACGTCTATCGAACGGACGCTGTCGCTGTTTTTTGAGAGCAAATATATTGTTTCGAGATACATCTCGCCGGATTCCTGCAAATGCATTTATATTCATCCCTTTAAAAAGTTTGAACAGCATATCTTTTTTAAAATATAACCCGTACAAACAAAACTGTATATATTTTAGCATAAATGTAAGATTTTTTCAAGTTAATCGCAAAAACCGCGCAGCAGTTCGATTTCCGCCTTGTAGCCGTCAAGCTCGTTTGGGGTTTCAAGGTAAAACGGCAGACGGCAAAGGAAAGGGTGTGTAACTATTCTCTTCATGGCGTCAAGTCCGATATAACCTTTTCCTATGCACTCGTGACGATCCTTGTGACTGCCGAGCGGATTTTTACTGTCGTTTATGTGTACGGCACGAAGATTTTTAAGCCCTACGGTTTTGTCAAATTCCGTAAGCACCTCGTCGAGCGAGTTCACAATGTCGTACCCCGCGTCAAAAATATGACACGTATCAAGGCATACGCCCACCTTGTCCTTTAGCTTTACACGGTCGATTATGTCGCGAATTTCCTCAAAGGTCTTACCGATTTCGGTGCCTTTGCCTGCCATGGTTTCCACAAGTACGACGGTAGTCTGCTCCTTTGTCAGTATTTTGTTTAAGTGTTCGGCTGTAAGCTCGATTCCCTTTTCCGTTCCGAGACCCGTGTGACTGCCCGGGTGGAAATTATACATTTGATTCGGAGTAAATTCCATTCTCTTAAGGTCGTCTGCCATTGTGTCAAGCGCAAACTGCCTTGTGTCCTCGTTTGCGGAGCACGGGTTTAACGTGTAAGGCGCGTGCGCCAATATGCAGGGAAAACCGTTTTCCTTCATCAGCCTAAGAAGCTTTTTTGCGTCATCGGGATTTATTTCCTTGGCTTTGCTTCCGCGCGGATTGCGTGTGAAAAATTGAAACGTGTCGGCGCCTATTTTTAAAGCGGTTTCGCCCATTTTATAAAATCCTCCCGACGATGAGAGGTGACAGCCTATATGGAGCATAGCTTTGTACCGTCCTTAAATTCGTTAAATTGATTATACCATAAAATCCTGCGCCGTAACAGTATAAAAAATACCGAACAGCCGGACTGCTCGGTATTTGCTTTAAACTCGGCTTTCAATCGCTTACACAAGCACATACATAAATATCGCGAGGAAGTGGAGCACGGAACCTATTATTATAAAGTAATGGAAAACCGTGTGGAAATAGCGCTTTTTACTGCCTATACCGTAGAGAACAGCGCCGAGAGTGTATGCTATACCGCCCGAAATCAAAAGTATTACGCCGGTCCTGCTGAAAACTTCCCAGAGGGTTTTAATTGAAATTATTATCATCCAACCGAGAGCGAGATACATAACAAGACCTATTCCCTTTGTCTTTTCAAACAGCGTGAGAGTAAGCGGTATCATTGCTGCCACAACAACCCATGCAACTCCGAAAATCACCCAGCCGAGAACGGGCTTTACCGGTCTTATTACGAGAAGCGCAAACGGCGTTATGGTGCCGGCTATCATCGGATATATCATCGAATGGTCTATCATTCGCATTACCTTTTTGCCGTTGTTCGGGCGCAGGGCATGGTAAACCGAAGAGCATGAATACATCGCTATCATGGTGATACCGTATATAAAACTCAAAAGCAGATAATCCCACCTGCGAAGTATTATTGATTTTATACAGCACATCAGAAGCGCCACCACGGACAAGCCTCCGCCCACCATATGCGATATTGAATTGAGCCAATCTTCTTTTCTTGTGTAATCGACGAGTTTAACCTTATCAAGATAAGCCATATTGATTTCCTCCTTAGACTCCGAATTTGTTTATGGCTTCATTTTAGCTTATGAGTTATCGGATTCAAGATATTCTGCTTTGCAAAACGCAAAAAACGGAAAATATCGGTTGCGAAGCGGTCGCAAAAGCCGCAACTTACAGTTGCGGCTTTATTTTATCAACAAATTTATTTATTTTGTCAATATCGAGTGAAAAGGTTTTGTAAATATCTCTTTCACGTTCGGCTTTTAAAATCATTTTTGCGGCAAAGCGGTCGGTCCCGCGCAGTTTTTTGAAATCAAGCTCGCCGCCTATTGCGGCGGTGGCAGCCGCCTCACTTAAAAGCTGCGGCGGAATGTTTCGGTTGAAATATCCGTCGCCGTTCTCGGGGAACACGCAGGTTAAAAAATAGGCGCATTTTCTCTCGGAAAGCGGCTTTATGAACCTGAACAGCAGTTTTGTTATCAGCTTGTCAACGGTTCCCATACGTATATCGCTGCCGATAATGACAAAATCATATTTCGACAGGTCAAATCTGTCTTCGGCAATGTTGAAAACATCGCATCCGCCGAGTTTTTCGGCAATCAGCTCGGCAACCTTTTTTGCGGAGCCGTATTTGCTCGCATATATAATGCATACAGCCATTTTCCACCTCTTAAACAGTACGGCAATGTTATTTTAAGTCTGACGCGATTTTGTCCTTTTCCTTAACGGCGTCATACATACAGAAAAGAGTGGTGACGGCAGAAAAAATCAGAGCCGACCATTTGAACATCTTTTTTATGAATTCCATTTGATATCCGCGCCTTTCCGACTGTCCGCCGCGGCGGCAGCCTGCTTTTATTCGTTGTCGCTTTACAAAATCAGTTTATATTTTATATACTATATATAATATAACCGGCAAACGTAAAAAGTCAAACATAATTTTGTGCTCAAACGTATCGCCGTTGTAACGGATATCGCGAAGAACCGCAGCCGAAGTTTACGCTTATAAAGGCACCGCCGCGGCAAATTAAATAAAAACTATTGACTTAAAGCGGACGGTGTGTTATAGTATTCGTACCTCTGAAAGAGGGTTCTTTTTTTGTGCCCGCTTTTTTCGAGGTAGGCTAACATAAGCGGCCGTGAGCCGCCAATAACGGAGGTGCCGA
This sequence comes from Ruminococcaceae bacterium UBA6434, assembly GCA_002437245.1. GTDB lineage: Bacteria > Bacillota > Clostridia > Oscillospirales > Acutalibacteraceae > Fimenecus. The sequence goes on from DJOQ01000017.1 coordinate 28,626, forward strand.
AATAAATGAGAGTCAAAATCACATTAGCTTGCACTGAATGCAAACAGCGCAACTACAACACGATGAAGAACAAGAAAAATTCACCCGACAGGTTGGAGATGAATAAGTATTGCCCCTTCTGCAAGAAGCATACTCTCCACAGGGAAACTAAGTAAGCGGAGGTAAAAAGATGGCTGACGAAAACAAAAAAGTTTCTGCCGAAAATACCAATCCCGCAAAGCAAGTAAAAGACAAAAAGGCTGAAAAGCCTGCAAAGAACGCAAAAGCCAAGGATAAGAAGCCTAACGTATTTGTACGTATGGGCAGGAGCATAAAGAAGTTCTTTAAAGAGCTCCGCGGCGAGTCTAAAAAGGTCGTTTGGCCCGACAGAAAAACCGTCCTCAAATCCTCGCTTGTAGTTATAGTTTCGGTGGTTATCATCGGAGCCGTTATATGGCTTATTGATACCGGACTTTCCGAGCTCGTTAAGCTTCTTATAAACCTCGCGTCCAAATCGGGCAGCGGTACAGAGGCTACGACCGCAGGTGCGATCATCGCAAACTTTTTCAGCTTATAACGGAGGTAGCATATGGCAGATATCTCCAAATGGTATGTAGTTCATACCTATTCGGGTTATGAAAACAAGGTTGCGTCCAACATTGAAACAGTTGTCGAAAACCGCAAAATTCATGACCAAATTCTTGAAGTAAAGGTTCCCACCGAAACCGTTACGGAAATCCGTGACGACGGAACCAAAAAAGAAGTAGAACGCAAAATATTCCCGGGCTATGTGCTCGTTAAGGTTGCCGTCTATGAGGACGAGGATTCCGACGAACTTCAGATGAACGACGACACTTGGTACGTAATACGCAATACGCGCGGCGTAACCGGCTTTGTAGGTCCCGAGGGAAAACCCGTTCCGCTCACCGACGATGAGATTTATGCTCTCGGCGTTGAAAAGAAGGTAGTTGAGGTCAACTACAAGAAGGGCGATATGGTTTCCATAATCGACGGCGCGTTCGAAGGCGTTATCGGCGTTGTTGACAATGTCGATACCGACAACAATTCTGTCAGAGTTGTTATTTCAATGCTCGGCAGAGAGACTCCGGTCGATCTTGAACTCGACCAGGTCGAAGCAATAAACAATTAAAATCGGTAATCAGCGGTATATCCGCTTTTTATGGCGTATCATAAAGGTGCGCTGTGGGAGGGGTGAGTCGAGCGCTCATTCCGCCACTACCACGAATTTTGGAGGTGCAAAAAATGGCTCAAAAGGTAATAGGCTTTATTAAGCTTCAGATCCCGGCCGGAAAAGCAACGCCGGCTCCGCCTGTTGGTCCGGCACTCGGTCAGCACGGTGTAAACATTATGGCGTTCACAAAGGAATTTAACGAACGCACAAAGAACGACGCAGGTCTTATAATCCCCGTCGTTATCACGGTCTATGCAGACCATTCATTCACATTCGTAACTAAGACTCCGCCCGCGGCAGTCCTTATCAAAAAGGCTTGCGGTATTGAGAGCGGTTCGGGTGTTCCGAATAAGACTAAGGTCGCATCAATAACAAAAGATCAGGTAAGAAAAATCGCTGAGCAGAAGATGCCCGATTTAAACGCAGCTACCGTTGAAACAGCTATGAGCATGATCGCCGGTACAGCTCGTTCCATGGGCATTACTGTAGTAGATTGATCTCCCCCGTGGGAGGAAAGATCCGATAACCACTTAATGGGAGGAAAATTAGATTATGAAACACGGTAAGAAATACGTCGAAAGCGCTAAGCTTATCGACAGAACAAAGCTTTATGACGCTCCGGAAGCTCTCGAACTTTCAGTTAAGACAGCTACCGCGAAATTTGATGAAACAATAGAAGCACACATTCGCCTCGGCGTTGACTCACGTCATGCCGACCAGCAGGTAAGAGGCGCTGTCGTTCTTCCGAACGGAACCGGCAAAAAGGTACGAGTTGCCGTTTTCGCTAAGGGCGACGCAGCTAAGGCTGCACAGGCTGCCGGCGCTGAGTTCGTCGGTGACGCAGACCTCGTAGCTGAGGTTCAGGGTGGTATGATGGACTTCGACGTCTGCATCGCTTCACCCGATATGATGGGTCTTGTAGGCCGTTTAGGTAAGGTTCTCGGTCCTCGCGGACTTATGCCGTCACCCAAGGCAGGCACAGTAACACCCGACGTTGCAAAGGCTGTTACCGAAGCTAAGGCAGGTAAAATCGAGTACAGACTTGATAAAAACAACATTATCCATTGCCCCATAGGCAAGGCTTCTTTCGGCAAAGATAAGCTCTGTGAAAACTTCAACACTCTTATGGACGCCATCGTTAAGGCTAAGCCCGCCGCAATGAAGGGTCAGTATATCAAGTCATGCGTTGTTGCCACAACAATGGGCCCCGGCGTTAAGATCAACGCCAATAAGTTCGGTACCGCAGCAGTTGCCGAATAATCAAAATACTTGACAGAGCCACGGCTTCTGTGTTAGTATATATTCGCTTGCCGAAGACAGCGGGTGCTTTTCAGCGTAAAACCCAAGCGGTTGCCTGCCGAGGAAGATCAGCTTTTTAAAAGTTTACGGGTCTTTTTCGTCTTCGTGCGGAAAAGACCTTTTCTTTATTCTCATAGCGCAAGCGTCAATAATCTTTAGGAGGTGAATCCGTTTGCCAAGTGAGAAAGTTCTCGAAATCAAAAAACAGCAGGTAGCTGTTCTCAAAGAGAGAATACAGAATTCCTGCGCAGGTGTTGTTGTTAATTACGAGGGCATCAACGTTGCCGATGATACAAAGCTCCGTAAAGAGCTTCGTGAGGCAGGTGTTGAGTATACCGTTGTTAAAAACACACTTATCCGTTTAGCTCTTGACGGTACAGGTCTTGAGGGTATCGACAGCGTACTTGAGGGCACCAGCGCAATCGCAACCAGTAAGGACGATTATGTTGCAGCCGCAAGAATCCTCGGTAAATACCAGGATCAGATCGACACATTTAAGATGAAGAGCGGCTTCATTGATAACGAAGTTATCGGCGAAGAAAAACTCAGCGAGCTCTCAAAGCTTCCCTCAAGAGAAGTTTTGCTTGCTACTGTTCTCAGCGCTTTCAACGCGCCTATCGCAGCCTTTGCACGTGCTGTTCAGGCTATTGTTGATAAGAGCGGTGAAGCTCCGGCAGAAGATGCCGAGGAGGCTCCCACAGCAGAGACCGCTGCTCCCGCAGAAGCAGAAGCACCGGCTGCTGAATAATTTTAAAATTTATTACTATAATTTATCGGAGGTTAATTACCATGGCATCAGAGAAAGTTACTGCTATGATCGAAGAGCTCAAAGCTCTTTCAGTTCTTGAGCTTTCAGAGCTCGTTAAAGCCGTTGAAGAAGAATTCGGCGTATCGGCAGCTGCAGCAGTTGCAGTTGCAGCACCTGCAGCAGGCGGAGCAGCCGCTGCTGAGGAGAAGACAGAGTTTGACGTTGTTCTTGCTGACGTAGGCGAGAATAAGATCAAGGTCATCAAGGTTGTTCGTGAGCTCACCGGTCTCGGACTCGGCGAAGCTAAGGCTCTTGTTGACGGCGCTCCCAAGGCTGTTAAAGAAGGCGCATCAAAGGATGAGGCTGAGGCAGCTAAGGCTAAGCTTGAAGAAGTCGGCGCTAAGGTTGAACTTAAGTAATTTTAATTACGTCTTAAACGGAAGCACTCATTTTGAGTGCTTCTTTTTTTGTGCCAAAAAGCATTAAGACCTCGTAAACACGGCATTTTCTATAATTATGCACGTTAATTAAACATTTTTGCACTTTTCTTGACACGGCAAAAAATAAATGCTAAAAAAATTATGAGATATTTTGTCATATAAATGTAAAATCGGATTGTTATATATAATAGGTGAAAATATGATAGCGATGTATATGTCATTCATAGACAGTGAGGATGACAGAGAAAAATTTGAAATAATATATCACGAATACAGAAAAAGAATGGTTTCTGTCGCTTATTCGATTCTTCATAACAATGAAGACGCCGAGGATGCAGTACATGAGACGTTTATCAGAATTGCTAAAAATATGAAAGCCATTGATGACCCGAGGTCTAAAAAGACATCGGCGTATGTTATTACGGCAGCCAAAAATAATGCAATAAATATTTTTAATAAAAATAAACGAGCGGGCGAGCATATTTTTACAGGCGATATCGGAAATCTGACGGATGAACGTTTCTTTGAAAAAATGAGTCTTACAGAAAGCTACAAGGAAATTGTGAACGCCGTTGAGTTGCTCAATGAAACCTACAGAGACGTTATGTATTATCATTTCGTCTGTGATATGAAGATAAAGGATATTGCCGATTTATTGGGGGAGAAGCCCTCTGCCGTTCAGCAAAAACTGATAAGAGGTAAGAAAAAATTGCTTGAAATATTAGACGATGATTTGAGGGATTAAATTGGATAATGTTAAGAAATTATTTGTGCAGGCGCTGATTGATGCCGAAAACAAAGAAATTTCAAAGCTCAAAGGCGAGGATGAAATCGAATGGGAGTTTTCGGAGAAATTTGAAAACTCAATGAATAAGCTGATAAGAAAAAATAACCGTATTCGGCTGTCAACACGCAGAACCGTCAGAAGAGGCTTGCTTGCCGCAATTATAGCTTTAATCGCAGCGTTTTCCGGCCTTATGAGCGTTTCGGCTACAAGAGAGCCGATTGTTAATTTTATAATGAACAAATTCGGAGGAACAACGGAAATAAAAGTAAGTGAAAGTTATATTCCAACCCATAAAGCAATTGAAAAAAATTATATTATAACAGATATTCCGGAGGGATATACTCTTTACTTATATGAGGAAAACGAACACGAGAATCTGACCGTTTGGAAAAATGCAAACGGCAGTATATTAGAATTCAGTCAAGATCTTTTGAATTTGACCTTCAGTATTGATAATAAGTTGATTTGCCAAAAGGTGGAAATAAACGGATATGAGGCCTTTTATTACACAGGTGAAAATTTTGTGTGCCTTGTGTGGACAGACGGTGAATATTGGTTTAAAGTATACGGCACGGCAGATGCCGAAGATTACATAATGACTGCTCCTTACCATATTATTGAAAAAAATTGAAAATTTTGTAACATAACCCCCGTTTTGGATTGTTGTATATTATGTAAGCAACATTTAAAAGGAAAAGATTCGCAAGAAGAATATTTATATTATTCTTTGCGTTTTTAGCGTTTCTTATATTGCCGACTGCAGTATACACAAGCTTATCAGTTTCGGAGAATCAGAACCGATGCGTAAGTCAAGCCGTTTTTTATTCGGTGTTCCAAAATGTTTGGGGTGATTCCGATGTTTTATTAATTGTTATTTCAAAAAGAATAATAAAACATAAAGAGAGGGAATGTTATGAAATTTAAAAAATTGATAGTCTTAATGATGCTTTTAACTTCAATAATATCTTCATTTGCGATTGCGGCAAGCGCAAAAAATAATAAAGATGTAGCGTTCAGTTACAGTTTGCCGAACGAGGGATATTACAAAGTTTATGGTGAGGGACATAGAAAAGAAGATGCTTCGGGTTCCTATGTGTTCAGCAGCTATACTAATCCGTCAGGCGGAACATATTACTCAATACACGGCGGTTATACTGAATCGATTGAGGGTGGTTACAGGAATTACACGAAAAATGATTCGGCCGTTATCTATGCAGGTCAGAAAAGACGTATAAGGCAGTATGTATATGAATGGGGATATCCGTATGCGTTTATCGGATTAGCTCCGTCCTCGGGGCAGTCGGGATTAACAATTAGCGGAAAATGGAGTCCGGATTCCGTTGGCTCAGACCCGTATGCAAATTAATTTGTAATCTAATGGGGGAGAATTGTCTAAATTCTCCCCTTTGAATAAGGAGCTGGTATAGTGAGAAAATTTGCCAAAGCGGCGCCCGTTTTAATTGCTTTTCTGTCGGTTATGGTATGCTTTTTCGGATGCACGAAAGACAATATACAAAATCAGGCGCAAAAAATTGTCGGAAACAGCGGCCAAGGCGGCGGTACTTCGCTTCAAAGCGGCGAAATATATACACAGCCTTTGCCAAGCAAAGAAAATACACATTATTTCGGAGAGCCGGTTACCGTGGAAGTATTTACGGGAAACGAGGAATATACGGTCAACAAAATGACGGTTTTAAATTCATTTGACGGAGAAAACTTTACATTTCCCGAGCGTCCGGTTGAAAACGGATGGGTATCAAAAGACGGCGCATTGAATCCCGAGTATATGTTTGTTCTTGTTGATGTAAATGTCAAAAAGACAACGGAGGGTGAAGCAGGTCAACCGGTACTCGTTAATAATCTTCGGTTAGCGCACTTAGGCAAAGACGGGAAAGCTGAGAGTGTCGGTGAGATGGAATATTTGTATTTTAAAGAAACGGATAATGCAAAACGCTCTTCGTTGCCGAATGAATATTTGGGCGTATACCTTGATGTGGGCTGTTCCGTAGAATGTCAAGTAGGTTATTTTGTTCCGAAAAACGAAGAGAGCGATGCAAGTAAGCTGTTTTTTGCTCTTGGCCCCAATCCCGACAAAGTGCAATACATTTATCCACGATAAAGGAAGTGAGTTTTATGCGACCGATATTGCTTATGGAAATAAAAAAGGCATATAAAAATAAACTCTTTCTGCTGTCAATGCTGACTGCATCTTTGATTGCCTTGTATGCGGCAGTGTTCAGCATTATCTCTTATCACAAATATGTCAATGCGGATTCTGCTTCTGCCTCATTGACGGGATATGCGTTAAATCCCGAGCTCCCCGGTATTACATTGTTTACAAACTGGATCGGTGCAGATCATATTTCTCCCGCTGCCTCTCTGTTTTATTTGCTGCTGCCGCTTATTGCTTCTTTGGGTTACGGATGGTCGTATTGCTCTGAAGTGAAAAGCGGATATATCAAAAATGTTGTCACAAGGACATCAAAGAAAAATTACTTCCTTTCAAAATATATTGCTGTGTTCTTATCAGGCGGAACGGTTGTAGCAGTACCTATACTGTTGAATACAGCGGTTGTCTCGCTTTTTGTCCCCGCAATAAAACCCGATGTGTTTTATGATGTGTATTATGCCGCACATCCTTGGTCGACATTGACCCCGCTCTTTTATGCACATCCTGTGATATATATGCTTTTGAAGATAATTGCAACTTTCATTTTTGCCGGACTTATTTCCGAACTGTGCATCTGCGTTTCTTTTTTGAGCAAAAATAAATTTGTAACAGTGTTTTTTCCGCTGTTTTTATTCCTGTTTATCAACTATCTTTCAAATACAATCGGTAATATTCCGCAAATATCGCCGATTCAGTTTTTGCACACGGGAAAGGTATATGTTTCTCTCGGTATTGTATTATTTGAAGGCATTGTTTTGTTTATCCTTAGTTTTAGTATAACTATGATAAGAGGAAAGAAAAATGACATTTTTTAAGCTGTGTAAATATGACTTAAAAAACGGTATGTTAAAAGAGGGAATAAAATATCTTGCTTGCGTTGTTCTGGTTTTAGGCTTTTGTATCGGCTTTATATATACAAAGGGAAAAGACTTGGGGGCGCGCACATTCGGAGATTTTCTCTTCTTTATAACTGCGGGTATGGAGGAATACATACCTATGCCGGGAAATATTTTTATGTTTCCGGCGCTTTGGATGCTTATGATTTTGGCGCCGCTATATATCACACTTTATTATCCGTTTTATGATTTAACCGCATACGGAAAAAACGTACTGATAAATTCAAAAAGCCGTAATGCCTGGTGGCTTTCAAAATGTTTTTGGGCAGTGAGCTGTGTGTTTACGTACTTTATTTTAATGTGGGCAATTATAATTATCTTTTGCGTATGCGGTGCGGGAAAATTAACTTTGAATGTTTCAAAGTCGCTTATTTTCAAGATGATTCCGATGCCGTCGGAAAATATTTTCTTAAGTGAGGGTGACTTTTTTTCAAACAGATATTTAACCTGTCAAATGCTCTTAATGCCTTTTTTAATTGTTTCTGCACTTTCGGTAATGCAAATGGCTGTATCTTTAGTTATAAAACCGTTTTTCAGCTTTTGTATCAGTGCAGGCATACTCGTGTTGTCGGCATATTATCTTAATCCGTTATTACTCGGGAATTATGCAATGTCGCAGAGAAATGACTTGTTAATCGACAATGGCGTTAACACTAAGACCGGTATTGTTTTTTCGCTTGCTTTGCTTGTATTGTCGTGTGTAGTCGGTCTTTTCATATTTAGGCGTTATGACATTCTGAATAAGGAGGATTAGTTCGGAAATGATGAATATAAAAATCAGTCATGTTTCCAAAACAATAAAAAATAACCCTGTAATAAAAGATATTTCAATGGAGCTTCAAAGCGGAGCGGTATACGGTTTCAAAGGCATTAACGGTTCCGGAAAGACAATGTTGATGCGGCTGATAAGCGGCCTTATTCGTCCGTCACAGGGCGAAATATCTATGAACGGCAAAATTCTCGGGAAAGATATATCGTTCCCGACCAGTATAGGCGTGTTTTTGGAAAACCCTGCATTTTTGGATGCATATTCGGGCTTTAACAATCTGAAATTATTAGCATCGATAAAATCCGTTGCATCGGACGATGATATTCGCAACACGCTTTTACGGGTCGGGTTAGACCCGGACAGTAACAAAAAATATAAAAAATATTCGCTCGGAATGAAACAACGGTTAGGTATAGCCGCGGCAATTATGGAAAAGCCGGAAATAGTTATTCTGGATGAGCCCACCAATTCGTTGGACAAGGACGGTGTGGAGCTTGTTAAACATATTGTGCGGAACGAAAAAGAACGCAATGCTTTGGTTATTGTTTCGTGCCATGACGAGGGAATCCTTAAAGGTATGTCCGATGAAGTGTTCCTGTTGGAGCAGGGCAGGCTGATCGGTCATATTACGGAGGAAGACAAATGAAAAAGAAAGTAACCGTTATTTCTGCTTCTCTTGTTTTGTTTGTTGCTTGGCTTTTCGGTGTGATTTATACGAATGTCAGAGCCGAAAGACCCGTTGTAAAAACATATTATATGAATGAAAATGTTCCGTATGAAGATGATTATTTCAGGCGCGCCGACAATATCTTAAACGGATATTCGGCAACCGTTCTGGGATATGAAATCATACCATATGATGAGTATGCAGAAAAATATAATATCGATTTGCCTGAAATTGAAACGGATGAAGCGGGAAACGCAATATACAGACCCGAATATGTTTATGATGTGGAAATTAAATTTGCAAATACCGATAATGAAGACGGTGCGATTGATATGTTTGACACTCTTTTGGTCAACGGAAAAGAATTGATGTTGCGTGCGGATGAGTACCTGTGGGATGAGATGTATCCCCAGCTTGCGGGATCGTATTCGTTTCGCCTGCGCACGAATACCGAAAAGGTCTTTCACATTCCGTTTGTTGTTGAATCGGTATACAGTAAACGATATCCGATTGAAAAAATCAAAAAACAGAATATGTCTCTTGTGATTTCTCAATATCCCGTAAAAAAGGTAATAGAAATCTGTTAACATATTGATGAAAACGGCGTTATAGCTCTTAACAATTGTATTTGAATGAAGGTGCTTTTCTGAGCTTCCGCAGAAATAAAAAATTCTTGACTTATCTTTTCTCAACTGTTATAATTATAACTCGCTGAAAATATTTTTAGTGTTTTCGGCTCCTTCCCGTAAATAAATATTTCTGTTTGCGGGCTTATGTCCATAAGGAGGTGCAAAAGAATGTCAAAATACGAAGCAGTTGTTGTTTTTTCAGTTAAAAACGGCGATGACGTATCAGCTCTTGTTGAAAAATTCAAGGCTCTTATTGAGAAAAGCGGCACTCTTGAAAGCGTTGATGAGTGGGGTAAGAGAAGACTCGCTTACCTTATCAACGACGAGGCAGAGGGCTACTACGTTCTCTACAACTTTGAGAGCGCTCCGGAGTTCCCGGCTGAGCTTGAGCGTATAGCAAGAATTACCGACGGTATTCTTCGTTCGCTCGTTGTAAAGAAATAATCGGAGGAATAGCAAAATGTTAAACTGTGCAGTTATAATGGGCAGATTGGTGGCAGACCCCGAGCTTCGCACCACGCCTAACGGCATATCGGTTACGACTTTTTGCGTTGCCGTTGACCGTTCGTTTGTCAAGGCAGGCGAGGAGAGAAAGGCCGATTTTATCAACGTCGTTGCATGGCGTCAGACGGCTGATTTTGTCACACGCTATTTCCACAAGGGCTCTATGATAGCAGTTCAGGGCTCTATTCAGACCCGTTCCTATGAAGATAAGAACGGTAATAAGAGAACCGCAGTCGAGATAGTTGCCGACAACGTATCTTTCTGCGGCAGCAAGTCCGAGCAGGGCGGCGGCAATCGCTACGAAGCGCAGCAGCCGGCAGCTCCGTCTTATCAGAGCGGCGACTCGGGCAGCTTTTCGGTACTTCCGTCAAATGACGACAACGACGGTATGCCTTTCGGCGGCGCGTCGGACGAGGATGACGGTTTACCGTTCTAAACATTGAATTTTTCTATATTTTAACAGGAGGATACCATAATGGCTAATGAAAGAACAGCTCCCCAGGCTGGCGGCCGTCCTATGAACAGAAAGCACAGAAAAGTTTGCGCTTTCTGCGTTGACAAGGTCGAAGAAATAGATTACAAAGATACAGCGAAGCTTCGCCGTTTCACTTCTGACAGAGCAAAGATTTTGCCCCGCAGAGTAACCGGTACCTGCGCTTATCATCAGAGAGAACTCACTAAGGCAATAAAGAGAGCACGTCACATAGCTCTTCTTCCTTACACTTCAGACTGATTTTCTTTTTAATCAATCAAAAAACGCCCGTTCCGTGATATGTACCCAGTTTTCT
>DJOQ01000005.1 GCA_002437245.1 Ruminococcaceae bacterium UBA6434
GCAGAGAGACTCGAACTCTTCGAAATGAATAACAAAATAATCCTGCATACAAAAAAGGCAATCCCCATGGATTGCCTTTGAAAATTTATTTATGTGCAATAAAGAACAGCCTAGGAAACTTGAATATTATTTCGCCGTTTTTCTGTATAGGATAGGTGTCTTTCAAACATTGCATAAGATCGCGCAAATAATCCTTTTGGTCATCGCTTGATAATTGCTCCAAATACGGCCTTAGCCCTGTTCCCTTATACCATTCTATAATGCTTGCATACGATGGCATAGAGTGGAAGTATGTTGTTTCCCAAATTCTGAAGTTATCCGTGAGTTCCGATAAAACATCATAATACTCGTTTTCCGAGAGATTATTATACATTCTTTCAACATGCAGTTTGCTGTTCCACTTCTCGGATTTTGACAGCGATTTCATAATGTTATGAACAGGGTGCTTGGATTGCTGCGGTATTTGAACAGCAAGTGTTCCGCCGTTATGCAGCAAAGAAAATAATTCTTTCAGCAGTTTACGGTGATTCGGAATCCATTGAATACAAGCATTTGAAAATACAATATCATAACGATTTTTTATATTGCCGATTTCATTTTCCGCATCGAGTTTTACAAATTTAATGCCCGGGTTTTCTTTTCTTGCGGTTTCAAGCATATTTGCTGAATTATCGACGCCTGTTATCTCAGCGTGCGGAAATTTATTTGCCAAAACAGCAGTACTGTTTCCTATTCCGCACCCAATATCCAGTACTGAATTTACATTTTCACAGTTTAACGAATTTGCCAAATCAATAGCCGGAATTGTTCGTTCCCTTTTAAATTTACTGTACTGCGCCGCGCTCCAATCAGACATATTAACACCTTGGTTCTTAAATTTTTGTTTTAAAATATTATACTATAAAGGCGATGAAAAAACAATTATCTCCGACTGTCGGATTTTGCTGTTTCGCTCACTTTTGCCCTGTTTTTCAAGGTTTCTATGTTAACTTCCTAAGTTTTATCGCCATTGCCTCCCTTGTAAAGGGAGCTGGATAGGTTATCATATGAAGTGCAACACTAAAAAAATAAAGACAACACGCAAGCCAAAGTGTAAAATGTAATTAACACACAAAACACAAACACGGAGTCGAGCGCATTGTCCTACACACATTTTACACCGGAAGAAAGAAAATATCTACAAAAACTTTTGTCGGAAGGACTGAGCATGCGAAAAATAGTAGATGTTTTAGAACGCAGTCCTTCTACAATCAGCAGAGAAATTAAACGAAACAAGACAAAAAACAAGCCGTTCAATATCGGACTTTCATATGTGATTATAGCGGTTTTGCTTGTTTTCGGCATATTGATTTTTGCGCTGTTGGCTCTTCTTATCGCAGCAATACATAATAAACTAATCAAGAGAATTAAATGAGCTTATTGCTGTAAATGTTGCTAAAAGTCACTTTGCGATTCAAAAATTTGACAAAAAATTGACAAATTTTACACGAAAACAAAACAGATTTCACAAAAGTAATGTTTGATTTACGAATCGTACTGTGTTATACTATATAAAATAAGTGTAATGGGGGAAAGTAATGGAGCAAAAAGAGAAAAAAGCAACAGAAGCTGTTGCCGAACACCCGAATAAAATAGGTATTAAAGAGGGCATAGGGTATATGCTCGGCGACGCCGGCAATCTTTTTATTTTGACCTATGTTTCGTCATTCTTAAAGGTGTTTTACACCGATGTGCTTAAAATAGCCACAGATAAGGTCGCTACGCTGTTTTTGGTTTCGCGCCTTTGGGATGCGGTAAACGACCCTATGTGGGGCACGATAGTCGCCAAGAGGCGCCCAAACAGAGACGGCAAATACCGTTCATATCTTAAATGGCTTGCAATTCCGCTTGCGCTATCACAGCTTATATGTTTTATAGACGTCAGAGCGGTAACAAATAAGCAGTGGGCGCTGCTTTTGTTCGCATATATTACATATATAGCGTTCGGTATGCTTTATACGGGAATGAACGTTCCGTTCGGCTCTCTTGCGTCCGTAATAACCGACGATCCCGACGGCAGAACTCTTCTTTCAACCTTCCGCTCAATAGGCGGCGGTATCGGCGGAGCGGCTCCGCTTCTTTTGGCTCCGTTTATTATTTATACCAAGGTCAAAAATTCCGACGGCACTACATATAACGTAGCCGATTCCAAGGGTATGTTCTGGTTCGGCGCGGCAATGGCAGCGTGCGCCGTTATCTTCTATTATGCATGCTATGCGAATACCAAGGAACGCGTCCACTCGGAGGCAGAGCCTAAGGTTGATATGAAAAAGCTCTATGCCGGAATGTTTAAGAGCCGTCCCTTTATAGTTTTGGCTCTTACGGGAATACTGATAAGCGGTCAACTTCAATTTGCTTCTCTCAATCAGTATCTCTATAAAAACTATTTCTGCAACACAAGTCTTTCCGTTATAGGCACTATAGCTCAGTATTTGCCTATGGCTGTTATGATACCGTTTGTACCTAAGCTCGTTAAAAAGTTCGGTAAAAAGGAGCTCAGCGGATTCGGAGCATTTTTCTCGGCTATTGCCGCAATAGCGTGCTATGTTATAAAGCCGCGACCCGATCAAGCGGGCATATTCATCTTTTTGCTGTTTATTATAGGCTTCGGGTATTCCTTTGTTTCTATAACCAACTGGGCTGTTGTCGCCGATGTTATTGACTATCAGGAATACAAAACCGGAATTAAAAACGAGAGTGCGGTATACGCTGTTTACACGTTCTGCCGAAAACTCGGTCAGACCGCGGCAGACTACGGCGGACTTATGCTTCTCGGCAAAGTAGGCTATGATGTACAGCTTATGTCAAACGCAGGCTATGTTGACGGCGTAAGCGAGGGAATACTTAAGATCTGCACACTTATTCCCGCTGTAACTTACACTCTTATTTTCTTGCTCTATCAGTTTGCGTATCCGCTCTCAAAGAGCAAACTTGAACCGGTTTACGCTTACGTTCGCAATATGAACAGCGCGGCGCAAAGCAATTAAAATTTTCAGAATATCAATGAAAAAATCCAGCCAATTAATTGGCTGGATTTTTTTGTTCGGGAAAACGTAAAAGCTGCAAACCGAAAACCTTAATAGGCTCCCTTAAAAAGAAAAAAACATAGCAAACTATCTGAGGTAATTATCAGGCTCCCTTGTAAAGGGTGATTCCCCACAGTGTGGGGAAATGTCACGAAGTGACAAAGGGGACTCTCTCCCGTCAGGAGCTGGCTAAGAGCGCACAAACTGCCGGGTATATTAGGCTCCCTTGTAAAGGGAGCTGGATGTGAGCGTAGCGAACAGACTGAGAAATTGTTAGGCTCCCTTGAAAAGGGAGCTGTCTGCGAACGAAGTGAGTAGACTGAGGGATTAAAAGGTCACGTACTTTTTATTAAAATTCCATATAACCCCAAGAAATCTCTCCGGCTTGCTTGACGGCAACCCACCTCCCTTTAGTCCTGCTTTATAAGCCGCAGGTGACTTTGTTTTTCATGCGTCGCATGGTTCGCTTCATAAAAAAACAGCCGACAAATGATATGTACCCCCAATACTG
>DJOQ01000014.1 GCA_002437245.1 Ruminococcaceae bacterium UBA6434
TTGAAATTCGGCGTCTTTGACGCCTGTTTCGTTATGCCTTTTTTTCGTCTTAAACTTTTTTCATCAGCCACTCTTTTTAGACTTGACTTTTAATAGTTAGTCTTTCTTATGTGAAGTAATCGCCGTTTCAGTACCTTATGAAATTACACTACTCTCAAACGGTGCTATTTCTAATTACAGAAGAGGCAGGGTTTCAGTACCTTATGAAATTACACTACTCTCAAACCTACTCTCAAACTTTTATTAAGAAGGGGGAAAACTTCTCAATTCAACTGATGATGTCTTTTATTTCCCGTCTATAAGGAAAAAACTCTGTAAAATGCCGAAAGTCATTTGTATAGCTCATTTGCTTTTTTCTCCTTTGGTTTGGATAGCCAAACTATTTAGCTAAAAAAATAAAAGTGAAGTTTTGACACGGGAATTTGTAATATTGTTGACAGCTTTTCTATCTCTGTAATCTTGAAATCATTGAAGCCATTAAGCTTTCTTCCAAGAGTTACAGATGAGATACCCATTCTGTCCGCTACTTCCTGCTGAGTAAAACCACACTCTTTAATTTTGCCGAGGAGTTTGCTGTATTCTTTCACTTTATTCACCTCCTTATGTTTGGAAACCCAAACTTTACACTCATTATATATCCTTGTTTGGTAACTGTCAACAGTTTTTTTGAATTTTAGTAAAAAAAGTTTGCAAAATATAACTTTTATGTTATAATGTGTTAAGAAAGGAGAGGAAAATATGGCTATTCGAATAGAACCCGCTTCGGTAAGAATTAAAAAGGCTCTTGAAATCAATAATATGAAACAAGCAGAATTGAGCCGCCGTACAGGAATCGATAAAGGAACAATATCCTTATATATAAGTGGAAAATACGAGCCACGAAGCAATAAGACTGTGCTTTTGGCTGAAGCTTTAGGAACATCTCCTGAATGGATAATGGGCTTTGATGTTCCGATGAGAAAAGAAAATTCCCCCACAGAGTTGACTGCAGGGGAAAGAGAGCTGCTTGAACTATTCAGGGGTCTTCCCGAGGACAAGCAGAAGATGGTTCTTGAGATGTTGAAGGCTGCTCTTTCAACGAAATAATAATCTCAAGAGCCTTTATGAGAGCGTATTCTTTGTTAGGCGCAGAATGAATTATGTCTAATAATTCCTTTTCGTACAGTGTCATTTTTACGCTCCTTTCAGAACATCAGAACAAATGTTCGATTGAAGAATATCACAAGTTAATTTCTTTGTCAATAGTTCTATAGTTCTATGTACCAATAATGGGACTCAGGGCGTTAATGACATTTCTACAAGACAGAAAGGTTAGGATAAAATGATAAATATCTATTGCGATGAGAGCTGTCATTTGGAACATGACAATTCAAATGTAATGGTTTTAGAAAAGAGAAAAGACGAATTTTTCCTTATAACTGCGTATTGCGTTATTTATGATATAAAGAGAAATGAACTGAAGAAAAAGGCAGAAAAACAAAAACGCCAGCAATAAATTGCTGACGGTTTCTCCGTTCCTTCTACGCATGGCAGATGAACAATGCAAGATAAATACATCAATGTATCTCTTACGATTACATATTAGCATATAAAAAGGCACAAGTTAAGCCCTAATGAAGCTATTGCAATCGTATTATATTATATGTAAATTTTATTATTATTTGATAATAAAACAACAAAATTTTTCTGAATATAAAAAACGCTCCCTGTTCCAGCAGGGAGCTGCATTAAAAACAAGAGTACGAAAATGACACTGTACGAACTCACGCCGTTTTCAATGCTACATTTATTATAGCATTGAAATCCATACTCCGCAAGTGTAATTTCCGTACACAGAAGGAGTGTTTTTTTATGAAAAAAAGAAAAAATGGTTACTATGAGACACAAAAGACCTTTACGATTGAAGGTAAGAAGATCCAACACACTTTTTATTACAAGACAAAAACAGAACTGTCCGAGAAGGAAAAAGCTTTCAAAGCAGAGCAGACAAGAATTGAAAAGCACTATTTTTCTGTTGTTGCTGAGGCGTGGAAAAATTCACATTGGGAAGAAATATCAGTCAATACTCGTATAAGCTATGTGCCTGCATATAACAGGGTGGTCAAACAGTTCGAAGACATTCCCGTTGCCGAGATTACTGCAATCGAAATTCAACAATTTATTGATAAGCTTGCAACGAAGCAATATGCAAAGCAGACGGTTAAGGTGCATAGGATTATTCTTAATCTCATATTCAAGTATGCGATGTTATATGGCTATATTCAGTTTAACCCTGTTGAGCCTACGAAAATTCCCCGACAGCTAAAGAAAAGCAAAAGGGAATTACCGTCAAATAAGGACATACAAAAGGTAATTGATAATGTTGATTCCGAGTTTGGCTTTTTCGCATTTTTCTTGTTATTTACAGGGTGCCGTAAGGGAGAAGCTCTCGCTTTACAGCATAGAGACATCGATATACCGAATAGAAGAATTCATATTCATAAAACGATTGTGTACAGCGAACAAAATCAAAATACACCGATTGTTCAGCAATCGACTAAAACAGAAAGCGGCGACCGCTACATTTACATACCCGATATACTTTTAGAGAAGTTGCCGAGCGGAGATAAAAATAACTTTTTATTCGGCGGAGAAAAGCCTTATACGAAACAGCAATTCCGCAAAAGGTGGGAGAAGTATAAAAGTAATGCCGAAATTAACTTTACACCGCATCAGCTTCGCCACGCTTATGCGACACTACTTTATGAGGCGAATGTTAAGCCGAAGGATGCACAACAGCTTATGGGACACTCTTCAATTCAAGTAACAAATGATATATATACGCACATCAGCCCAGAGAGAGTTACCCTTGTGTCAAAACAGCTTGACGAGCGTATTTCGCAGATATTACATTAAAAATGTCCGTACAAACTGTTGGAAGCCTTGATAATGCTTGTTTTTTATGCGACTTTTAATCAAGGTGTCCGGAGTTCGAATCTCCGATGGCTCACCAAACATAAAACCCTTAAAAAGCTTGATGTTATAGGCTTTTTAAGGGTTTTATGTTTTGCCTTTTTACTTTTTATGAAATGCAAAGCGCCGAAAACGGACAAAATGTCCATACAAAAGACCGTATAAAAAAGCAAACAGCGAAGAGTGTTTTTGCTGCTTGCTTTTTTGCATATCGTTATTTTTTATCGCTTTGCTCCGATATTTTTTCAACGTATTCGTCAAAGGTAATCGCTTCGTCAAAGAAGTGACCGGGTGTTACATCGATTATACGGTCGGCAACCGTCTCCACAAACTGATGGTCATGCGATGTGAATAGTATTGTTTCGGGATATTTGATAAGTCCGTCGTTTAATGAGGCGATGGATTCAAGGTCAAGGTGGTTTGTCGGCTCGTCAAGCAAAAGTACATTTGCGCCCGAAAGCATCATTTTGCAGAGCATACATCTTACACGCTCTCCGCCGGAGAGTACGTTTGCTTTTTTTGTTGCTTCTTCTCCCGAGAACATCATTCTGCCGAGCCAGCTCCTTATATCGGCTTCAAAAACAAGGTTTGAGTAGTTTCTGACCCAGTCTATAAGCGAATCGTCACAGCCGTCAAAATATGCCGAGTTGTCCGTCGGCAAATAACTGCGTGATGTGGTTACGCCCCATTTGAAAGTGCCTTCGTCGGGCTCGATTTCTTCCATCAGTATTTTAAAAAGTGTGGTCTTTGCAAGCGGGTCGCTGCCGACAAAAGCCACTTTTTGCCTCGGCAGTATGGTAAAGCTTACGTTGTCGAGCACTTTTCTGTCGCCTATCGTCTTTGAAATTCCCGTTACGGTCAGCACCTCGTTGCCTACTTTGCGGTCGGGCTTAAAATCAACATACGGAAAACGCCTTGACGATACGGGTATATCTTCAACCTTAATGCTGTCAAGGAGCTTTTTTCGGCTTGTCGCCTGTTTTGACTTTGAAGCGTTTGCACTGAAACGAGATATGAAATCCTGAAGTTCTTTGATTTTTGCTTCTGCCTTTTTGTTTTGTTCGCGCATCTGCCGTTGTGCCATCTGCGTATATTCATACCAGAAATCGTAATTTCCCACATACATGGTGACTTTCTTGTAGTCAATATCCACCGTGTGGGTGCAAACCTTGTTTAAAAAGTGGCGATCGTGCGATACCACTATAACGGTAGAGTCGAGGTCTATGAGGAAATCCTCAAGCCAGGCTATGGCCTCAAGGTCGAGGTGGTTTGTGGGCTCGTCCATAAGAAGTATGTCCGGATTGCCGAAAAGAGCCTGTGCAAGCAGTACCTTTACCTTTTGGTCGCCCGTAAGCTCGCTCATTTTAAGATGGTGTAAATCGTTAGTTATGCCGAGACCGTTGAGGAGTATCTCGGCGTCGCTCTCGGCGCTCCAGCCGTCCATTTCTGCGAACTGCTCTTCGAGTTCGCACAGCCTCATACCGTCCTCGTCCGTCATCTCTGCCTTGCTATATAAGACCTCTTTTTCGTCCATTATTTCGCAGAGCTTGGGGTTGCCGAGCAAAACGGTGCGTATAACATCGTATTCGTCATAAGCGAAGTGATCCTGCTTAAGAACCGAAAGGCGCTCGCCTGGGGTACGGATAACCTCTCCCTTTGTAGGCTCGATTTCGCCCGAAAGAATTTTTAAAAATGTGGATTTGCCGGCACCGTTTGCGCCGATAAGCCCGTAGCAGTTTCCGCTTGTGAATTTCACGTCAGCGTGTTCAAAAAGCGTTCTGCCGCCGTACTGTAAACCTACATTTACTGCTTCTAACATCTTTTGTTTCACCTCATATATTACTCAAAAACCGCCTTTGCGGCACACATAACAGCCGCAAGGCGGTTCTTTATTTTAATCGTTGTCTTTATCGCTATCGCTATCGCTGTCGCTGTCGGCGTTTTCGGGTTCGCCTATAAGCTCCGGAGACTTGTCCGCAGTAAAGAATTCGTAGCTGTCGCTGTGGTGGAATGCCTCTGTGCTGTCGTCGGCTTTAAAGAATACCGTGAGCGTCTGGAAGATAAGCTTGATGTCCTGCCATATGCTGTATTTCTCGATATACATAAGGTCGAGAACGAGCTTGTCTTTAGGCGACGTATTGTATTTGCCGGCGATTTGTGCAAGACCCGTAAGACCTGCCTTGACGCGCAGACGGTAGCTGAATTCAGGCAGCGCCTGAGTGTATTCGTCTACGTTCTCTATCATTTCGGGACGCGGACCGACAACGCTCATTTCGCCCTTGAAAATGTTGATTATCTGCGGCAGCTCGTCTATGCGGAATTTGCGCAGGATTTTGCCGACCTTTGTAATTCTGTCGTCGTCCTCGGTTACGGACTTGTTTATTGAGTTCTTTTCTTTCATCGTGCGGAATTTGTAGACCTTGAAAATCTTTCCGCCTTTTGTGGCACGCTTCTGCTTGAAAAATACCGAGCCGCCGTCCTCAGCCTTTATGGCTATAGCACAGGCGAGCATTATGGGACTTGTAACAATTAACCCCACGGTAGATACAAAAAGGTCCATGGCGCGTTTTATTATGCGCTGTTCAACCGTAAGCCCCTTAACCGTAGAAGCTATCATCGGCTTGTCGTCAAGCATGGCGTTTCTGCCGCGAAGCGAAACGACGTCGCACATTTCAAAGTTGTAGTAAATGTTTTTGTTGTTGGCGTAGCAGTATTCAACAATCGTCGTGCGCGAGGCGGCGGGTACGTCATATACAAAGACCGTATCGCAGCGGTTTATAATGTCAAACAGTTCCGGATTTGTGAAAAGTATGGCGTCCGTTATTAAATACTGCTTTTTATACTTCTTGATTTTCGGGACAATGTTGTTTAATGAATACTTTGAAGTCGTTATAACACAACATTTTTCGGGTGAGTTTATCGAGAAGTATACGAAATTTCCGAAGTACGCGAAAAATATGATAACGAGTATCTGAATGAACATAACGAGCAGTAAAAGCAGGGGATGTTCATATTGAAATTTTTGGTTGTTTGCCGCGTTTGTGTTCATTATGCAAAGCTGCAAATGAGTTACAATATCGGTAAATACGGTGGAAAGCGTCATAGAGTATATTATCGGCTTGCTCTTTGTTATCCCCACGGAATATCCGCCGTATATAGACATAAGCGCCGAGCCGAGAACGACAAACGTAAGCATTGTTACCGCGGCGGTTCTTGACAGACGCAGCAGCCATTCGTTTTCAATGCCGAAAATAACAAAAAACGTAGCGAACAAAATAAAGAACAGCAGTACCTTTAAGAGAAGCATAACCGTTCTTTGGGTTTTCTGTAAAAACTTCATTATATTTACTCCCTGTCGGAAACGTATTTTTATACACGGATATATGCGGTTATTTTACGCTTTTTATCCCTTTTTGTCAACTTTCAACGCACTTTTTCCGGCTATGCCCGTTTAAACTTCACTCTTTATTTTGCCGCGGCGTTGATATATAATACAATTAACTCGGTGAGCTTAACGCGGATACGTTAAATATAACGATTTGGAGAAAAGAAAATGGTTGAAAAAACAGAGTATAAGATTTACACGGAACGCGAGTGCAAAGAGGAGCCGTACCGCAAAAAAGTACAGCTTTTCGGATATGTTGTCGGAAAAAATGCGCCGGTGGTGCTCATTTGCCCCGGCGGCGCGTATAAATTCATCTCGGATTTTAACGAGGGAGAACCGTTTGCGCGCGAATTTAACAAAAAGGGAATAAACGCCTTTGTGCTTTTTTACAGCGTAGGCTTTAATGCGAGGTATCCGCGCCCCGTTAAAGACGTGGCAAGAAGCATACAGTTCATAAAGGCAAACGCCGAAAAGCTTTGCGTTGACGGAAACAATATTTCTCTTATGGGCAGTTCGGCAGGCGGCCACCTTTGCGCGTTCTTTTCTTCGCAATACGAAAGGTACGAATCGGATTATTGCGGCAAAGAGTATTCTTTAAGACCCAAAACGCTTATGCTCTGCTATCCGCTAATAACCATGGGCGAAAAGACCCACAAGGTTTCGCGCAGAAATTTTCTCGGAATATTACCGGGCAAGACCGAGATAAATGCGTCAAGCGTCGAAAAGCTTGTAAAGGGAAATTTTCCGCCGACCTTCGTCTGGGCGTGCGAGGATGACGGTACGGTTGATTACCGTAACAGCGAAATGCTCTGCGACGCACTTCGCAAAAACGACGTACCGTATGAATTTAAACTCTTTAAAACCGGCGGACACGGTATAGGCCTTGCAAAGGGTAAAGAACCGGAAGGCTGGTTTGAAAGCTGCTGTGAATTCTACAAAAAGCATATATAATGTATACTTTTTACTAAATTGTATATTTAAAGTGTGAAATATATGTGGTAAAATAACTATAATAGAACTTGAAAGGGGTTGGACTTATGAAACATTTACCTGCATATCCGCTTGTGACGGTTGACCCGTATATAAGCGTTTGGAGTATGAAACAAAAAAAGCTGTATAAGGATAACACAAGAATGTGGGCAGGTTATCAGAAGTGCCTGCACGGTCTTATGATGATTGATGATAAACCGTATCGTTTTATGGGCGAAAACGGCATACATCATATGCACCAAAAGGTACTCAAGGTCACTCCGCTCTGTACTACATATGTATTTGAAAAACACGACGTTCAGCTCAAGGTTGATTTTTGGACTCCGGCTTTTCCCGATGACGTTTTGCTTATGTCTTTGCCGTGTGCTTTTATAGATTATGAAGTAACAATACTCGATAAAAGACCTCACTCCGTTTCTGTTTCGCTTTTTGTGGGCGAGAACTTCTGTTACGACAGCGAAAAGGGCAAGGAGGTTATAGGCGACGCGGTCAAAACCGAAAGCTCATACTACGCATATATGAGGCGGAAGGAGCAGGAGCCGCTTGCGTATTCGGGCGATTTCAACGCCATAAACTGGGGAACGGTTTATGTTACGGGCGGCTTTGTCTCGTTCGACAAGCCTACAATAAAACGAAATAAGCGCGACGGATTTGTAAACTACATTCACAGCGAGCATAAAGCATATGAACCCGTAAGCGAAAAATTCTGCGCGCATGACACCCTGTTTTTTGACGACGGATTCAGCATAGAATATATGGGCAAAAAGCTACGCGGACTTTGGACCGAGAAATTCCCCGACGCAGTTTCGGCGCTTAAATACTGCGACGAAAAACACGACGAATTGAGAAAACAGGTTTCTTTGCGAAATACGCGGATTTTGCGCGACGGTCAGCGTTTCGGCGATGATTACTGTATGCTTTTGTCAGCGGCGTACAGAGAGGTCATAGCGTCTCACAAGCTTGTGAAAACAGATGACGGAAAGCTTTTGTATATTTCCAAAAACTGCACTGCCGGCGGATATGCCGCCGAGACCGATGTGACATATGCGTCGTCTCCGCTTTTCCTTCTTTATAATCCGAAGCTTGTATTTGCCGAACTTAACGGTATATGTGATTTTGCGTGTTCCTCCGCGTGGAGGTTCGATTTTGTGCCGCACGATATAGGCACATATCCCATAGCTTGCGGGCAGACATACGGTCTTAAAGCCGAATTTGACGGCGACAGGGCAAAGATATATTCGGCCTCGGACGATATATATGACGAGGAGGAACAGATGCCCGTTGAAACAAGCGGCGATGTGCTTATACTCGCTTATGCCGCAACGGTTCTTTCCGGCGACAGGAGCTTTATTACCGAAAATAAAGACCTGCTTTTAAAGTGGGGAGATTATCTTGCCGAAACAGGCAATGACATAGCTAACCAAAAGAATGCCGACGACTACGCAAAGGCGATATCGGGCAGCGTCAATCTTGCCGTTAAATCCTGCATAGCGCTGCGCTGCTGCGGTGAAATATGCAAAATGCTCGACTTGGACGGAGAAAAATATCTTAAAGCCGCATCCGATAACGCGGCGGATATTCTCGAAAGAGACGAGGGCAGAGAGTGCCTTTCGTTTACGCTCTTAAAGAAAGAAAGCTGGAGCCTTAAATATAATCTCGTGTGGAATTATATATTCGGATTTGACCTGTTCCCGCTCAAAACGGCAAAAAACGAAATCAATCGTTATATCAAGGTCGAAAATGAGTACGGTCTGCCGCTCGGACCGCGCAGAGACTATGCGCGCACCGACTGGACAATGTGGGCGTGCGCTCTTGACGACACCGGATTTATGACCCAAAAGCTGTCGGTAGATATAATGCGTATGCTTGACCACACCGAAGACAAGTATCCGTTTACGGATTGGTATGATACCAAGAGTGCAAAATCAAAGGGCAGATATCACCGTCCCGTTCAGGGAGGACTGTGGATGCCTGTGCTCGCGAAAAAGTGGAATGAAATTTTGCCGTGAGATAAAGCCCGTGCGTCGCCGATGCCGATATATACGATATATAATAAGTAATAACAAATAAACAGCTGCCCTCGAAAATGTTTCCGAGAGCGGCTTTCTCTGTCTTATTTTGGCTTTTAGGCTTCATATGTACTTTCGTATTTTTCGTAAAGCCATTTTATACAGTCGGTAAGGCCGTCGGGCGTCAGGAGAAAATCCTCCCTTTTATCCGATATGTTGCCTTTTTCATAGCAAAGGTCCTCGTGCCATACCTCGCCGACTATGTTTTCGTCGGTGTGCGAAATTCTGTATCTGAATTTGTTTCCGCTGCTGCCGTAGTAATCGTTTCCGCTTGTGAAAAAGTTTATTGCGGGTACGTCAAAAATTTCATCGGCTTTGCCCAAATCCCTTTTCATATAATATACCTCTCTTTTGGTGTGTTGTTACTGTTCTGATTATAATATTAACGGCGAAATTAAGCAAGGAAATTATTAAATTAGCACTCTTAATCGTAGAGTGCTAAGAGTTTACAATTTGTTCATATTTGTATAACAAACGGATAACATTGTGGGGTATAATGATAATTGTAAACAGAAAGAGAGAGCGAGAGGCCCAAGAGGCCGACGGAATCTCTTTTGAGTTTGCGGCTCGCAAGTCACCTGACCGAGCGAGCAAAAAATAAATCGGGCAGCAAAATTCAACTTATATCGGAGGAATTTATATGTTTGATTTAAGACCTTATAACCGTAAAAATAATGTTACATCCTATAACCCGTTCCGCGAAATGAATCAGTTCTTTGACGACCCGTTCAGATTCTTTGACGGCAAGGCACTTGCCGAATTCAATACCGACATCATAGAGAGCGGCAACAATTACATCCTTGAAGCGGATCTTCCCGGTTTTGAAAAGGGCGACATTAAGCTTGATATTAAGGACGATATCCTCACCATCAAGGCAGAACGTCATACCGAAACCGAAAAGAAGGATAAAGACAGCAAGAGTATCTGCTGCGAGCGTTCCTACGGCTCATATTCAAGACAGTTTGATGTTTCCGGTATCGATACCGATAAGATTTCGGCTAAATACGAAAACGGTGTCCTGAAGCTCACAATGCCCAAGAAGGAAGCTCCGAAAGAGACTTCAAAACATCTTGAGATTGAATAATCAAAAGACAGCGCGACCCGGAGAGCAATAGTTCCCCGGGTCTTTTTTTGTCTCTTAATGCTTATAACGGGCAATCCATGTCCATATGCGAAATGTGTATATCAAGATATTCTTTCCCATATGCCCTAAATCCGTATTTTTCGTAAAACGGAACGGCGTATACCTGCGCGCTGACATATATTTTTTTAGCGCCGAGCGCTTTTGACCTCTTTTTCAGCTCTTTTATAAGCTCCGCGCCGAGGTGGTGACCGCGGTATTCCTTTAATACCGCAAGTCTGCCGAGCTTTGCCGTCTCGTTGTCATCCTTCATAAATATGCGTGCCGTTGCGGCAGGTGTGCCGTCAACCGTTAAAAGCAAATGATCGCACGTTTTGTCATGGTCGTCAAATTCGGCGGAAAGAGGGTATTTCTGCTCCTCCACAAAAACTTTTTTTCTGATTGCATCGCCGTCTGGGCAGGGTATGCCGCCTAAAAACCAAGTGCTCTTTATCATATTGTTAAAGTTCCTTTCGGACCGAAAATTTTACGGCTTCGTTTTGCGGCTTATTTTGTTATCGGCTTCATCGCGAAGCGGAATTCAATTGAGTCGTCAAATACAAATCTGTATTTCATAAGCGTGTCCTGACCGCAGCTTGCCGTGCCGGTTCCGCGAACAAAACCGTCAATTGAAACAAACGTGGTGTCCTCGTGTATTACGTCCTCGCGGTGGCGTGCGGCACAGAGAATTTTTTGAGTGTAATCATGTGCCGAGAAACTGAATTTCGGAGTACCGAGGAATGCTAAGCCTTTTCCGTTACCGTCCGTAAATTCCGCAAATCTTACGGCTCCGTGGTTGCCGTTATCCTGAGGTTTAATATAGTCAACGTGCATTTCCTTAACGGTTGTCTCATATAAGCCTATCGGTGACTGACCGTTTAAATCACAGAGATTTTCATACGGACCTCTGCCGAGATATTTTACATTTGAAAACTCTTTGGGAAGCTCTGCAGTGAGACCGAATCTCGGCAGGTCTTTCCAGCCGTATCTCTTCCTTGCGAGAGAGGAACGTACTTTAACCGTGCCGTCGGAAAATACGGTGTACTCTATAAAGCTCTTGTAGTAGAGCCTTTTGCCGTCGGTCATATCATAATAAGCGGTTATCTTAACCTCTTTTTCATCGCTTACGGCTCTAATTCCTTTGTAAACCGCTTTGATTTTAGCGAGCTTTTCGCGATTCCACTTCGGTATGGGATTTACCTCTTCGTTGTCTAACGGAGCACGGTAAATGTTAGGCAAAAAGCCCGAAACGCCGCTTAAAGGAGTTTTGTTGATA
Organism: Ruminococcaceae bacterium UBA6434; assembly: GCA_002437245.1. Classification (GTDB taxonomy): domain Bacteria; phylum Bacillota; class Clostridia; order Oscillospirales; family Acutalibacteraceae; genus Fimenecus. Next base: position 11,793 of record DJOQ01000014.1, read on the forward strand.
AGCTCTGTGCCGTCTGCCTCATATGAGAGAATTTCGCCTGTGGAACGTGAAAATTCGATTTTTCCGTTCTCGAATTCCGCCGAGTAACCGGAGTCACTCTCGGTGAGAAGAACCTTTTTATCGCCTGTTTCGATTGCCGCAGGTGCGTCACAGAGTATATGCTGTTCTCTTGAAACTTCGTTTCCGTTTTTGTCTTCGTAAATCAAATTGAGCGTTACAAGGCGGTCGTCGGGTATCCGACCGAGCGGCAACGTTACCTCCGCGGTAGCCGACGGAGCTATTCCCTTATCTATAACGCCGTCCTTTACCCTTTTGCAGTCAAAGCAAAGCTCCCATTTTACGGTGAGAACATCTGTACTTAAAAATCTGTATGTGTTTGTAAGACGAAGGGTGTTGCCGCCGGATACTTCTGACCTTACGGGTCTGTATGCGTGCTTCATTTCGAGCGCGCCGGTGTGTAGAGTGCGGTCGGGAAATACAAGACCGTCCACGCAGAAGTTCTTGTCGTGCATTTCCTCGCCGTGGTCGCCGCCGTAGGTGTATTCGTACTTGTACTTTTTATCATCCTTACCGTGGTATACCGCGTGGTCGCACCATTCCCATATGCAGCCGCCCATAAGCTTGTCGCTTGAATAAAAGGCGTCCCAATATTCTTCGAGCGCACCCGGGCCTACGCCCATCGCATGACAGTATTCGCAGAGGAAAAACGGCTTTTCAAAGTACTTTTTGCCTCTTGTACCTTTTGCGGTTTTAATAACGTTTTCTATGTCGGTATACATTTCCGATATGACGTCGTAACCGACTCTCTTTGTGCGGATAACGCCCTCATAGTGTACAGGTATTTCGGGGCATACCGATTTCAAAAATTCAAAGCATCTGTCCTGGCATTTATATCCGCCGGATTCGTTGCCGAGAGACCACATTGTAATTGACGGGTGGTTTCTGTCTCTGAAATACATACGGTTTACCCTGTCGATGTATCTCGGCGCCCATGAAAGGTCGTTACTTAAAAAGTTGGGCTTGTAAATATTGTATTTGCCGAGACTTCCGCAGCCGTGGGTTTCAATATCGGCTTCGTCTATTATGTAAAATCCCATAATGTCCGCAAGAGTAAGCAGCATCGGGTCGGGAGGATAGTGCGATGTTCTTATGGAGTTTACGTTAAGCTCCTTCATAAGAACGAGGTCCTTTTTTATATCTGCGGCGCTCATAACATAACCTGTTTTCGGATTGCTGTCGTGATGGTTTACGCCTTTAAATTTGATTTTCTCGCGATTGAATTTAAATACGTCTCCGAGAATTTCTATATGCTTAAAGCCGGTATAATTCCTTACGGTGCACAGGGTGTTGTCACCGTCTTTAAGCGTTAAATAGAGCTCGTAAACATTCGGCGTTTCCGCGGTCCATTCCTTTACGTCAAGCGCCGAGAAAGAAAATTTAACGCATCCGTCGGCATCTTTTTCTTCGGCGCATATCTTCTTCCTGCCGTCAAAAAGCTCTGCCGAAACTTTTTTTCCTGCGGTTTCGCCCTCGAGATATACATCTATATAGAGGTCATATTCTTTGCCGCCGTTTAAACGTGTTTTAACTTCGTAATCGTTTATGTACGCTTTGTCGTATGTATAAAGCAGTACGTCGCGGAAAATGCCGGTCTCTCTGAACATATCCTGACATTCGAGATATGTTCCCGTGGACCAACGGTAAACAACGCAGAGTAATTCGTTTTCGCCTGAAACCAGCATATTTGTTATATCAAATTCCGCACTGTTATGCGAACCCTCACCGTATCCGCAGAATTCGCCGTTGACATACAGCTCAAGGCACGCGCTGACGCCTAAAAACGAAATGATGTGAGTTTTGGTTTCATCGTCAACGGTTATCTTTTTTCTGTAAACGCCTACGGCAACCTCTTTCGGAAGCTCCGGCGGAAAAAGATGAAATTCATATCTGCAATTTAAATATACAGGTTCTCTGTAGCCGGTTCTCTGCCAAGTGGACGGGACCTGTACTTTATCAAAACGAATACGCTCCGTATCCATTTCATACGGTAAAATACTCTGGGTTTCGTAGTATTTAAAATCCCATTCGCCGGAGAGGACCGTGACCATATCGCTGTTGTAGCGTTCGGTAAGACAATCGGTCTTTTTAAGACGCGAAAGCTCCTTGAAGGGAACGGTGTATGCTCTTCCCGGCAGTCTGTTTATGTTAAGTGCCGAAAAATCCCTGTAATTGTCTCTGTTTAGCTTGTAAATCACAAAATTTTCCCCTTTCTGCAATCTGTAAACAGTTTAACATAGAATTAAATCATTTACAATTAAATTACGATATATTATACTCTTAATGTAGAAAAAAGCGGAAAATATTTGAAAAATGTTTTTTACGGCATCGGTACGGAATTGATTTTCGTCGCACCTTGTACGGCTGCTGCAAGGATAAAAGCGCGTTTGCCGAAAATATGCAGCCGGAAAGACTGCGGTGATTTTTATGGAACTGTCCGATGTAAAATGGAACGGTAAGACTTATGCGGAATTTCGCGAATATCTCTCGTCCTTTGCCGATAAAAAGTACAGGGATTTCCACTACGGGCTTTGCAAGACCTCGTCATACCCCATGATGGGCGTAAGGCTCCCGATAATGCAAAAAATCGCTTCGGAAATAGTAAAGGGCAAGCCTCTTTTGTTTCTTACGGCGTCTTCTGTGCAGTCGTACGAGGAAGCTATGATAAGGGGGCTTGTCACGGCTAAGCTCAAAATGCCGTTAGCCGAAAAGCTTGTATACATAGAAGAGTTTTTACCGTATATTGATAACTGGGCGGTATGCGATTCTTTCTGTACCGCTCTGAAGCCGAAAAAGAATGAGCTTTATATACTTTTTGAATTTTGCAGGGAACACGTTTTTTCTCAAAATACATATGAGACGAGAACTGCGGTTGTACTCATGATGCGCTACCTTCTGACGGACGAATTCGGCGAGGACGTCATTTCGATTTGGGAGAATATCGACTGCACCGAATATTATGTCAGTATGGCTGTGGCATGGGCTTTTTCGGAGAGCTTTATAAAATTCCGCGAAAAAACACTCGAAGTATTTTCGTCCGGAAATACAGACGTCGTAACCCAAAACAGAGCAATACAAAAGATAAGGGATTCTTACCGCGTAAGTGACAGCGACAAGGATTTGGTACTGGGATTTAAAAGGTAAAAAACCGTGTACGTTTCATATGAAAATTTGTGTAAACGTTCAATTTTTTGCCGTCGCTATTGAAGAAGAATGCAAAAAAGCTTATAATGTGTAAGGCGGCGGAAATGTACCGTGACCGCAGAAAAAATAAAGGGATGGTAACTTATGAAGGCACGCAATCTTATTGACCTTGAAGACATCGGCCTTGAGGACATTGACGAGATAATTCACCTTGCCGGTATGATAAAGGCAAACCCGTCGATTTTTACCGACGCCTGCCACGGCAAAATAATGGCGACGCTGTTTTATGAGCCGTCCACCAGAACTCAGATGTCGTTTAAAACCGCAATGCTCCGTCTCGGCGGTGAAGTTATAGGGTTTGACAATCCGTCCAATGCGTCCGTGTCAAAGGGCGAATCCCTAAAGGATACCGTAAGGGTAGTCAGCAATTATGCCGACGTGCTGGTTATGCGAAATCCCGTTGAGGGCTCCGCTTATGCGGCGTCTCTCTATTCCAAAAGTCCTGTTATAAACGCAGGCGACGGCGGTCATCTTCACCCCACCCAGACTTTAACGGATCTTGTTACCCTGTCACACGAAAAGGGGAGACTGTCGGATCTCACCATAGGCCTTTGCGGCGATATGAAAAACGGCAGAACCGTACATTCGCTCGTAAAAGCTCTGTCTAAATATAAAAACAATAAATTTGTTATGATTTCCACGCCCGAGCTTCAGATGCCCGAGTATGTAATAGACATTCTGAAAAAGAGCGGTTGCGAATACAGCTTTTCTTCGAGTCTTGAAGAAGCAATTTTTTCACTTGACGTTCTCTATATGACGCGTATCCAGCAGGAACGATTTAAATCCAAAGAGGAGTATGAGCGCCAAAAGGGCGTTTATGTGCTCGATGAGGAAAAAATGAAGCTTGCAAAGAAAGATCTTGTTGTGCTTCATCCTCTCCCGAGAGTTGATGAAATTACCGTGGGCGTTGATGACGACAGCCGCGCCAAGTATTTTGAGCAGACCGAATACGGTATGTATGCGAGAATGGCTCTTATTATACTTATGCTCGAAAACCGCGGCGGCAAGGTCCCAGAAAAAACTTACAGCACTCACGATAAACAGTGCAAAAATCCGAGATGCGTTACAAATACCGAGAGTTATGTTCCGCACCTCTTCTATGAAAACGGAGGTAAGCTTGTCTGCAAATACTGCGACAGCGAGTTGGAAGAATGAAAATACTTATCCTCTTCGGTTCGCCGAAGACAAACGGCAGCACCGCAAAGCTTACGGGAGCCTTTATGAAGGGCATAAGAAAAAGCGATGATGTTGAAATAGTTCATCTTTTTTCGTTACAGCCGACTCCGTGCAATGCCTGCGGATACTGCAAGGCGGCAAACGGCTGCTCAAAAAAAGACCTTGAAAAATTTATGGCAAAGCTTGAAGACGCCGACGCGGTAATTGTTGCGACTCCGGTTTACAACCTGTCTTTCCCCGCGCCGATGAAAGCTTTGTTTGACCGCTTTCAAAGATACTATGAGGCGCATTTCAGAAGAAAAATTGCGCAACCTATAAAAAAGCACAAAAAGGCCGTGCTTTTGGTTACCGCCGGAGATGACGAGGACGAGGGTTACGGTATCATAGAAAAGCAGGTAAAAATGTCTTTCTCCGTTATGAATACCGAGCTCGTCGGCGGCGTTCTTGCCAAAGATACGGATAACGGCGGCGTCAAAGAAGCCGATTTGCGCCGCGCTTTTGAGCTTTCAAAAATATTATACAGCTGAATGTGCACCGTCTTTCGGCACATAGGAAAGGAAAATGAATATGTCTGTCACAAAGGTAACTCTTCAGAACTTTGCGGATGAAATATCGCACAGCGAAAAACCCGTCCTTATAGATTTTTACGCGGATTGGTGCGGTCCGTGCAAAATGACCGCTCCCGAGCTTGAGGCGTTTTCGCAGGAATACGACGACGTCAAGGCGTGCAAAATAAATGTAGACGAATCCGCAGATCTTGCCGCGATGTACGGCATTATGTCAATACCGACAATGGTCCTTGTGAAAAACGGCAAGGAAGTGGCTCGCCATGTGGGCGGCTGCGAAAAGGCGGATATCAGAGCGTTCTGCGATAAAAATATGTAGGGTTGTAATTTTTACCGATATATGCTATGATAAAAATCAATGAATACGGTTTCTGACGTCGAAATCCGTTTTGAGACGAAAGATACGGTGAATAGGTAAAACCGCTGTGTGCTTGCACGGCGTACTTAGGCTGTATCTTTAATGATGCAGCCTTTTTTATATTTTAGTTACAGGTGATAATATGGAATCGAGAGTAGCACTTATAGGGATAATAGTAGAAGATGGGAATGCTGTGGAAAAACTCAACTGTATTTTGCATGAGTACGGAAAATACATTGTCGGCAGAATGGGTATTCCCTACAGAGAGAAAAAAATAAATATTATAAGTATAGCGGTGGACGCTCCTCAGGATATAATAAGCGCAATGTCGGGAAAAATCGGAAAACTCGACGGAGTCAGCGCCAAAACCGCGTATTCAAATGTGGTAACAACGATATGACAAAGGAAAAATACTGTAAAGCCATAAAGCTTTCCCCCGCATCCGCGCTTGTGCTTTTTATATTGCCGATTTTTGCCGCAATTTTGGCACTTTGTATAGGCAGGCTCGGTATTTCGCCTGCCGAGGTAGTAAGGTCGATATTCGGAAGAATAACCGGAAATGCCGATTTTGCATCTAAAAACGAGCTTGTTTTATGGAACATAAGAATGCCGAGAATACTGCTCGCAGCCCTTGTGGGTGCAGGGCTTTCGGTTTCGGGCTGCACCTTTCAGAGCCTGTTTTCAAATCCGCTTGCCACTCCCGATACCGTCGGAGTTTCGAGCGGCACCTGCTTCGGAGCGGCTGTTGCGCTTTTTTTCGGAGCCGATTTTATAGTGACTCAAACCGTCGCTTTTTTATTCGGTATTATTGCCGTTTCGTTGACGTATCTTGCGGGCAGCGGTAAAGGTAAATCACTTAACAGTGTGGTTTTGGCAGGAATTATGATAGGCTCGCTTTTTTCGGCGCTTGTTTCGTTTATTAAATCGGTGGCAGATGTAAATTCCGTCCTTCCGGTAATAACTTTTTGGCTTATGGGCAGCTTTGCGGGCGCAGGCTATCGCTCCCTTTCGGTGGGTGCGCCGGTGATGATTATAGGAATGGCTGTTTTGTATCTTATAAGATGGCGGCTTAATATTTTAACTCTTCCCGATGACGAAGCCAAGGCGACGGGAACAAATATCAAGGCTCTGCGTGCCGTTTCCGTAATATGCGCAACGGCAATTACCGCGTCGTGTGTTTCAATGTGCGGTCAGGTGGGCTGGGTAGGGCTTCTGGTGCCGCATATGTGCCGTATGAAATTCGGAAACAATCATATTTCTTTGCTGCCTGCCTGTATCAGCATGGGTATGACGTTTATGATAATTGTCGATACCGTTGCGCGAAGTGCCACAGCCGCCGAGATTCCCATCTCTGTGCTGACCGCGGTTATAGGCGCGCCCTTCTTTATAATTCTGATGCGAAAAACAGGGGGGTGGCAACTGTGACGTTGACTGTGGAAAACGGCTGTTTTTCATATGACGGCAGGCACACGGTGCTGTCCGATATAAACTTTTCCGCGTCCTCCGGTGAGATTTTGGCTGTGCTCGGAAAAAACGGCTCGGGCAAAACAACGCTTCTTCGGTGCGGCGTCGGGCTGCTCAAATGGAGTTCGGGTCGGAGCTTGCTTGACGGCAAAGATGTTTCTCATATGCGAAACAGGGAACTGTGGAGCAAAATATCGTATGTTCCGCAGGCAAAATCATCCTTCGGCTCATACACGGTGCTTGAGAGCGTCTTGCTCGGCTTCGGGAGCAGTATAAGCATTTTCGGAAAGCCTCAAAAAAGCGACGCGGAAAAAGCGTTTGCCGTTTTAAAAAGACTTAATATAGAAAATCTCGCCTATAAAAAATGCTCGGAGTTGTCGGGCGGCGAAAAGCAGATGGCATTGATAGCGCGTTCTCTCGCGTGCGACCCGAAAATTTTGATTTTGGACGAGCCGGAGTCAAACCTTGATTTCAAAAATCAGATAACGGTTCTCGATGTCCTGTCAAAACTGCGTGACAGCGGAATTTGTTGCATATTCAACACACACTTCCCGGACCATGCGCTGAGAACGGCGGACAGGGCATTGCTCCTCGGCGACGACGGAAAGTGCATATGCGGCAAAACAGGCGATATAGTGACAGAGGAAAATATACAAAGAACATTCGGCGTAAAGGTCAAAATATTGTCTGTCACGTCGGGCAATAAAACGGTGAAAACGGTAGTGCCCGTAAGCACCGTACAATCGGACGGGAATTTTTAAAATAAATGCGATGAGCATTTTTAATGTAATAAAGAAAGAGGTAATGCAAATGAAAAAAGTCAAAAAGGTGTTATGTATTCTCCTTTGCCTTGTGCTCCTTTTATCGGCGGTAGGTTGTTCCGCAAAAAAGGATGACGGCAAAAAGAATGACGACAGCGCGGTGGTAACGGTTGTGGATAATAACGGCAATACCGTAACCGTTAAAAAGGACATTCAGCGAATTGTGGTCTGCGACATTTACCCGATACCGTCGGTGCTTGCCGTATTCTTTGATTCGGCTTCAAAGATAGTCGGTATGGCTCAGCCGAGTATGGTTGCCGCCAAAAACAGCCTTTTGTCGGAGCTTTATCCGGAAATACTCAATGCCGAGACGGGCTTTATAGACGGAACAACCGTTAATATGGAGGCTCTTGCGGCTTTAAATCCCGACGTGGTATTTTACAGTTCCGGCAATAAAGAACTCGGCAAGCAGCTCACCGACGCAGGCTATGCTGCAATAGCGATTTCGGCAAATAAATGGCAGTATAACGCCATTGAAACTCTCAATAACTGGATAGACCTTCTCTCTCAGCTTTTCCCCGAAAACAATAAGTCGGAAAAAGTAAGGACTTACAGCGAGAGCGTTTACAATATGGTACAGGAGAGAGTAAGTTCAATTCCGGACGCAGAAAAGGCAAAGGTATTTTTCCTCTTCCAATACAGCGCGTCAAACATCTCCACTTCGGGTAATTCGTTCTTCGGTCAGTGGTGGGCAACTGCCATAGGCGCAAAAAATGTCGGCGAGGAACTCGATTCCGATAAATCCACCAATGTAAATATGGAACAGATTTATAAATGGGACCCCGACTTTATATTTATCACAAACTTCAATACCGCAAAGCCCGACGATATTTATAACAATACCGTAGGCAGCTTTGACTGGAGCGGCGTAAAGGCGGTTAAGGATAAGAATGTTTATAAAATGCCTCTCGGTATGTACCGTACCTACACCGCGGGAGTTGATACCCCGATAACCCTTCTTTGGCTCGCAAAGGCGACGTATCCCGAGCGCTTTGAAGATGTTGACATAACCGCAAAGACCAAGGAGTATTACAGCGATGTATTCGGTATAACTCTTACCGATGAGCAGTCCGCACGCATTTTTGCACCGCTCACTCAGGCGGGCAAGCTTTCCGTAAAATAAAGACGGAGCGGATTATTAAATCAAATATTACAAAAAACGGATTGTGTTTTTTCACAATCCGTTTTTTAACGGTGGGCTTTTGTGTTTGCGAGCGAGCGTATACCGCCGCATTTTTGTAAAGCACATTAAATTCCCGATGTTTCCTTTAAAATTGTCAATATTGACAAATCGACGTAAAAATATTATATTTTATTGTGAAAGAATAATATTTTGCGGAAGTAACACATATTGTGTTCTTTATAAAAAAACAAGTGGGGGATTAAATATGAAAAACAAGAAAAATAAGAAGGCTGTTACTGTTGTATCGGTAATTTTAATAGTGCTGATTTTGATTGCGGTTGCTGTAATATCCGTGCACAAATACCGCGAGGCAACCATAAATAAAAACATTCAAAAAATCAATATTTCGTGGTCTGAATTTTATCCGACGAATGAAAATGATTTGAGCAAATTTCCCGCTTATACCGTTAACAACTGCGACGTTTTTTGTAAGTATAAAATCAATGATAACGGCACAGGCGATACTGTGATAAGAACAGATTTAAAAATCAGTGACTATGTTCCGTATACAATCAAATACACTTTAAAAAATGATTCGGATTATAACATTGAAAGCACACATATTTGCGGACAGTATTCTTCCGATGTCGTTATTACAGAGGTTAATACAGATTGGGGCTATTGGTATGGTCCTTCTGTAAGCTCGCACTCACAGCAAACTTTTGAATCGCTTGTTTGGGTAAAAAAAGATTTAACCCAAAGTCAGGTGGACGAAATTTTCAAAACATTGGAATTTAATTGCGATATATCGGTTGACTGTACATCCGGTAACGAATGGAATCCAAAGACTGTTACATTGAAATGTTCACATGAATAATTCTCTGTTTTAACCGCACATAACGTGTTTTAATGTATATATTCTTGTACAAATATATATGGGACGATGAATGTGTCAAAACCATTGAAGTCGGTTCATATGCCGAGATTGGGGCTAAAAGTAATGGATATACTTTTATTTCCCGGTAAAGATTGTTAGGACAATAATTCAGCGTTTAACTCGAATAACAAAGTACCCCTCCTGATGTTGATATGTACCCCCAATA
>DJOQ01000050.1 GCA_002437245.1 Ruminococcaceae bacterium UBA6434
AATAGCAACTTTAACTGACATTGGTATTACCTCCAATAAATTGTTTTTACATCATTGCTCTATTATTCTATACCGAAACACTCAATTATGCAAGATTTTTCTCTAAAAAACGGGGTTTCTGTGAATGTTTTGTCAAACTGCATAAAAAGTGTGTCGCAGGAAGTTTGCCATTAGTAAAGAAGTATTCCGTTATCACGCGTTCACACGAAAAACGGGTATAATTTTTCGCGGCAAAGCAATACTTATAAAGCAGTATTTTATTGTCTTCGGGGGATAGGATGAAAACTGATTTTTACGACGAAGTTAAGCGCATAAACGAAGGCTTTTCGGGAAGTGCCGACTTTTTTCTCGCACGCGAGGAATTTCATACGCTTTTTGCCAGACTTCAGGAAGAGTCGATTGTAAAAAATGACGACAGATATATTTTTGCACTTTTTTCGCTGCGGAATTTTTTGAGAAAAGCCTATCTTTCGCCCGACAGACCGAAAAGGCGAACGCGCATAAACGCAGGCGCATTTATAAACGCGCTCACGATAAGCTGCTCGTTTTTATTCGGCAGCGGCGATAAAAAAGCATTTGCGGTATCTCTTCCGACGGACATCTCGGCCGAGACGGACGACATTCTCTTTTCGGCTGCCGCCACCGAAATCATCGGGAACTCGCTCCTCTATTCAAAGCGAAGCCACACGCTTGTCGGCGGCGGCATTTCGGGCGATATGCTTTTTATTTCCGCGGAGAGCTTCGGGGATTTCTCCGCATATGATTTTTGCCGCGGCACGAACAAGGGCAGGGGGCTCTCGTTTTGCCTCGGAGCCGCAAGGGCTTTAAACGGAACGCTTCTTTTGGGATGCGGCTCTGGGACTGCGAAGAACTATCAGAAGCTGACGCTCGGCGTAAGCGTAAAAAGCATAAAGCGCGAAAATCCGGATTTATTTCTTGCCGAGACAAAGCGCCTTGTCTCGGAATTTCTTGACGACGGCCTTTCCGTGCCGCATATTTTTATGCCGCCCGTATAAAAAAACAGAGCCGTAAAAACACGTGTTTTTACAGCTCGTAAGTCACAAGTATTCGGGGATTATAAAACGTAGATTATTACGTCTCTTGCTCCCCACTGCCTACATTCGGACTCCGTGTTCATAAACAGATCCACGGTAAATTTACCCTTGTGGATAAATCCGCCTGTGTCGGCAGCTATTGCATATCCGTAAACAATACCGTCGGTGGATACTATCCAAAGCTCGCTGCCGTAGGGTATCTGCTTGGGATTTACGGCAACATAACCTGCCTTAACGGTTCTGCCCGTCGAGGTTTTTGCCGTGGGGGACGCGGTATAGGCAGACGCCTTACCGGTGATTATTTTTGAATAGTTCGTCGGAGCGCCGTTCTCGACAGTCACATTTGACGGAACGGAAAGCTCGGATATGGGCGAACCGTTATTTTTGAGATTTCTTACCACTACCGGGCGCTGTTTTGTGCCCACGGTGGTTATCTGCGGAACCGTCTGCTCAAGAACTACGGTAGAAACCGCCTCGCTCGACGCATATTTGCCGTCCACGGTCTTGTCGCAGTACGTTACCTTTTTGGAGCCGTTTACACCCTTTTGTGAAATAACCTGCTGATCGGTGTAAAGCTCTGCGCTCTTTTCTGTTTTCTTTGTAAATTCAACCGTTTCGGTTACCGTTCTGTAAGAATACGAAACCCTGTAAACGGTTATTGCCGTGCCCTCGCAAACCTCACTGTCGAGCTCGGGCGTTACTTCGTCGTCATCGCCGAGTGTTACGCCTGCTCTGTTGAGAGCGTCGCGCACGGTTCCCTCGCCCATGGTGAACGAGCTTGTGTTGCCGTCCGCGGTGACGGACACGTCATAGGAATTTGTCACTCTGACGTCCATACCGTCTTTGAGTATGGTGTCGAGAGGATAGGTGATGAGCTGACCGTCCGAAAGGGTTACGTCAAGCTCCTCCAAAAGATCCTGTACGGTACCGGCAAATACGGTGTATATCGTGTTACCGTCTATATCGGTGAAGCTGACTGTTGCCGAGCGGTAAATCCTCAGGGCGCTGTCTTCACCTGCCGTAAATCCGGTGGAATCGAGTTTGTCTCTGTCGTCAAGCTTAACGCCCGCCTGTGACACTATGGTCTTGGGGTCGCTCTTTGACGTGAGGACTCTCGTTATTTCGTTGCCGTCATATATGTCAACATAAAACGACGGCGAGGCTGCAAAAGCGGTTACGGCGCACATAATTGCGAGCGCTACTATAAGTGCCGTGACTTTTGTAAAAGCCTTGTGGCTCGCTTTTACATAGCCCTTAATTTCTGTTATCATCATTCTGCTCCTTTAACTCGTACCTGCCGTTCCCGTAAAAATCGGAAACGCGGCTGCCGGACGCCTGTAATTTTGTTTCGCGTTGCGTTCGCGAAAGTTTGTTGCCGTAATGCGATACGGCGGCGTCGCTGTTATTTCGCTTGTGACGAAAGCCATTATATTTCCAGGTCACATAATTGTCAAATATTTTTATTCTCGATTTTTATCTATTTTGCACAAACCTAATTGTCATATTATGTCAAATAACCGCGATTACGTCTCTTATCGAGAATGATTACTGACAAAAAGGTTAAAATATTTGTGAAAATGTTAAAAATCGTAACAATTTATTACAAAGTTGTAACAATTGCATTTGTTTTGGTGCTGTGCGACCTTATTTATCAAGGCTTTCCGCTATTATTATATTCCGTAATATTCTAAAAATTCCAAACTATGTTTTTTACCGCTTTTTATTCCGTTTTCCACACAAAAAACAGCTCGTAAATACACAAAGTTTCCCCACTCGGGCGCCTGTTTTCGCATCAAAAACGGGCGGTTTTGTGGGATAAAGTCCCATTTCGGGTACACTTACGGCAATTTTCGGCACACCGCATTGTCGGGCTCAAAAGCGGCGTTTTAAAATGCGGCTTAAAATCAATTCGCGGCAAACCGCCCACCGTTTTTCGCCGTGTGTTTCACGGTTCGGCTGCGGTGTTTTTATGGTATTTTGCACGTCTTTGTGGTATAATAATTAAATAACGTTTTTAATGTTGTTACGGCGTACATTTTTGCCCCGACGGACAAAAAAGAGCGCCTTTTTCCGCCCGATAACCGCGGCGAAGAAAAATGACGCAAAGCCGCTTTGAAAGACGGTGCAAAACGGCAAAATACGAAGCGTGAATCCCGAAAAAATTCCGCCGAAACGAAGTGCAAAAAAACGCCTATATATAATAGTATACGAAAATCACGGAGAAACACACCATGAAAAGCTTTGAAATAGGTAAAAACGACGAGTCGCAGAGACTTGACAAATTCATACATAAAGCGGCGCCGCTTTTGCCGCAATCGCTCTTATATAAGTATATAAGGACAAAGCGCATAAAGCTCAACGGCAAAAGAGCCGAAATTTCGACAAGGCTCAGGCTCGGCGACAGGGTGGATATGTATATAAACGACGAGTTCTTTGAAAAGAAAGAGACGGTATACGATTTTCTCAAGGCCTCAAAGCACCTCGACATAATTTACGAGGATGAAAATATAATGCTCCTCGACAAAAAAGCGGGCGTTCTCTGCCACCCCGACGACGAAGAGTATGTTGACACGCTCATAGGCCGTATAAAGCGTTATCTTTACGAAAAGGGCGAATACTCACCCGACAGCGAAAATTCGTTTGTGCCCTCTCTCGTTAACCGTATCGACCGCAACACCGGCGGAATAGTAATCGCCGCAAAAAACGCCGAGTCGCTGCGCATACTCAATCAGAAGATGAAGGACAGAGAGCTGCACAAATTTTACCTGTGCATACTTATAGGAAAGCCGAAAAACCAAAGCGGCATTTTAAAGGATTATCTTGTAAAGGACGAAAAGAAAAACACCGTGCATATATATAAAAAGCAGGTGCCGTCCTCTAAGGAAATCCGCACAAAATATCGCGTTATAGACACAATAGACGGTCTTTCGCTTACGGAAGTGGAGCTTTTAACCGGCAGAACACATCAAATACGCGCGCATTTTGCCTTTTACGGCACCCCGCTGCTCGGCGACGGCAAATACGGCAGCAACGAGCAAAACCGCAAATACGGCTCTTACAAAAAGCAATTTCTGTATTCATACAAGCTCAGCTTTGATTTTACCACCGACGCCGGCATACTCTCTTATCTCGATAAAAAGACATTTGAGGCAGGCGACGTATGGTTCAAAGAGGAATTTTACAAGGGCGGAATAGTAAGAAAAGCGAGCCATAGCACCCTGCCGAAGCGCGGCGAAGCATGACTCATTGACATATCACCGCCGAAATGTTAAAATATTACATAATTTCAGCGTGCTAAAGTATAAATTTATCACATTTGTGTCGGAGGCGGAAATGAATATATTTAAAACAATTTATGAGTGCAACAAAAACCACCCGTCAAAGCTTGCTCTTTCCGTGACAATGGACGACGGCTCGACGCGCGCGTATACCTACGGCGACGTGTTCGCAAAAGCCGACGAATACGGCGACAGGCTCCTGTCGGCAGGGGTTAAAGAGGGTGACCGCGTTGCGATAGCGTGCGAGGGCTCGCCCGAATGGACAATTGCATTCCTTGCCGTTTGCAAAATAAAATGTACCGCGGCTCTGATTGACGCTTCACTCGGCTCTGCCGAGCTTAAAAGCTTTATTGACCGCTCCGATGTCAGGGCGGCATTCCTGTCACCCAAAACGTTCGGTAAATTCGCGGAGTTTCCCGATTACAAATTCCCCGTATTTAATGTATATGACTGCACCGTTTTTGACGGATGCCGAAATTCGGTGGAGGAGGAGCCGACGCCGGATCCCTCACCCGAAATTGCCACAATAATTTATTCCAGCGGTACAACGCGCCGCGCCGCGGGAATTATGCACACACACGAGTCGCTTATAAAGACAACTCAGATGACTTTGAACGTACAGGAGCTTGTCGAAACCGACCGTTATCTCGCCATAATTCCGAACAGCCATATTTACGGCGTTATATGCCTTGTGCTCGGTCCGCATATGATAGGCGCCGATGTGCACTATATAGAAACTCTCGGCGCTGAAGCCATTTTAAAGGCATTCAAGGAATACAAGCCGACGGTTCTCTCGGCCGTTCCCAAGGTCTACGAGCTATTTATGACGCAGATACTCCGCAAGATAAACGACAATCCCGCAACTGCGTTTATGTTTAAGACCTTCTATCCGATATGCGAAAAGGCTCGCCGCAAAAACGGCAAGCTGCTCGGCAAAAAGATTTTCAAGAGTATTCACGACGGCTTCGGCGGCAGTCTGCGCGTGCTTTGCTCCGCAGGCGCTCCCATAAAAAAAGAGGTTGCGGACTTCTACTATGCTGCCGGATTTAACATTATGATAACCTACGGCGCGTCCGAAACCAACATTCCCACCATAGGAAACACGCCCGAGGATATAACCACCGACACCTGCGGCGTTCCGTATCCACCCATATCGCTCAAAATAAGCGACGAGGGCGAAATGCTCATAAAATCGCCGTATATGATGGTGGGCTACTTCCGCGACGAAGAGGCTACAAAAGAGGCATTCGACAAAGACGGCTGGTTTAAGACGGGCGACCTCGGAAATACAGACGAGCAGGGTCACGTCCGCGTTACCGGCAGGCTCAAGGAAAACATCGTCCTTGCAACGGGCAAAAAAATAGCTCCCGATGACATCGAGGCAAAATATGCCGATCTGCCGGGAGTAAAAGAGTTTGTAATATGCGGCGTTCCGGTTAAAAACGCCGATTACGACGAGGTTCACGCATTTGTAGTCCCCGAAATACTCTCGGCGGACAGCTTCGACAGCATTCGCAAAGAGATTACCGAGCGCGGTTCGTCGCTTATACAAAATATGCGCGTAGTCAAAACGCATTTCGTAGAGGAAATTCCGCGCACGTCTCTGCAAAAGCCCAAAAGGTATCTCCTGAAGAAAAAGGCGCTTGAGGGCGACGACGCCGCAGACGAAAAAATGATAGAGGAAAAGGGCGCCGATATTGAGTCGCGCGTTATCTCCGTCATTGCAAGAATCGCAAATGCCGACAAAAACGATATTTCACTCTCGACAAAGGTATTTTCGGACCTTGCGATAGATTCGTTGAGTTCCATAACACTCGCGCTCGAGCTTGAGGACGAATTCAAGGTAAATATCGAGCCGTATTATCACGACGATATGACCGTAGCCGACATAGTGGCGGCTCTTGAGGGCAACGGCAAACAGGTAAATTCGATAGGCAAGAGCGGCGTTTCATATCCGCAGGATAAAAACGGCGGCGACTATGCGGCTTACAGCTTCTTTAAAAACCTTGCCAAGAGCTTTTACAAGATAAATGTAAGCGGCACGGAGAACATTCCGCAAAAGGGCGGATTTATAATCTGTGCAAATCACGTTTCAAAAATAGACTTTCTGTTTATTTCACTCGCCCTCAGCAAAGAACGCTATATGAAGCTTTGCTGTATGGCTAAAAAGGAGCTTTTCAGAAACGACCCGTTCTCTCGCAAGCTTATAAAAAGCGCCGGTATGGTTCCCGTTGACCGCGGCGGAATGAACTCAAGCTCCATGGAAAACCTCAAAAAGAGGCTCAAAGAAAACTGGGGCGTTATCATTCACCCCGAGGGTACAAGAAGCGAGGACGGAGTTTTCAGAAAGATAAAGAGCGGTGCGGGCGCGCTTGCGGTCGAGACCGACACGCCGGTTATACCCGTATACATTGACGGAGCATACAACATTTTCCCGAAGAGCGGAAAAATGCCCAAGCTCTATGACTGGAAGCACAACAAAAAGTATCGTCTCAGCGTAACGTTCGGAAAGCCCATTTCTCCCGACGGACTCACAACGGAAGAAATGACCGAAAAAATAGAGAGTGCGATTTCCGCTCTTCAAAAGGAAAACAGCACTCTGCCGCAGTTCAGGAATTCCGAAGCCGACTGAGCCCGTCTTTTTTCCCCGTATAACGAAAAGGGTTCAGCCTGTTCTTCGTACAAAAAAGTTATATCACAAACAAAAGCAGCCGTTCTGCACTTTCGCGGAACGACTGTTTTTATGTTTCCGGAAACACCCGATAAATGCAAATCGACTGCGGCTGTAATCCGTTGCAAAGATGCCGACTGCTCCGATTATAATTTCGGTACAATGCCGAATTCACGCAAAGTCCGCGCACATTTTGAAAGCGGAAGTCCCACCACGCTGTAATAATCACCGTCTATCTTTTCCGCAAAAACCGCCGCACGCCCCTGTATACCGTATGCGCCCGCCTTATCAAACGGCTCCTTTGTAGCTATGTAAGCGTTTATTTCGTCATCGGAAAGCGGATAAAACACAACGTCGGTTTTTACCGCAAACACACATTTTTTATCGGCGCTCTTTATCGTAACGCCCGTATATACGCTGTGCGTCCTGCCCGACAGGCTTTTGAGCATCGCGAATGCCTCGGCGCTGTCACGGGGCTTGCCGAGTATGGAGTTTTCGAGCGATACCACGGTATCGGCGGAAAGGACAACTTCACCGGGACCGATTTTCGCGGCGTCGGCTTTTCTTTCAGACAAGAGCTTTACCGCGTCCTCCGGCAATATACCGCCGGGGAGCGACTCGTCCGCGGACGACGGCTTTACGGAAAATTCATACCCGGCATTTTTCAGTATTTCGGAACGCCTCGGCGACCCCGACGCGAGTATCAGTTTCATTTTTTATCCTCCGGAATTTTATTGTTGTTTACATAAAGTGCTTTGCTTTTTAATCCCTCAGTCATCTTCGCCATTGCCTCCCTTGTAAAGGAAGGAGGGCCTCGCAAGGCAAGCCGGAGGGATTTCTTGGGGTTGAGCGGAATTTGAATAGATTGTGCGCGACCTTTTTAATCCCTCAGTCCGCTCGTAACCTCGCGTCCAGCTCCCGACCGGAGCCCGTCCCCTTTGTCACTTCGTGACATTTCCCCACACCGTGGGGAATCACCCTTTACAAGGGAGCCTCAAAATCCCTCAGTCTACTCACTTCGTTCGTAGCCAGCTCCCTTTTCAAGGGAGCCGATATTTTCAGCCACTTCGATGTGGTTCTTTACAAGGAAGCGTTTTTAGGGTTATTCCTTTTTGAGAGTGCCTTTTTAGAGCTATTTTACTTTTGCCGGAAGGGTTTAGCTTCGCTTGCTTTTTGAGGAAGCATATTATAAATCCCCCGAGTTGTCTGCGGACGCACATCGGGGGATTTTTGCGATTTTAAATTTTAATCAGCCTATTACGGTAGAGCCTGCATTGTCGCTTCTGACAAAGCCTATCCAAGATTTACCGGTGTTGAGCTGAAGGTCGCTGCCATCCTCTGCCTGAAGCTTGAGGGGAGAAGATGCGTCGCCCTTTGTCCACTTGATATTTTCGTATGTTCCGTTTGAAACGTAAACTCCGTTACCGCCTTTGAGGTCCCAGTCAACGTGCTTGGACGCATCAATGGGGCCTGTAACGCCCGTGTAAAGGATAATTACGTTTGTAACAGCCATTGTGTTGCCGTCGGCATCCTTCATCGGGTCTGAATTCATATTGTTATAATAGAGGCCGTCCTCGGCGTTGTATTTGAATGTGTGCTTGTAATTGCCCGAAAATACCGCAAGTACCGAATTGCAGGTGCCGCCCGAGAGTGTTCTCTTTGACGAAGCAAAGGTAAACGGTGAGCCGTAACCCGATTTAACGTCGGTGCGATAACCCTTTTCCGAAATGGCCTTTGAAAGATTTTCGCCTGTTGTGTAAGCGGTATGCTCTTTTGAGACCTTTCTCGCCTTGTCGCGGGCAAAGTAACTGCCTGCTTTCATTCCGTCGATGTCGTCAACTTTATCTGCGGAGATTTTGTCATAAGCGAGGTTGCTGCCGCCGAAATGAACATATATGGCGTCGAAGCCCTCGGCAAGCTCAACATAGTCGTGACGTGCGCTTCTTGTGGGACCTATCTTCGGAGCCGAAGAGATGTCGGCATACATCCACATCATTCTTGTGATGCCGCCCTCAACTTCGCCCTCAATTACAATATCGGGAGAACAAAGTCCCCATTGCGGACGCGCCTCGGGTGAATTTTCAACCATTACGCATACCGGACGCTTGCCTATGGCGCTTTCGGGGAGACCCGTAAGACCGGTAAGCGGATTTATATCGGCAGAAGCTGCCGCGGTGGTTTCGGGAGCCGCCGTGGTGTCCGCTTCAAAATCCTGCTGTTTTTTGCCGCAAGCAAAGAGCAGGCAGGCAGAGAGCAGAACGCAAATCGAAGCTGCCGAAAGTTTAAAAACTGTTTTTTTGCTCATTTTCAAATCCCCTTGAACTTTAAGTATTTGTACTATTCTACCATATTTGACGATTTTTTCAATACCAAACGGCAAAAAGAGGGGAACAATCCTTGCCGCAGCTCGGCAAAAACCGTTCCCCGATTGCTGTTTATTCTTCGTTTTCAGCCGCACGGTCGGCAATTACCTTGTCGGCAACCGGCTGCGGAGCCTGCTCGTAGCGTGCAAAAGTGAGGGTGTAGTGACCTCTGCCTGCCGTAACGGAGCGAAGCACCGTTGTGAAATCGCCCATTTCCGCTATCGGAACTTCGGCGGTAAGCTCCTGCATACCCTTTTCTTCCGACGCGCCCATTCCGAGAACTCTGCCGCGGCGCTTTGTAACGTCGCCCATAATGTCGCCGAGGTTTTCATCGGGCATATAGGCTGTCAAAGTGCCGATGGGTTCGAGTATGGCGACGCCGGCTTTCGGCATCGCATTTTTGAAAGCGAGCGAGGCGGCTGTCTTGAACGCCATTTCCGAGGAGTCAACAGGGTGATACGAGCCGTCGTAAAGAGTGGCTTTAAGACCTACCATCGGATAGCCTGCCGCGAAGCCTTTAGCTACGCAATCGCGAAGTCCTTTTTCGACTGCCGGGAAGTAGTTTTTCGGAACGGCTCCGCCGACTACCGCGGTTTCAAATACGAGATCGTCGCTGTCGCACGGCTCAAATTTAATCCAAACATCGCCGAACTGACCGTGACCGCCGGACTGCTTTTTATGCTTGCCCTGTGCCTCTACGGTCTTTCTTATGGTTTCGCGGTACGCAACCTTCGGAAGCTCCAGTGTTACGTCCACGCCGAATTTGTTTTTAAGCTTTGAAACAATTACGTCAAGGTGCTGTTCGCCGAGACCCGAAAGAATTTGCTCTCTCGTCTCTTTGTTGAGCGCAAAGGTGATTGTCGGGTCCTCTTCCATAAGTCTTGTAAGACCTGCCGCCACTTTTTCTTCTTCGCCCTTCTTTGCGACCTTTACCGCCATGGAAAGGCACGGCTTCGGGAAATCGACGCCTGCTAAGCGCAATATGTTTTTCGGGTCGCAGAGAGTGTCGCCCGTTTTAACGCCTGCCATTTTTGTGACGACGCCTATGTCGCCCGCGATAATTGCGGGGGCGTCCTCCTGCTTTGCACCCTTAACAAAGACTATCTTGCCCATTTTTTCGATTTCGCCCGTGCGGAAGTTGTATGCGACGGTGTCGGGTGCGAGCTTGCCGGAAACAACCTTGAAGAATGACATCTTGCCTACAAACGGGTCTGCTATCGTCTTAAAGCAGATAGCCGCGAGAGGGCCGTTTTCGTCGCATGGCAAAAGCCCCTCTTCGCCGTTTTCATATACGCACTTTTCACCGGCATAGCCGTATGCTCCGGGAGCCGACCACGCAAGACCGTAAAGAAGCTGATCCACGCCTGCGCACGTAAGACCCGACACGGCATATACGGGGTAAATCGAGCCGTCGAAAATGCCTATGCAAAGTCCCTTTAATATTTCCTCTTTGGTGAACTTTTCACCATCAAAGAATTTTTCCATAAGAGCGTCGTCGGTAGTTGCGACAGCCTCCATAAATGCCGAGGTCATCTCTTCAATAACGCCGTCCTCGGGCACGGGAACTTTTGTCGCTTTGCCGTTTTCGTCGTATGAAAACGCCATACCCGTCATAAGATTAACGTAGCACTTTGTAATGTTGCCCTCCATATACGGGATTATCGTCGGGCAGAGCTTGTTGCCGTAAACCTCTTTTAAGGCGTCAAACGTCTTGTAAAAGTTTCTGTGGTCGGAATCGGTTTTGGTGATGGCAAAGAATTTCGCCGCACCCTTTTTTTCGGCGGCACGGAACGCTTTTTCCGTACCCACGTCAACGCCCGACCCTGCCGAAGTGACTATAAGCACCGCCTCGGCGGCTCTGACCGCTTCGGCTGCACCGCCCTCAAAGTCAAAAAGACCGGGAGCGTCTATGATATTGAGTTTTGTGTTATCCCATTCAAGCGCCGCCATAGCGGAAGAGACCGATGATTTGCGGCGTTTTTCCTCGGCGTCGAAGTCGAGAACGGTGTTGCCGTCGGCAACCTTGCCGAGTCTGTCCGTAGCGCCGGCTATGTAAAGCATAGCTTCGCACAGCGTGGTCTTGCCCTTTCCGCCGTGGCCGAGCACGGCAATGTTACGTATGTTGTTTGAAGTGTATGCCTTCACAGGATTTTCCTCCTAAAATAGATATTACCGCTGTTTATGTATTATTCATAATAGTTTGAGCCGGTATGTTGAAATTATAGCACAATTGCCCAATAATAGCAATTACTATTTTATTAAATTATAAGAAATGTTAATTTTTCCGTTTTCTTGCTTTTTTTATATTAAATTAGTATAATAATATGAATGAATTTGGGAGGTAAAAAATGCCTAACGATAAATTTTCGCTCTTCAGGGAGCAGTACAAGACCTTTACCTATGAAAATTATCATATTTCACGTGACGAAGAGTATATAACCGTTTCGTTTGATTTTAAAATAGACGGTCTCTGCGAATTTCATCCGCAAACAAAAATAAAAATTGCGGAGGAAAGCTGTCTCAACGACTTTTCGTCTCCCACGGCGCAAAATATCGTTTTTTCGCTCGGTATGGTGGAGCTTGTCAGCTACTGGAAAACCGCCTGCCCGAAAAACGTAATTGTAAAATGCGGCTCTTTGAGCGACAGGCAAAAGGAATTTTGGAAACAGCTGTATTTCGGCGGACTGTCGGAGTTTTTCTATATTAACGGTATCGACGCCGACAAAGAGACGTTTATGACCCTTGTCTGCGACGAAGAGCCGGCTGCTGCCGCCGAGCTCTGCTACAATACCGCCGGTATCAACCTTATTCCGGTAGGCGGCGGAAAGGACAGCGCCGTTACAGCCGAGCTTTTAAAGCCGTTCGGCAAAAAGAATAAGTTTTTCACGGTAAACGACCAGCCGGCGCGCACCGAAACGGTTGTTGCCGCAGGCTACGGCGAGGGCGATATAATAAGGACTTACCGCACAATAGATAAAAATTTACTGGAGCTCAACAAAAAGGGATTTTTAAACGGTCACACGCCGTTTTCGGCAATCGTGGCCTTCCTCTCGCTGTATTGCGCCTATCTCATAGGCGGTGAATACATCGTCCTCTCGAACGAATCGAGTGCAAATTCGGGCAATATTGAGGGCAGAGAAGTAAACCACCAGTATTCAAAGTCATACAGATTTGAAAACGATTTCACCGAATATGTCGGCGAAAATCTGCTTTCGGGCATACGCTATTTCAGCCTTTTAAGGCCGTTTTCGGAGTTGCAGATTGCAAAGCAGTTTGCGCTTTTGCCGCAGTATCACAAGGTTTTCCGCAGCTGCAACCGCGGCAGCAAGAAAAATATATGGTGCTGTAAGTGCGCCAAATGCCTTTTTGTTTATTCGATATTATCGCCGTTTTTGCCGCTTTCGACTCTTACGGATATTTTCGGCAGCGAGATGCTGTCGGACGAGAGCTTAAAGGATATTTTCGACGGACTTGTGGGCTTCACACCCGTAAAGCCGTTTGAGTGCGTCGGCACGGTAAGCGAGATAAATTATGCCCTTATGCTCACGGCGCAGCGGTTCATAAAGGAAGACAAAAAGATGCCTTATTTGCTCGATTATTTTTATAAAAAAGCGGATAAGAGCGTCTTAGATAAAAATTTACTAAACGAGTATAATCCCGTAAACAATGTTCCCGAGGACTTTTTGTTTGCTGTTAAGGAGATGTATGAAAATGTATCAGAGTGCGGCTCAGATGTTCAAGGATAAAAAAGTGCTTATTCTCGGCTTCGGCAGAGAGGGCGTTTCAACGTATCGGTTTATACGCAGTATGTATCCCGATATGCACTTAACCGTTGCCGACAAAAACAAGGTAAAGCTCGACGACAAAAACGTCACGCTCATTTGCGGCGACAGCTATATGGACAGCTTAAACGACTTCGACATAGTTATGAAATCCCCCGGCATAGCCTTTTTGGATGTGGATATAAAAGACGGAACACTGGTTACCTGCCAAACCGATTTGTTTTTGAAATTTGCGCCGTGCCGCAAGGTGGGCATAACAGGTTCAAAGGGCAAAACCACAACCTCTACGCTGATTTACGATATGCTTAAAGAGGGCGGATTTGACGCTCGCCTTATAGGAAATATCGGAGTACCAGTGCTCGAAGATATTAACACGGTCACGCCCGATACGATAGCGGTTATCGAGATGTCGTCGCATCAGCTCGAATTTACCTCGTCCTCACCCGAGGTTGCGGTGCTCACCAATATTTATGAGGAGCATCTTGACCACTACCGCGACGGTTTTCGCGGCTACGTAAATGCGAAGCTCAATATAGTCCGCTGGCAAAAAGAGGACGATACCTTTATTTACAATGCAACACAGGGACTTGACGGTCTTTGCGACCTCGGCAAAATCAAATCACACAAGGTCGGCGTAAAAAAGGACGCACCCATGCCCTTTAACGTGCAAAACGAGCATCTTCTCGGCGAGCATAACAGGCAAGATATACTTTTTGCCTTTGAGGCGGCAAAGCATTTCGGCGTGGACGCGGCTACCGCCGAAAGAGCAATTAAAAAATTCAACGGCATAGAGCACCGTATGGAAAAAGTCGGCACCTTCCGCGGAATAACCTTTTACAACGATTGCATTGCGACTATACCGCACGCCGTGGAGTGCGCCGCAGAAGCACTTAAAAATGTGGATACGCTGATTTTCGGCGGTATGGACAGAGGTCTTGATTACGGCGAATTTGAAAATTATTTAAAGAAAAGCAATATTAAAAATCTGATAGGCACTCCAGAGACGGGTCATAAGATCTGTGATAAAATCGAGGGTGCGCCCCAAAAAAACGTGTATAAGGCTTCGGACCTTGAATCGGCGGTAAAAAAGGCGTATGAGGTAACCGAAAAGGGGAAAATCTGCCTGCTTTCGCCTGCCGCTTCAAGCTATAACTGCTATAAAAACTTTGAGGAAAAGGGCAAGCATTACAAAAAGCTTGTCCGCGAATACGGAAAAGAAGATTAAACACCATAAAAGCAAAAGGACTTCGGCAAAGGCGGTATTATCTGCTGCCGAAGTCTTAAAAATCAGAAATATCAAGGCGCGGTTTTTTTATGTTGACCGGTCGTAAACAACATTCGCTCCAAGGCAAAAAGAGTGTTAGTTAAAAATTGACTACATTATTGCGCCGAGCGTCAGCGTCTCTTCAAGTCGGTTATAAAGGAAGTCAAAATCCTCTAACGGTATGTTCTCGCGGTTCCCGAGCGAGACTTCAAATGCCGGTCTGCGGTGCTTTTCGTTGAACCACTCGCAAAATGTTCCGAGCCGATCTTTTTCTTCCTTGCGGCAGAGCGGATAGCCGCTCACGGAGGAGAGCACCTTTGCCATCATCGCGGTCTCCGAGAGGTTGTCATATTGTTCGCTCCAATATATTCTTTCGCCGCCTACGGAGAGGCAAAACGCATATCTGAAAAGCTCGTTTTCGCAGAGATTCGATATCGCCTTTGTCTCGGGTTCGCTCTCGGGCGACGGTCCTGCGTAAAACTGCGGCGACGGACTCGAAAAAGACAGGTCGTCGTATATGATTTCGTTGTGCCGAAATTTAAAATTACGCGAAATGTCAACGCCGCGCGCGTTGGCGTTCCACTTTGAGTAATCGCCCTTTGCCGCACGGGCAACAAGTCCTGCATAGACCCCTGCGCCGTCGGCTCTCTTTGACGCTATATCCAAGGCGTCGGGTGAAACGAGCGGAACTATCGTCACTTTGCGGTTTTGGAGAGACTTGCGTATTTTCACGGCGCTTATTTTTTTATCATTTTTATAGGCGTCGCACATTTTTTCAAAGAAGCGAAGCAGCAACAGCGTTGTCATTTGCTCTTTTCCGCGCATACCGCCGAGAAACAGCACGTTTTCGCTGCCGTCGCCGAGGCTCATCGAAAACACGGCTTTACCTGCCCAGCTTCTTCCGATAACCTCAAATCCGGCAAAGCCGTATTCGCTTCTCAAAAGCGATATCATATTTTTCACAGAGTCGTATGTAAGCGGTTCGGGTTTAACAATCATTTTTATCAACTGCTTTCTTTTTTATCTCAGCGCCTGCCCGAGATATTACATCGGGTATAACACTAACAATATATATTCCGAACGGAGTGAAAATATTATGGACATGACCGAAAAAACTTTAAAACAGGATTATAAATTTCGCGGACGCATTGTAAATATGCGCGTTGACGAGGCTTTGATGCCCGACGGCACAACGGCTTTGCGCGAGGTTGTGGAGCATAACGGCGGAGTGTGCGTTGCGCCTCTCACAGAGGACGGCGAGCTTATATTTGTAAGGCAGTTTCGCTATCCTTACTCGGAAGTGCTCTTAGAGCTGCCGGCAGGCAAGCTTGAAAAGGGCGAGGACCCGTTCCTTGCAGGCAAGCGCGAATTAAAAGAGGAGACCGGCGCTACCGCACGCAGCTATATTTCGCTCGGGAATTTGTATCCGTCACCCGGCTACTGCGGCGAAATAATACATATGTATCTCGCAAAAGGGCTTACCTTCGGCGAACAGCACCTTGATAAGGACGAATTTCTCGAGGTTGAGAAAATTCCTTTGCAAAAGGCATTTGAAATGGTTATGAATAACCAAATAACCGACAGCAAAACACAGGTGGGTATAGTAAAAACCTATTATCTCGAAAACGGAAAGTATTGACAAAACGAAAAGTATTGAAGAAATAAAAAGCGTTGACCGAATCGGTAATTATGCCACCCTCAAGCACCGCAGGTGACTGAGGGATTTTATGGCTCCCTTGTAAAGGGAGCTGGCTACGAACGAAGTGAGTAGACTGAGGGATTATTCAGGCTCCCTTGTAAAGGGTGATTCCCCACAGTGTGGGGAAATGTCACGAAGTGACAAAAGGGACTCTCTCCGGTTAGGAGCTGCCACCGTAGGTGACTGAGGGATTAAAAAGCAAAGCACATTCTATTAAAATTCCATATAAACCCCAAGAAATCCCTCCGAGTTGCATTGCGAGGCCCTCCTCCCTTTACAAGAACGATATTATTTTTGATACAAGAAAAAGCAAACCCATCAGATAAGCCGAGGCTCATCTGATGGGTTTAACGTATTATTGTGCTAAGATGTTATTTTAAAGCAAAACCGCCTTATAAACGCTCAGCCAAAGGTGTCCTGTTTTTTGGCTTTTTCAACGCTTTTTACGGCGTTTTTGCCGTACCTTTGCTGCGTTTTCTCAAAGCTATTTTTCTTTGCGGCGCTTTTGACATTCACGCTGCGCGGCTTTTTCTGAATTTTTGCCGTGCTTTTTCTGGCGCTCCGTCAAAGCTTTTCGCAGCATTTTACAGACGCTTTTCGAGGCTTATCAGAGCTTTGAAACAAGCTCCTTTAAATATGCCTTGAAATCGTCCTTGAGCTCGGGGTGGCGCAAGCCCATTTCGCAATTTGCCTTGAGTATGCCGAGCTTGTTGCCCATATCAAAGCGATTTCCCACAAAGTCAACAGCGTTGAGTCTGCCCTGCTTCGCAAGCGTATTCATAGCCGCCGTAAAGCCGACCTCGCCGTTTACGGGCGGCGTGTTTTCGATTATTCCGAATATTTCCGGCGGCATTACAACTCTGCCGAGAATCGAGTAGCACGACATAATCTCGGAAAGCGACGGCTTTTCAAGCATATCGTGAACCTGCATGACATTCTTTTCGAGCGGTGTTACGTCGAGTGTGCAGTATTTGGGAACGTCCTCACGCGGAACCTCCTGCACGCCGACTACGCCGTTGCCGAACTTTTCGTAGACGTCGGTAAGCTGTTTTGTAACGGGATACTCTGCGTCGATAACATCATCGCCGTAAAGAATTGCAAACGGCTCGTCGCCGACAAAGCTCTTGGCACGGTAAATGGCGTCCGCAAGACCCTTTGTCTCTTTTTGACGTTTGAAATAAATATCGGCGATGTCGGAGCACGCAAGCACACTCTCGTAGAGGTCGCGCTTTGCCGCGTTGCCCTCAAGATTTTTTTCAAGCTCAAACGAGTGGTCGAAATGGTCCTCGATAGCGCCCTTGCCGCGGTTTGTAATTATAAGAATATCGGTGATTCCTGCCGCAGCCGCCTCTTCAACGATATACTGTATCGCGGGCTTGTCAACAATGTTGAGCATTTCTTTCGGTACCGACTTTGACGCCGGCAAAACCCTTGTGCCGAGACCTGCCGCGGGAATTACGGCTTTTGTTATCTTTTTCATAATATCTCATCTCCTGATTTAATTGGATATGTGATTGTTTTTACATTAAAAACCGTGCAAGAACTACGGACAGCGCGTTTGTGCAGGCGATATAAAGAAGCACGGACGCCATAAGCCACATGAACGAAACTCCGCCGCTCCTGAAGAGCGAAATGCGGTACTGCTCGGGATTTTGGCTGAGCTTGCGTATTTCATAGACGCTTTTTTCCGCCTTTTTGGCGTAAAGATAATTGGCACAAAGTCCTGCCGCCGCATGAACGAGCAGCACAAGGACATTTGAAACAATGTTGGCAGGCAGCTTTTCGTACTCCTCATATGCCGCCATCATATCCTCAGCAGAGGCTTTGCCGTTTGTGTAATTCTCATAGACCTGCATAACATTGTTGCTTGCCGCCATAACCGATTTTGTGGTGCACGCACCCGATATGACAAGCAAAACCGCAATAAATATGCAGCCGATATTTTGCATTTTGCGGTAGAAAAACCAATACGGCGCAAAGAAGAACGCCGCCCAGTTCCACGACAGTTTCTTTTTTTCCTGCTGCATTTTGTAGAACTTGGGGATATAAGACTGCGCATTCACACCTATAAATTCGGCTGTGTCGCCTACGGTATTTCTGCCGAGCATATCCATGGGCGAAATATTAACTACCTTGCCGAACGGCTGATTATCCATATTCGGAAGCTCAACAGGCGGTATAAACGCCTTGCCGCCGTTCTGATTGTTATAGAGCCTTGCTCCGCAGTTAAGGCAGTTCGGCTCCTCCGCCGGATTTTCTCTGCCGCACACAGGGCAAAAAACAACCTTGTGACCGTCGTCGTTTGCATTTTGACCGACATTCGGTTTCTTCTCTTCTGCACGTGCCGTTTCCTCCGGCTTCCACTCAAAGTTTTCGCCGTGTCGGCTTTCGTTTACACAGTGCCCTGCGGTCTTATAGCATTCTCTGTGGTACGGTGTTCCGCACTCCGGGCAAACGACTATATCGTCGCCGTCACAAAATTCCTTGCCGCATATGGGGCAATGCTGTCCTCTGTAATCCATTTACATTCACCTTTGCGAAAGTATTTTACTTTCTCCCACTTTTTTCAGACCCTTATTTCAACCTGAATTCCCAAAAGGTCCTTGTATTTTTCGAGAACCGGCTTTACGTCGTTCTCTATAAATTCCGTAACCTGCTGCGGCGCTCTGCCGATGAAGTTTTCGGGCTTTAACTGCGCCTTGATTTCGTCAAGCGTAAGCGAAAAAACGGGGTCGGCGGCTATTCTTTCGGCTAAATCGTTGGGCTTGCCCTCGGTTTTTACCACTGCGCCTGCCGCCATGGAGTGACGGCGTATCTCCTCGTGAAGAGTCTGGCGGTTGCCGCCCTTTTTGACCGCTTCCATAAGGATATTCTCCGTAGCCATAAACGGGAGCTCGTCGTTTAAATGCTTTTCTATCATCTTGGGGTATACGACAAGTCCGCTGACTATGTTGATGTAAAGCTCCAAAATCGCGTCGGTCGCGAGGAACCCCTCGGCTATGCTTATGCGCCTGTTTGCCGAATCGTCAAGAGTTCTCTCGAGCCACTGCGTACCCGCGGTAATCGACGGGTTTATGACGTTTGCCATAACGTAGCGTGAAAGAGACGTAATTCTCTCGCTGCGCATGGGGTTGCGCTTATAAGCCATTGCCGACGAGCCTATCTGATTTTTTTCAAACGGCTCCTCTATTTCTTTCATATGCTGTAAAAGTCTTAAATCGTTTGAGAATTTAGACGCCGACTGAGCTATTCCGCTGAGCACAAAGAGCACCTGCGAATCAAGCTTTCTCGAATAGGTCTGACCGGAAACGCTGAAGCAGGACGAAAATCCCATCTTCTCGGCTATCTTTTTGTCGAGAGCCTTAATTTTTTCGTCGTCGCCGTCAAACAGGTCAACAAAGCTTGCCTGAGTTCCCGTAGTGCCCTTGGAACCGAGCAGTTTCATCTGCGAAAGCTGAAATTCGAGCGCCGTCAGGTCCATTAAAATATCCTGCGTCCAAAGGGTTGCGCGTTTACCCACCGTTGTGGGCTGTGCCGGCTGGAAATGCGTAAACGCAAGGCACGGCATATTTTTGTATTCGTCGGCAAAGGACGAAAGCTTCGCTATCAAATTGACAAGCTTTTTTCTGAGCAGCTTTAAGCCCTCGGTCATAACTATTACGTCCGTATTGTCGCCGACATAGCATGAGGTTGCGCCGAGGTGAATTATTCCCTCCGCCTTGGGGCACTGCGCGCCGTATGCGTGAACGTGCGCCATAACGTCGTGGCGAACCTTTTTTTCCTCCGCTTCGGCAACGTCGTAATTTATATCGTCCGCATGGGACTTCATTTCGTTTATCTGCTCGTCGGTAATGTTAAGACCGAGCTCCTTTTCGCTCTCGGCGAGAGCTATCCAGAGCCGCCTCCACGTTTTGAACTTATAATCGGGAGAGAAAAGGTATTTCATCTCTTTGCTCGCATAGCGCGAATTAAGGGGACTTTCGTAAACATCCTTCATAGTAATTCCCACAGCCTTTCGATATGCATATATTTTGACGGTTTCCCGAAAAGCCCCGCTCCGGGTAAAAAGAGGTGCGCGGCGATTTCGGAATTTTATAAAAGAGAGCGAATTTAATTACTTCGCAAAATAATTTTTAATTCTGGCAACCGCCTTTTCGGTGTTTTCGGTGGTTCCGAACGCGGTAAGACGGAAGTATCCCTCGCCTGCGGGGCCGAAGCCTTCGCCGGGTGTTCCGACTACCTGCAGCTTTTCGAGAAGAAGGTCAAAGAAATCCCAGCTCTTCATATTATCGGGAGTTTTGAGCCATACATACGGAGAGTCCACGGCGCCGTAAACGGTAAAGCCGCAGTCGCGGAGTCCGTTATATATAATCTTTGCATTTTTACGGTAATATGCGAGTATCTCTTGAATTTGCTTTTTGCCCTCGTCCGAATAAACAGCCTCTGCGGCTCTTTGGGTGATATACGAAACGCCGTTGAACTTTGTTGCCTGACGGCGCGCCCACATACCGTTGAGCTCTGTTCCGCCGAATTTGAGGTCATGGGGAACTACGGTGTAGCCGCAGCGCACTCCCGTAAAGCCTGCGGTCTTTGAAAAGCTCTTGAATTCAATGGCGCAGGTCTTTGCACCCTCTATTTCATAAATCGAATGGGGAACGTCGTCCTCGGTTATAAACGCTTCATATGCCGCGTCGTAGAGGATAACCGCACCCTCGCGGTTTGCATAATCCACCCACTTTTTGAGTTCTTCCTTTTTAATGGGCATACCCGTGGGATTGTTGGGGAAGCAGAGATATATAATATCTACGTGCTGCGTCGGAATAAGCGGCAGGAAGTTATTTTCGGCGGTGCAGGGCATATAGTAGATGTTTGACCACTTGCCCTCGGCGTTTTTCTCGCCCGAACGGCCCGACATTACGTTTGTGTCAACATATACCGGGTAAACCGGGTCGCATATCGCAACCTTGTTGTCAAGCGAAAAGATGTCGCCTATGTTGCCCGTGTCGCTCTTTGCACCGTCGGACACGAATATTTCGGAATTGTCAAGCTCAATGCCGCGCGCTTTGTAGTCGTTTTCGTTTATCGCGTTCAAAAGGAAGTCGTAGCCGTACTCCGGCGGATAGCCGCGGAACGTCTTTTCGTCAGCCATTTCGTCAACAGCCTTGTGCATAGCCTCAATGCAGGCAGGCGCAAGCGGTCTTGTGACGTCGCCGATACCGAGTCTTATTATCTCCTTATCGGGATTGGCTTTTGTATAAGCCTTTACCTTTTTTGCGATATTTGAAAAGAGGTAACTGCTTTCGATTTTAAGGAAGTTTTCGTTAATATTCATTTTGTCCTCCGTAACAAATTAAATTATACGTCTATGTCGCCCGTGCAGACTTCGGCGGCGGGGCCGGTCATCAGCACATTGCCGTCGTTTGTCCAATTGATATAGAGCGTACCGCCTATAAGATTTACCTTTATGTCGGTATTTCTGAGGCAGTAGCCGTTAAGCACGCTTGCCACGGCGGCGGCGCAGGCGCCCGTACCGCAGGCGAGTGTTTCGCCCGAACCGCGCTCCCATACACGCATATCAAATTCGGTTTCGCTTATTATATGTATAAATTCGGTGTTCACCCTGTCGGGGAACATCTCATTGTTTTCAAAAACAGGACCTATTTTTGTGAGGTCAAGCGTTTTTACGTCGTCCACATAGGTAATGCAGTGCGGATTGCCCATTGAAACGCACGTAACGGTTTTGTCGCCCAATTCGCCGCCGAGGTGCAGCGTTTCGCCCACAACCTTGTCACCCTCAAACAGCGTGGGGATTTCTTTGCCTGCGAGAACAGGAGCACCCATATCGACTCTGGCGCTTTTTACCTTGCCGTCGTCGCCCTTGAAAATCTTTATATATTTGATTCCGCTGAGCGTTTCAAGCGAAATTTCGTCCTTATTTGTAAGGCCGCGGTCATACACGTATTTTGCAACGCATCTTGTCGCGTTGCCGCACATTTTTGCCCTTGAACCGTCGGCGTTGTAAATATCCATTTTAAAATCGGCTGTGTCGCTCGGCTCTATTAAAACAAGCCCGTCGGAGCCTATTCCGAAATGTCTGTCGCTGACCTTTATTGCCACGCTCTCGGGGTCGGAAACCTTTTCTTCAAAACAATTTACGTATATGTAATCGTTTCCTGCGCCCTGCATCTTTGTAAACTTCAAAGAAACCACCTCGTTCTGTACTAATCTTCTTCGAGAATTTTTCTCGCGACGTCCATAAGGCGGACGCCCTGTTCCATACTCATTTTCTGAATTTTTTTGTGCGCCTCACGCTCCGAGATGCCGTAATTTTCACAAAGGCGCTGTTTTGCCAATGTCAAAAGGTCATTTTCCTCGGCGGAGCGCGTTTTTTTGCGCGTTGTAATTTCGCTTGATATCTGAACAAGAGTTCTGACCGCGGAAATAAATTCAAGCCTGTCGAGCGGCATTGTAAGCTCCACCATATTGCTGACGAAGCCCTGATATGCGTCCGACGACGAGGCCAAATGCACAACGTCGAAGCCCGGGGGAAGCGTTTCCGCAAGAGACACAGCCGCCATATTATCCGACAATTTGCCGCACACCACTACCGCGTCCGGTCTGATGCTCGCATAAGAGAGCACCTCGGCGCCGGACTGATATACCGCCGAAACAAAGAGTAATTCGCGCTGCAAAATATTCTTTATATGCTCTGCGGATTTGCGGTTTGCACTTGCAATTATGATGTCTCTCATCGCTCGGCGGCCGATGCCTCCCCCCGTTCTTCGCTTTAGTTAAAAATTATCTGTAAAGGGGATGGCGCGCGCAAATATCATTTACGCCCTCCCTGATGTAATCTGCCTTGCTTTCAAAATCGGTGGCGCAAAGAGAGATATATTCGGCGATTTTTTCCATATCGGCTTCATCAAGGCCGCGTGTGGTGACCGCCGGAGTTCCGACTCTGATACCGCTCGTAACAAACGGCTTTTCGGGGTCGTTGGGTATTGCGTTTTTGTTGGCGGTGATGTAAACCTCGTCCAGTCTGTGCTCAAGCTCTTTGCCCGTTATGTGAAGCGAGCGAAGGTCCAGGAGCAAAAGGTGATTGTCGCTGCCGCCCGAAACCATATCGACGCCGTATTTTGTAAGTCCCTTTGCGAGAGCCTTGCAGTTATCGAGAACCTTTTGCTGATACTCTTTGAATTCGGGTTTTAAAGCCTCGCCGAAGCAAACCGCCTTGCCTGCGATTATATGCATAAGAGGGCCGCCCTGAGTGCCGGGGAATATAGCCTTGTTTACGGCCTTTGCTATATCCTCGTCGTTGCAGAGAATCATACCGCCGCGCGGTCCGCGGAGAGTTTTGTGGGTTGTTGTTGTGACAACGTCCGCATACGGAACGGGTGACGGGTGAAGCCCCACAGCCACAAGGCCTGCTATGTGCGCCATATCCACCATAAGGTATGCGCCGACTTTTTTGGCTATTTCGGAAATTCTCTTGAAGTCGATAATGCGCGGATAAGCCGAGGCTCCCGCAACAATCATCTTGGGCTTGCAGGAGATTGCCTTCTGCTCAAATTCGTCGTAGTCTATATATCCTTCGGAGTTTACGCCGTAGGGTACAAAATTAAAATATTTACCCGACATATTTACGGGTGAACCGTGGGTAAGGTGACCGCCCTCGGCGAGATTCATACCCATTACGGTGTCGCCGGGAGTAAGAAGCGCAAAGTAGACCGCCATATTTGCCTGAGCGCCCGAATGAGGCTGAACGTTTGCGAATTTTGCACCGAAAAGCTCTTTAGCTCTGTCGCGCGCTATGTTTTCGACAATATCGACATATTCACAGCCGCCGTAGTAGCGCTTGCCGGGATAGCCCTCGGCATATTTATTTGTGAGGACGCTGCCCATAGCCGCCATAACTGCCGGCGAAACAATGTTTTCACTCGCGATAAGCTCAATGTTTCTCTGCTGACGGGCAAGCTCCAAAGCCATTGCCTTGCCTACTTCTTCGTCATATTTTGATACGAACCCTATCGTATCCATCATATCTGCGTACATTTCTTACTCCTTATTTTTTATTTTCACGCCGATTCCGAATTATAAATTAACGGAATAGTTGGGCGCCTCTTTTGTGATAAATACATCGTGCGGATGGCTCTCTTTGAGACCTGCGTTGGTTATTCTTATAAACTTCGTCTTGGTCTGAAGCTCGGATATGTTTTTGCAGCCGCAATAGCCCATACCGGATTTAAGTCCGCCCATCATCTGGAAGATGGTGTCGGAGAGTGTTCCCTTATAAGGAACTCTGCCCTCGATTCCCTCGGGAACAAGCTTTTTGTTGTCCTCCTGGAAATATCTGTCCTTAGAGCCGTTGTTCATGGCGGCTATACTGCCCATTCCGCGGTAAACCTTAAAGCGTCTGCCCTGATAAATTTCGCTGTCTCCGGGGGACTCCTCGCAGCCTGCGACAAGCGAGCCTACCATAACCGCCGAAGCGCCTGCGGCGATAGCCTTGACTATTTCGCCCGAATATTTAATGCCGCCGTCGGCAATTATCGAAACGCCGTGCTTTGAAGCCTCGTTTGCGCTGTCGTATATGGCGGTTATCTGCGGAACGCCTATACCTGCGACTACGCGCGTGGTGCAGATAGAGCCGGGACCGATACCTACCTTTACGCAGTCCGCACCGGCGTCGATAAGCGCCTTTGTGCCCTCCGCCGTAGCAACATTGCCGGCTATAAGAGTGATGTTCGGGAACGCCGCCTTTACTTTTGCGACGGATTTCAATATGTTGTGGCTGTGGCCGTGAGCCGAGTCGAGCGTGAGAACGTCAACGCCTGCTTCTGCGAGAGCCGCCGCACGGTCGAGAACGTCGCTTGTGGCACCGAGAGCCGCACCGCAGAGAAGTCTGCCGCGTGAATCCCTTGCCGAATTCGGGTACTGAACACTCTTTTCAATATCCTTTATTGTGATAAGTCCCTTTAAGTAGCCGTTTTCATCGACAAGCGGAAGCTTTTCTATCTTGTGGCGCATAAGAATCTGCTTTGCCTCGTCAAGCGTTGTTCCTATGTGGGAGGTGACGAGGTGGTCTTTTGTCATAACGCCCGCAATCTCAACATTGTAATCCGACATAAAGCGCATATCGCGGTTTGTAAGTATGCCTACAAGCTTGCCGTCGTCATCGCAGATGGGAACGCCCGAAATTCTGTAACGGCGCATAAGCTCGTCCGCTTCTTTGACCGTATTTTGGGGATGCAGGAAAAACGGATTTACTATAACTCCGTTTTCACTTCTCTTTACCTTGTCCACTTCGTTCTTTTGAGCCTCTACGGACATATTCTTGTGAATTATGCCTATGCCGCCCTCACGCGCTATGGCTATTGCCATTCTCGTTTCGGTTACGGTATCCATAGCAGCCGTCAGCACCGGTGTGTTAAGCGTGATGTCTTTTGAAAGGCGTGTTGAAACGTCAATATCCTTGGGGAGCACATCGCTCTCGGCAGGGATAAGCAAAACGTCGTCAAAGGTCAAGCCCTCTTTTGCAAATTTATCATCTTTTGCCATACTGATATTACCTCCCATTATAGTTAGTATTATTATAACATCCGAGTCGGTCATAGTTCAATACTTAATATTGAAAAAACACCTGCCGAGAGGGTAGGTGTTTTTGTAGATGTTGTCTCAAGGAGACGGTTATTTAATTTACTTCGGCAGCTTGTCTATTATGGGGGCGATTTCCTCGGTGTCGCAAAGCTCCACAGCGCCCTTATCCACAAGCGAAGCGATTTTGGGGTCTATCGGCAGGCGTGCGAGCACCGGAACGCCGAGTTCCTTTGCTACCTCGTCTATCTTGCTCTCGCCGAATATATTGTATTTCTTTTTGCAGTCGGGGCACTCAAAATAGCTCATATTTTCGACAAGTCCGATTATCGGAACATTCATCATCTTTGCCATATTGTACGCCTTTTTGACTATCATGGTGACAAGGTCCTGCGGAGTTGTGACAATTATAATGCCGTCAACGGGCAGGCTCTGAAATACCGTCAGCGGAACATCGCCCGTGCCGGGGGGCATATCCACAAACATATAGTCCACATCGCCCCAGAGAACCTCCTGCCAGAACTGATTTATTACGCCCGAAATAACGGGTCCGCGCCAAACTACGGGTGCGTCCTCTTTTTCGAGCAGTAAATTTATGCTCATTATCTTGATTCCGCTCTTGCTCTCAACCGGGAACATACCCTCGTCGCTGCCCATGGCGCGCTCGTGAATGCCGAATGCCTTGGGGATTGACGGACCCGTGACGTCGGCGTCCATAACCGCCGTCTCATATCCGCGCGACTGTGACGCCGAGGCAAGAAGCGATGTGACAAGGCTTTTTCCTACGCCGCCCTTACCGCTGACAACCGCTATGACCTTTTTTATATTGCTGTAATCGTTTTGACGAAGCTTCATATCCTCCGCTTTTCTCTCGCTGCAGCTTTCGCCGCAGGTTGAGCAGTCATGTGTGCAACCTTCGCTCATTGTTTTTCCTCTTTTCTTTTTCCGCGGAGCTTCGCAAAGAAGTCCGAGAGAATTCTCCTGCAATCTTCCTCCATCACGCCGCCCTCGTATTCGGGGCGAAACGTAAACGGAACGTCAAATAAATTTATTTTTGAACCTGCCGCGCCGTTTTTTTCATCGTATGCGCCGAACGTGACCTTTTCGAGCCTTGCATTTATAATCGCACCGGCGCACATGGGGCAGGGTTCGAGCGTTACGTACATTTCGCACCTCGGAAGCCGCCAGCCCGAAAGCGCGCGGCAAGCGCCGTCAATAGCTTCGATTTCGGCGTGGCACAGGGCGTTTTTGCCTTTTTCGCGGCGGTTTCTGCCTGTCGAAATAACCTCGCCGTCTCTTACTATTACGGCTCCCACGGGCACTTCGCCGTCAAGAAAAGCCTTTTCGGCTTCGAGTAAAGCCAGACGCATAAAATCATTTTTGTCCATATCAGAACTTAATATACATAGCCGTTTCCCACAAAAGCAGGCAAATTGCTATTATCATGGGGGCGGTTACTATAAACGCTCTCGCTTTTTCGTTTCGTGTGAGAACTTTGCACTCGCCGGCGGCAAGTGGGTAAGCGTGCGAATAATTTTTAAAATATATGGCGGCGCAAACAATACCGCTTATCATTATCGCAAAAACAACGGTCATTGTGATTACGGCAGCCGTGCTTTCCGAGAAGTTATCTATGCCTATCTGCATGATTATCGACGCAAGGTTGTTGAGGAAATGTATTAAAACGCCGGTCCACATACTGCCAGTTACCGTAACGGCATAGCCTATGGCGATACCCGCTATAAATGCAAACGGTATCTGAACCATATTGCCGTGCAAGAGGGCAAAGACCAATGCCGACATAATAATCGCAAACCAGTCGCCGTATTTACGCAGGGACTGCATAACCACACCGCGCATCGCAAACTCCTCTATGAGAGCCGGCAAAACGGCGGTTTTAACGATATACGGCAAAATTACCGACGCCGTTGTCAGCTTTATGCCGTCCTCAGCCATGGTAAATTCAATGCCGAAGAGGTTTTTAAAAATGTTTCCGAAAATGCTCGACGCATAACTGCCGGCTATACACGCCATAAGTCCGGCAAAAACGAGCAGGAAAAATACGGACGTGTTTTTGGCTGTTCCGAGCGGCAAAACCTCGGGCAAATCGCGCTTGGATTTTAAATACGCATAAGCCGAGAAAAACGGTACGCATATTATAAGCGCGGAATAAATCATATCAAAATATATGCTGAATACCGCGTTGCCCTTATATTCGGTCAAAAAGCCGGGGATTGCCCGCAAAAGCATGCCGAGTATCATGCTCAAAAGCGTAAAGCCGATAACCGCAAGGCCCACGGCAATGCTTACGCGCGAGATATTTTTCTTTTCCCTTTTCTTCTCCTGTGCGAGAGGGTCATATTGCCAATTATACGGTGGGGGAGGCGGATAGTTTCCGCCGGGCGGAGGGTAATTGCCGCCGTAATATCCGTTGTTGTTATAGTTCATAATTTTGCTTTTCCCTTCATAAGCAGGCGTTATCGGTTTTTAAAAAAACGCATTGTGTTCTGTTTTTCCTGCTTCAGTAAAGTTTTCGGCAGCGGACAGTAGTCCCCTGCCGAATTACTTTGTAATTATATATTGCAAAAGTAAATGAAATGTTAATAAAGTTATAACTTTTTGCGGAATTACCCGATTTCTGTCGGGTTTTCGCCTCTTTCGTCCGAGCCTTCCGTTTTTTCGGCTTCGGAGTTTTCCGTCGCGGAGCCGGTACCGCCATTTTCCGCCGCCGAATCGGTGTTTTCTTCACCGTTTTCCGCAGAGGCTTCTTCTGCCTCGTGCTCGGTTATCGAGAGCGTTACAACCTTTTCGCCCTCGTTTGTTTTCATAACGCGGACGCCCTTTGACGGACGGGCAAAAACGCTGATGTCCTTAGCCGGAATTCTTATTATAATTCCGTCGGACGAAATCATAATAACGTCTTCGTCGTCGCCGACCATTGCAACAGCCGCAACATCACCGTAGGTTTCGGTATGGTAGTTGATAAGACCCTTGCCGCCGCGCGACTGAACACGGTAATTGTCAAAGTCGGAGCGTCTGCCGAAGCCCGTTTCGGAAACGGTGAGCACCTTTTTGTTTTCTTCGGGAACGCACATACCGGCAATTTCGTCGCCGTCGGAGAGCGTAATCGCCTTAACTCCGCGTGCGGTTCTGCCTATACAACGCGCGTCCTTTTCTTCAAAGCTTATGCACATACCCTTTTTGGTTGCAATGAGTATCTGCTTTTCACCGTCGGTGAGTTTTACAAAACGGAGGCTGTCGCCCTCGTCGAGATTTATTGCGAATATGCCGTTTTTGCGGACATTCTTATATGCGTCAAGTTCGGTGCGTTTTATGATACCGTTTTTGGTGAGCATGCACAGATAGAGCTTTTCCGTGCCGAATTCGGGAACTCTTATCATGGCGGTGACCTTTTCATCCGCACCGAGCGGCAGAATATTGACAATATTCATACCCTTTGAATTACGGCTACCCTCGGGGATTTCGTAGCCCTTTAATCTGTAAACCTTGCCCTCCGAAGTAAAGAACATTATATAGTCGTGCGTGGAGCAGGTAAACATTGTCTCGGCAACGTCCTCCTCGCGCCTTGTCATACCCTTTACGCCTCTGCCGCCGCGGTGCTGAGTCTGATAGGTGTCAACACTCTGGCGCTTGATGTAGCCGAGAGTTGTAAGGGTGAATACGCTGTTTTCGTTGGGAATAAGGTCCTCTATATCGACTTCGCCGCTGACATTTACTATTTCGGTTCTTCTGTCGTCGCCGAATTTGTTGCCGATTACCGACAATTCATCTTTTACAATCGAGAGCACTTTTTCGTCGGAGGAGAGTATCTCATTGAAATAGTTAATTTTTGACTGAAGCTCCTCCATCTCGTTGTGAATCTTCTGAATTTCGAGTCCGGCGAGCTGTCCGAGTCTGAAAGCGACAATGGCGGCTGCCTGAACGTCGTCAAAATCGAATTTTTCCATTATTGCAGTCTTAGCCTCTGCCTGACCGCCCTTGCACGCGCGAATGGTGGCTATAATTTCGTCAACTATATCTATGGCACGCGCAAGACCCTCTAAAATATGTTCTCTTTCGAGCGCCTTTTTGAGGTCGAATTTTGTTCTTCTTATGATGACTTCTTTTTGGAAGTCTATATATTTTTCGAGAATTTGCTTTAATGTGAGGATTTTCGGCTCGCCGTCAACTATGGCAAGCAGAATTATGCCGTAGGATATCTGAAGCTGAGTATACGAATAGAGCTGATTTAAAATTACCTGCGGATTTGCGTCCCTTTTAAGGTCTATTTCCATTCTCATACCGGCGCGGTCGGAGGAATAGTCGTTGATGTCGGAAATGCCCTCTATTCTCTTATCCTTGACAAGCTCCGCGATGCTCTCGATAAGTCTTGCCTTGTTTACCTGATACGGCAGCTCCGTAACGACAATTTTAAATCTGCCGTTCTTTTCGTTTTCGACAATTTCGGCGCGCGCTCTGAGAGTTACCTTGCCTCTGCCCGTTGCATAGGCGGCGCGTATGCCGGCTCTGCCCATTATAATGCCCGCAGTCGGGAAATCGGGGCCTTTTATGTGCTCCATAATTTCCTCAATTGTGGCGTCGGGATTATCTATAAGACAGCAGATGCCGTCAATTACCTCGCGCATATTATGCGGCGGAATATTTGTTGCCATACCTACGGCGATACCCGTAGAA
This sequence comes from Ruminococcaceae bacterium UBA6434, assembly GCA_002437245.1. Classification (GTDB taxonomy): domain Bacteria; phylum Bacillota; class Clostridia; order Oscillospirales; family Acutalibacteraceae; genus Fimenecus. The sequence goes on from DJOQ01000050.1 coordinate 30,402, forward strand.
CCGTTTACGAGAAGGTTCGGGAAACGTGACGGCAAAACTACCGGCTCGTTTAAACGGTCGTCGTAGTTTCTCATCATATCTACGGTATCTTTGTCGAGATTTGTGAGCATTTCCATAGAAATTTTGCTCATTCTCGACTCTGTATAACGGTAAGCGGCAGGCGGGTCGCCGTCCACCGAACCGAAGTTTCCGTGACCGTCCACAAGGGGGTATCTCATTGAGAAATCCTGTGCGAGACGAACCATTGCGTCGTATACCGACGCGTCGCCGTGCGGATGGTAACGACCGAGCACGGAGCCTACCGTGTCGGCGCACTTTCTGTATGCCTTTTCGGGATACAGACCGTTTTCATACATAGTATATAAAATTCTTCTGTGAACGGGCTTTAAGCCGTCGCGTACATCGGGGAGCGCACGCGACACTATGACCGACATTGAGTAATCGAGGAAGGATTTTCTCATTTCCTTGTTTATCTCGACATTTATGATTTTCTGGTCCTCAAGCGGCACGTATTCCGAATGATGCCCGGTATCTTTGTTTGTGCTCATATTCTACCTCTTTTATATATCAAGATTCTGAACGAATTTCGCGTTTTTCTCAATGAATTCACGTCTCGGCTCAACCTTGTCGCCCATTAAAACGGAGAAGGTCTCGTCCGCCTCCATGGCATCCTCAAGATTTACCCTGAGCATAGTTCTGTATTTCGGGTCCATTGTTGTCTCCCAAAGCTGCTGCGAATCCATTTCGCCGAGACCCTTATAGCGCTGAACGTCACAGCTGCCGCCGAGCTCCGCTATTTTTTCGTCACGCTCTTCGTCGGAGAAAGCGTAGAAGTGCTTTTTGCCCTTTGATACCTTAAAGAGCGGCGGCTGAGCTATATAGACATAGCCGTGTTCTATAAGCGGACGCATATATCTGAAAAAGAAAGTCAAAAGAAGAGTTCTGATGTGCGCGCCGTCAACATCGGCATCCGCCATTAAAACTATCTTGTGATAACGCAGCTTTGTGATGTCGAAGTCGTCGCCTATGCCGGTGCCGAGAGCCAAAATTACGGGTGTTAATTTTTCGTTGCCTATTACCTTGTCAACTCTTGCCTTTTCAACATTGAGCATCTTGCCCCAAAGAGGAAGAATTGCCTGTGTGTTTCTGTCTCTGCCGCCCTTTGCGGAGCCGCCTGCGGAATCACCCTCGACGATGTAAAGCTCGGTATTTTCGGGATTTTTGTCAGTGCAGTCCGCAAGCTTGCCGGGGAGAGAGTTGCTCTCAAGCGCGGATTTTCTGCGCGCATTGTCCCTCGCTTTTCTTGCCGCCTCGCGCGCCCTTGAGGCGTCGAGTGATTTATTGAGTATGGTTCTTGCCGTAGATGGATTTTCTTCAAGATAAGTCATCAGCTTATCATAGAGCATTTTTGAAACAAGACCCGTTATCTCGGTGTTTCCGAGCTTGCCTTTGGTCTGACCCTCAAACTGCGCCTCGGTAAGCTTTACGCTTATAACCGCGGTAAGACCCTCTCTTACGTCGTCGCCGGAGAGCTTTTTGTCGCTGTCCTTTATGAGATTGAATTTTTTGCCGTAATCGTTGAAAACTCTTGTAAGTGCGGTTTTAAAGCCCAGCTCGTGAGTACCGCCGTCTATTGTGCGGACGTCGTTTGCAAAGCTCAATATTATCTCGTTGTAGCCGTCGTTATAAGACATTGCCACTTCCGCGCTGCGGTCGCCGTCAACAACCGAAAAGTGCATTATATCTTCGTGAAGAGGCGTAAGTCCGCGGCTTTTGTTGATGTAATCCACAAAGCTTCTGATACCGCCCGCATAGCAGTATACTTCGCTTACTATATTGTCCTCGTCACGCTTGTCCGTAAGAGAAATGGAAAGTCCGGCATTCAAAAACGCCTGCTCTCTGAGTCTCTTTTGAAGCGTCTCGAAATCATATACCGTAGTTTCGGTGAATATTTCGGGGTCGGCTTTGAATTTAATAAACGTGCCCGTCTCGTTTGTGTCGCCGATTATTTCAAGTTCGCTCTTTACGTCGCCGCGCTCAAAACGCTGGTGATATATGTGACCCTGCCTGCTGACCTCGATTTCGAACCACTCGGAAAGAGCGTTAACTACCGACGAACCGACGCCGTGCAGACCGCCCGAAACCTTGTAGCCGCTGCCGCCGAATTTACCGCCGGCGTGGAGTACCGTTAAAACTACCGTTACGGCAGGCAGTCCCTCTTCTTCGTTGATGTCAACGGGGATACCGCGTCCGTTATCTCTGACGGTAATTACGTCTCCGGGCAAAATTTCAACCTCGATATGAGTGCAGTAGCCCGCAAGAGCCTCGTCTATGGAGTTATCGACAATCTCATATACAAGGTGGTGAAGACCTCTCGGTCCCGTTGAGCCGATATACATACCGGGTCTTTTTCTTACAGCCTCAAGTCCCTTTAAAACCTGAATCTGCTCGGCACCGTATTCCTCGGTAACGACGGTATCCATTACCTCGTCGTTTTTTTCCTCGTTTATGTTTTCGTTGTTTTCGCTGAACATACAAAACCTCCGTCAGTTATACAAAATCCGAATAAATTTTACAGGATTTTCTGTTTTAATCTCTTAAATATCGTACTCGTTGAAAACGGTGATATATATACCTTTCTCTGCCCGTCTTTTACCTTTACCACAAAGGATTTCGGCAAATCGTATGACACCGTTTCGCACTCTTTGCTTTTTTCCGCGTAATTTATATATTCGCGCGAAGCCTTGCTCACGGTTGTGTTGTCAAGGTCAAATATACCGAGTATTCCGTCCGTTGTGATTGCCTTTTCCTGGCTTATCAGAATATACATTATATTTCTCCGCCGTCTTTGATGTGGAAGGTCTTGCCCTCGCACAGTCTTAAAACGGTATTCGGGTCGCAGCAGGTTATAAAAACCTGCCTGCCGCTTATATTATTTAGGATATAATCCTGCCTTTTCAAATCAAGCTCGCTCATAACGTCGTCAAGAAGTATTACCGGCTCTTCGCCCGTGATTTCTTTTATGATTTCCGATTCGCTGAGCTTTAAAGAGAGCGCCGAAGAGCGCTGCTGCCCCTGTGAGCCGAAGCTGCGCGCCGACAAGCCGTCGATTTTAATATCAAGGTCGTCTCTGTGAGGGCCTATCGACGTTATCTTGTTGTAAATATCGTCGCGCCGCGTCTCTCTGAGTCTGTTTAAGAGAAAATCCTTTATTTCGTACGGGTCGTCGGAATACACCTTTGCGTTGTCGGTGTATTCTACGCTCATTTTTTCTTTGCCGCCCGACAGCCCGTCATATATTTTTGCGGAAAATTCGCTTAAAAGAGAGGTATATTTAATTCGCTCCGATATTACCGCCGCACCGTATGACGAAAGCTTTTCGTCCCAGGCGTCAAGCGTGTCGTAAAGCTCGCTGTGAAACTGAATGTCTTTTAAAAGAGCGTTTCTCTGAAAAAGGGTATGCGTGTATTTTGCGAGCGCCTTTGCGTAATACGGCTTTATTTCGCACAGCGCCGTATCAAGAAATTTTCTTCTGAAAACAGGCCCGTCTTTTACAAGCGACAGATGCGACGGAGAAAATATAACCGCGTAAAATTCGCCTATAAGCTCCGCAGGGGAACGAAGAGTTACTCCGTTTTTCATGGCGGTGCGCTTTTTATCTATATATATTACCGCCGACTGCTCGCGCCCTTTTGCAAAAAATTTCATCTCGTTTTTCGCGAACGACGCGCCGAATCTTACAAGCTCCTTATCTCTTTTTGAGCGGAAACTTTTACAGCCCGTAAAAAGCCATATGCTCTCAAGCAGATTGGTTTTTCCCTGAGCGTTTTCTCCGTAAATGACGTTTACGCTCTCGGAGGGGGTAATATTCATTTTTTCAATGTTTCTGTAATCCGCGACCGAAAGCTCTTTTACCGTCATTTTCTTATGACCTCGTAATATTTTCCATCAAAGCTGAATTCGTCCCCGTCACGGAGCTTTTTGCCCCTTTGAACGCAGACTTCGCCGTTAACTCTGACTTCGCCGTCCTGTATTATCATTTTTGCGATACCGCCCGAGCCCACGGCGTCACAAAGCTTGAGTGCCGCGTCAAGGCGTATAAAATCGGTATCTATAAATATTTGTTTTACTTTTTTTTCGGCAACCTTTGCCTTAATTTTAATTACTTTTTTCATTCTGTTTTAAGCCTTACGGGTAAGATTAAGAATAAGAAGCTGTCGCCGTCCGTCGGTACTATTATTATGGGGTGAACGGGGCTTGAAAGCTTTATTATCACTTCGTCGGTGTCGCAAACTCTGAGAGCGTCAAGCAAAAACTTATTGTTAAAGCCCATTTCAAGCTTTTCGCCGTTCATTTCGGCGGGAACTTTGTCGTTTGCCGAGCCGAGAACGGTGACGCTGGAAATTTTTATCATATCCTTATCAAAAATACATCTGATAGGGCTTTTTGCTCTGTCGGTTATAATAAGAGACGTTCTCTCTATACTGTTTATGAAGTTTCTGACGTTTACTTTTACCGTTCCCGTCGTGTTGCCCGAAATTGCGGCTTTGTAGTTTAAAAATTCACCGTCAAGAAGACGTGAAACTATATCGTAATCGCCTATTTTAAAGGTTATGTGCCTCTTGCCTATGCTCATGGATATTTTTCCGTCCTCGCCGGCAGATAGCTTTAATACCTCGTTAAGCGTTTTTTTCGGGACTACAAATATCTTTTCGTCGCCCGCATAGTCGATTTTTTCATTTCTTATCGCAAGGCGGAAGCCGTCAACCGCAACAAGGCGGATATTGTTGTCGCCTATCTCGAATCTGACGCCGGTATGTACTATTTTTGCGTCGTTTTCGGCTGTCGCAAAAATGGTTTTTCTTATCATATCTTTTAAAAGCTCACTGTCGATAACAACGGGGAAACCGCCGTTTACCGAGGGCAACTCGGGATATTCCGCGGAGCTTGTGCCGACAAGCGTAAATTCCGCCTCACCGCTCTTTATTTTGCAGGAAAGTCTTTCGTCGGCTTCAAAAGAAACTCTGTCCTCGGGAAGATTTCTCAGAATGTCGCAGAGAATTTTGGCGTTTAATATAATGCTGCCGTTTTCTCTGACATCGGCGTCCGTCGAAGTTATCATTCCGACTTCAAGATCGTATCCCGTGAGAGTTACCGTGTTTCCCTCCGCCTTAATCATAATGCCCTCAAGAGACGGTATTGATGTTTTTTGAGAAACGGCTCTCTGAACATTTGAACATATATCGGAGAGGATATGTGTGCTGCATTCAAATTTCATAAAGATTTCCTTTCAAAATAAAATAAATAAAATATATATAAATAGTATTATTATTAGTGCGCGGCGAAATGTCTAAAACTCCCGAAACCGTTTATACAAAAGGAAAAACACATGATATGTGATTGTTATTTCGGTGTTTAAAAGTTGTTCAATCAACAGACAAAATTTAACTGTTCAAAACCTGTATGTCGAAAATCAAAACTTGTTTAAAACTCCTGAGTGTTTTTAATTATATCCTCCACCGTTTTTTTGAATACGGGATTTTCATTCATCCTGTCTTCGATTACTTCGATAGAGTGATTGACGGTGGAATGTGTTTTGCCGTTAAAGACGTTTCCTATATCGACAAGCTTCATTCCGGTGATTTCGCGGATTATGTACATCGAAACCTGTCTTGCGTCCTTAATGTTTTTATCGCGCTTGTCGGACATTATATTTTCGGGGGATATTCCGAAAGTGTTTCCGACGTTGTTTATAATGTTGCTTATGGTGACCGAGATAGGCTGATTGAAGTTGAGAACCTCTTTTATGGCGTCTCGCGCCAAATCTATTGTGGGTTCTTTTCCGGCGAGCTTTGTAAGAGCGTTTATTTTGTTTACCGCACCCTCAAGCTGACGGACGTTGTATTTTACCTGCTCGGCTATAAATTCGACTATGTTGTTCGGGAGCGTAAGACCGAGACCGTCCGCCTTGCTTTTTACAATAGCCATTCTTGTTTCAAGGTCGGGCGGAGTAATATCCGCCATCATTCCCCAGGTGAAACGGGTTTTAAGCCTGTCCTGAAGAGTGGGTATTTCGTCGGGCGGATTATCCGACGTCAAAACAATTTGCTTGTTGACTTCGGTTAAAGCATTGAAGGTGTGGAAAAATTCCTCTTCGGTGCTCTTTTTATTTGCTATAAACTGAATATCGTCTATTAAAAGCGCGTCGACGTTTCTGTATTTGTCGTGAAATTCGCCCATATTTTTTTTGCCGAGATAATAAATAAGGTCGTTTGTGAAATTTTCACTTGTGGTATAAAGCACGTTTGCCGACGGATTTTTTTCGAGCATACGGTTTTTGATGGCTTTTAAAAGGTGTGTTTTGCCGAGTCCGCTCTTGCCGTAGATAAAAAGGGGATTATATTCTTCGCCCGGATTTTCGGCTGCGTTGAGAGCCGTGGCATAGGCAAATTTATTTGTCGAGCCGACTATGAAATTTTCAAACGTGCTTGAGCTGTCACGCGAAGAAATATGATTTTTTTCGGTATTTTGCTCTTTTTCATCATCGTCGGTCTTTTCGGGCTTATAAAGGTAAATTACCTCTATATCGTCAAAACCCATAACAGCCGTCAAAGCTTCTTTGATGGTGGCGTCGTATCTTGCGGTGATTATCTGTATTTTATATGCCGTGGGGCAGGTAAATTTTGCGGTCTGCCCGTCAAAGCTCTCGGGAACAAGCGGCGAAATCCACAAATTAAACGCAACTTCGCTGACATTAAGCGCGTTTTTCATATAATCGCACGCCGCAGACCATATCTCGGAAAACGAGTCCATATTTTCACACTCCGAAAACAAAATAAAAAAATATCAAATTTACTGTTACAGCGGTATAATCGGATTATTTTAACATTTTAGGTGCTTTTAAAGTATTGACACATAAAAACCGTAAAATTAAATAACGGCGCTTACAGGCAATAATTCGCACAATATGTATATTAGCACATTTTTAATATTTTTTCAATAATTTATTAAAATAAATGCTATATTTATAAATGTATATATATAAGGGCGGCAAAAGGGGCTTATAATATTAAAAAAAAGTTGACAACAAGCCGGATTTTAGTATATAATAACTTCTCGCAGATTATTTCAGAGTAAAGGAGCGAAAAAAATAATGCTTAGAACTTATCAGCCTAAGAAACGCCATCGCAAGATGGAACACGGTTTCAGAAAAAGAATGGCCACCAAAAACGGCAGAAAAGTGCTTGCAAGACGCCGCGCTAAGGGCAGAAAGCAGTTATCTTATTAAAAGGTAAGCATTTTGAAAAATACGGTAACACTTAATCGTAACTGTGATTTCCGACGCCTCTACGGCAGAGGAAAAGTTTATACGGATCCTGCACTGGTTGTTTATTTCTTAAAAAACCGTGCGGGAATTTGTCGTATAGGTATAACCGTAAGCAAAAAGACCGGCAACGCCGTACAGAGAAACCGCTCAAAGAGAATTATCAGAGCGGCGTATGCGGCTGTTGAAGAAAGTATTTGCGGAAACTGGGATTTTGTTTTTGTTGCGCGAGGCAAAACAAAATACCTGAAGAGTACCGATATTCAAAAGGTCTTGACAGAACAACTCCTAAAAGCGGGAGCCATAAAGAAATGAAAGAGCTTGCCATTAAAATGATAAAATTTTATCAGCGTAAGATCTCCCCGCTTTTTCCGCCGAGATGCAGATATTACCCAACCTGCTCGCAATATGCCGTTACGGCTATTGAGCGATTCGGAATTGTCCGCGGCGGTTTACTCGCAGTATGGCGTCTTTTAAGGTGCAATCCTCTGTTTCCGGGAGGAATTGACCCTGTTCCGGAAAAACGAAATAAGAAAAAGGGCTAAGTTTAATTAAGCTTTTACTCCCTTCGGAGGAATTTAATGAACACAAGTAAAATATACGAAATTCTCGGAATTCCTTTCGGCTTTGTAATTTCCCTGTTTTACGCGCTCACCGACAACTATCTTCTCTCGATAGTTTGTCTTATGATTATCGTAAAGCTGTGCCTTCTTCCGTCGTCGATAAAACAGCAGAAGGCTCAGGCAAAGCAGGCAAGGCTTCAGCCGAAGCTCAGACGTATTCAGAAAAAATACGAGGGCAATCAGCAGAAAATTCAGGAGGAAACACAAAACCTCTACGGCCGCGAGGGCTTCAGCGCCATGGGCGGCGGCTGTATGCCGATGATTATACAGCTTATAGTTATGACCGGTCTTTTCCAGGTCAACTACCACCCCTTCTCAATGGTTTTAAATATAAGGGGCGATGTGCTCACTTCCATTAAAGAGGCGGTTATGCCTCTGCTTACCGATACCGAGGCTAAGGGTGCTTCGTTCAGAATAGAGCTCTATGCCCTTCAGCATTGGAACGATATTCGCAATTCCGTAGCCGGTCTCACTCCCGAGATGATATCAAAGGTTGATTTATTCTTACAGAGATTTACGGTTTTCGGTCTTGACCTTTCGCACACCCCGAGCGTCAAGGTTTTTGACGTATATTGGGCAATACCCATTATAACCGGCGTTTTATCGCTCGCCATGAGCATTTATTCGCTTATCCGTCAGAAAAAGTTAAACCCCGAAATGTCAAAAAATCCGACAATGGGCTGTATGATGCTCTTTACGCCCGCCATGCAGATTTATTTTGCATTTCTCTTCCCGACCGTTGTCGGCATTTACGTAATTCTTTCTACCATCGTTTCATTTGCTCAGATGGTAGTTCTCAACCTGACTCACAGCCCGCAAAAGGTTCTCGCAAGGCTTATGGTCGAAGAGACCGTTGAACGCCGCTCTAAAGAGGCTAATATCAAAAAAATGGTTGAGATGAAATCTTAAAAAAGAATGGTGTATATATATGATTAAAGAATCGGTTAAATCCGCGTCCACCATAGAGGACGCTAAAGCCGCCGCCCTTTTGGAGCTCGGTCTTACAGAGGACGACGAATACAATATAGAAGTTTTGCAGATGCCGCAGAAAAAGACCTTCGGTATTTTCGGCGGTAAACCTGCCGAAGTAAAGGTTTGGGTTGACGTTCCCGAGAAAAAGGAAAAACCCGTTTCCGAAAAGAAACCGTACAAAAAACCCGCTTCGGCTCCCAAAAAGGCCGATGACAGAAAAAAGGAAGCCAAAAAGGAAGATACCCGTAAGGTCGAAAAAGCAGAAAAGACCGAAGAGGAGAAAAAGGCTTCTTTAAAAGAGACAAACGAATACGAAAAAACCGCTTCTTATATAGCGGAAATTGTCAAGGGTCTCGGGCTTCCCGAATGCAATGTAAAGACCTTTGCAGACGACGAAGAGATTGTCTTTGAGATTGACTGCGGCGATGATTACGGTATAGTAATCGGCAGACGCGGCGAGACTCTCGATGCTATACAGTACCTTGCAAGAATGGTTGCAAACCGCGGTGTTTCGGGCTATAAGCGCGTTTCGATAAATGTCGGCAATTACCGCGAAAAGCGCAAGGGTGCACTTATTTCTCTTGCCAAAAAGGACGCTGCAAGAGCGGTTCGTACAGGCAGAAACATAACTCTTGAGCCGATGAACCCCTATGAGCGCAGAATTATTCACACTGCCGTTCAAGAGGTTGAGGGTGCCACTTCGTTCTCGGTAGGTCAGGACCTTGACCGCAGAGTTGTAATTGCTCCCGAAAACGGCGGCAAGGGAAGTTACGGCGACAGAAATTATCGCAGAGGCCGCGGCGGCAGAAACGACCGCAGACTCAAGCGCGAGCCGTATGTTCCGCAGGTAGCTCCGGACCGTGAACAGAAGAACGACGTTGCAGGCGTTTCGGTTTACGGAAAAATCGAAATTAAGAAAAATACCGAGGAATAATCCCGACTTTTCTTCATTATCGAAAGAGTTTTAGACATTTGAACCGCATTTTTGTCGAAAACTTCGCTAACGAAACAAAAAATCAGATTTAGAGAGCACCGGATATGCGGACAGCATGTTTCGGTGCTTTTGTTTTACAAAATATAAAAGCTGTGTTTTAAATAACATTCCGTATTTTAGGGTCATAATTCGGATTTTACTCTCGCTTTAAGCGGTAATTTAAGCCGTAAAATACGGAACAAAACGGGTAGAAGTGGTGATTTTATGAGTACAATCGCGGCTATTTCAACAGGTCTTGCCGCAGGAGGCATAGGAATAGTCAGAATTTCGGGTGAAAACGCCCTGAATGTAGCCGATAGCATCTTCAAAACCGTACAAGGTATCGAATTAAAAAAACTGAGCGGCTACAGAGCGGCGTTCGGAAAGGTATTTTCGGACGGAAAACCCATTGACGAGGCGGTTGCGCTCGTATTCAGAGCGCCCAAGAGCTACACGGGCGAGGACGTTGTGGAAATTTCCTGCCACGGCGGACTTTATATAACAAAACAGGTATTAAGAGCGGCACTCAAAAACGGTGCGGTTCCGGCAGAACCGGGCGAGTTTACAAAGCGTGCGTTTTTAAACGGAAAGACCGACCTTACCAAAGCCGAGGCTGTTATGGGCATTATTTCGGCTCACGGCAAAGAGGCGGGCGAAGCCGCTTTTTCGGCGCTTGAGGGTGCCCTTTACAAAGAAATACACAAAATTACCGACGTTCTTTTAAAGATAAACGCGGCTCTTGCGGCGTGGGTGGATTACCCCGACGACGACATTGAGGACCTCACGGACGAGAGCATTTTAGACGCAGTTTCCTCATCAAAGGCTTCTCTTAAAGAGCTTTTAAACCGCTTTGACGCAGGTCAGGCGATAACCGAGGGAACCGAAACGGCGATAGTCGGCAGACCGAACGTCGGCAAATCAACCCTTATGAATATGCTTACGGGAACCGAAAAATCCATAGTCACGTCGGTTGCCGGCACAACTCGCGATATAGTTGAGGAAACCGTTACGATAGGCAACGTGACCTTGCGCCTTGCCGACACGGCGGGACTTCGCGAGACCGACGACGCCGTAGAGAGCATAGGCGTTGAGCGCGCCAAAAAAAAGATTGCCGCGGCAAAGCTAATTATTGCCGTGTTTGACTCGTCCTGTGCGCTCTCCGATGAGGACAGGGAGATTTTTGACCTGTGCTCCGGCAAAAACCGTCTTGCCGTTATCAACAAGACGGATTTAGAGCAAAAAATCGACGAAGATGAGATAAAACGCAACTTCGAAAACGTCGTTTATATATCCGCAAAGGAAAATTCGGGGCTCGACTCTCTTCGCGAGACAATCGAAAAAATCCTCGGAACGACAAATTTCGACACGACCGCGGCTCTTTTGATGAACGAAAGACAGCTGTCCTGCTGCGAAAAAGCGTATTCGGCGCTCTGCGAAGCGGAAGATGCCATAAATACAGGCGTCACAAGGGACGCAATTCAGGTCTGCATAGACTCCGCAATAGAAAATCTTATGGTTCTGACGGGCGAAAAAGCCACGGAAAGCGTTGTAAACGAGATTTTTTCACAGTTCTGTGTTGGTAAATAATGGAGATAAAAGATGGAATATTTTGCAAAAGAATATGATGTTGCCGTTATAGGCGCCGGTCACGCCGGTATCGAGGCAGGTCTTGCTTCGGCTCGGCTCGGTTCGAAAACAATAGTTTTTACCATAAACCTCGATTGGATAGGCAATATGCCGTGCAATCCGTCGATAGGCGGCACTTCAAAAGGACATCTTGTAAGAGAAATAGACGCTCTCGGCGGCGAAATGGGCAAGGCTGCCGACAAAAACGAGATACAGTCGCGTATGCTCAATCGCGGAAAAGGTCCGGCGGTTCATTCTCTGCGCGCGCAGATTGACCGCAGAGAGTATTCAAAATATATGAAGCACGTGTTGGAGCTTCAGGAAAACCTTGACGTCAAGCAGGCGGAAATAGTCGATCTCTCACGCGGCAAGGACGGTCTTTGGAGATTAAAGACAAGACTTGAGGCAATTTACAGCGCAAAATGCGTCGTTCTTGCCACCGGTACTTTTTTGGGCGGCAGAGTTTACATAGGCGACGTCTCTTACGAGAGCGGCCCCGACGGAATGTTCCCGGCAAACGAGCTTTCAAAGGTGCTTTATAATATGAAAATTCCGCTCAGACGGTTTAAAACGGGCACTCCCTCGCGCGTAAATCGCCGCAGCGTGGATTTTTCGGTGCTTGAAAAGCAGGAGGGCGACGAAACAACTACCCCGTTTTCATTTGATACCGACACTCCGCCCGTAAACAAAGCCGCGTGTTATATAGCGTATACAAATGACGAAACAAAAAAGGTTATCCTCGATAACATACAGTATTCGCCGCTTTACAGCGGAAAAATTCACGGCGTAGGGCCGCGCTACTGCCCGAGCTTTGAAGACAAAATAATGCACTTCCCCGATAAAAAACGCCATCAGCTGTTTGTTGAGCCGTGCGGACTCGACACGGAGGAATTATATTTACAGGGTATGTCGTCATCTCTCCCCGAGGCGGTTCAGTTAAAATTTTTGAGAACGATAAAGGGTCTCGAACACGTTGAGGTTATGAGAACCGCTTATGCTATCGAATATGATTGCGTAGATCCGCTCGCGCTCAAACCGTCGCTCGAATTTCTCGACCTTGACGGGCTTTTCGGCGCAGGGCAGTTCAACGGCTCTTCCGGTTACGAGGAGGCGGCGGCGCAGGGGCTTATAGCCGGCATAAATGCCGCGCGAAAGGCTCAGGGAAAAGATGCTTTTATACTTGACCGCGCTTCATCGTATATAGGCACGCTGATAGACGACCTTGTGACAAAGGGCTGCTCCGACCCGTACAGAATGATGACCTCGCGTTCGGAATACAGACTTTTGCTGAGGCAGGATAATGCCGATATGCGCCTGACGCCTCTCGGCTACGAAATCGGACTTGTCCCCGAAGAAAAATACCAAAGGCTCCTTAAAAAGCAGAAAATGATAAAGGAGGAGCGCAAAAGGATAGAAGAAACTTCGATTCCCCTGACCGACGAGCTTCAGCAGATGCTTGTTTCACGTGGAACATCTCCCTTGCCGCGCGGCGTTAAAGAGGCAGAGCTTTTAAAGCGTCCGCAGATAACATATGACGATTTGACCCCGTTCGACTTAAATCGACCCGATATTCCGCGTGAAATATTCGAGCAGGTTGAAATTGAGCTTAAATATGAGGGCTATATTGTGCGCCAGACGGCACAGATAAACGAAATGCGCCGTCTCGAGGTGAAAGTTATTCCGCCCGAAACCGATTATAACAAGATAGACGGACTGCGGCTTGAGGCACGAGAAAAGCTTTCTGAAATACGGCCCATGAATGTGGGTCAGGCTTCAAGAATAAGCGGTGTTTCGCCTGCCGACATATCGGTTTTGCTTATTTACCTTGCCAAGGAGGGCAAATAATGTTAAACAGAGCTTTGCTTTACAAAATCACCGAAAATATGGACGTTAAAATCACCGACGACGCCTTTAATAGATTTGATACCTACGCCGAACTGCTTTTTGAAACCAACAAACAGTTTAATCTGACGGCGATAACCGAACCGGACGATATGACGGTAAAGCACTTTGCCGACTGCCTTTCCGTATTTAAATATGCCGATTTCAAAGAGGGCGCAAGGCTTATTGACGTCGGCACGGGTGCGGGTTTTCCGGGACTTGTGATACTTCTTGCAAGGCCCGACCTTGACGTCACCTTCCTTGACGGGACGGGCAAAAAGCTTGCCTTTATCGAAAGCGTCCTCTCGGAGGTCGGCTTAAACGGGCACATTTTGCACCGCCGCGCGGAAGAGGCGGGAAATGACCCGCTGTACCGTGAAAAATTCGACTTCGCAACGGCAAGGGCTGTGGCGTCTCTCCCCGTCCTTTGCGAATACTGCATACCTTTTATTAAAAAGGGCGGCTCTTTTATTTCTATGAAATCGGCATTTTCCGATGATGAAATTTCTTCGTCCTCGGGCGCTCTTCGCACTCTCGGCGGCAAAATCGAGTCGGACAATGTGTTTGATTTGGTCGAAAACACAAAGAGAAGAATAATAATTATTAAAAAAATATCGCAAACTCCGCCAAAATATCCTCGCCCTTCGGCAAAAATTTCTAAAAATCCTTTGGGATAATGAATTTTAACCGCGCCGATACGCGATTTTCGGCGAACGAATTTTCTTTACAAAAACGCCTTTGCGGTGCTATTCTTTAAGCAAGGACAAGCACTGCGGAGGTGATTTTTTTGAAGTCAAAAGACAAAATCAAAACTACGGCGCAGGTATTATTGCTGCCGCAGGACAGCATTTTGCCGAACCCCAATCAACCGAGAAAACGGTTTGATTACGACGAGCTTGAGGGTCTTGCGCAAAGCATACGGCAAAACGGTATACTTCAACCCGTAACGGTTCGCAGAAGAGCGGACGGTAAAAACGTGAAGTTTGAACTGGTTGCCGGCGAGCGCAGACTCCGTGCGGCAAGGCTCGTCGGACTTACAAAAATTCCGGCTATCGAGATAGACGCCGACTCTAAAAGTTCTGCCGTGTTATCTCTGATAGAAAATCTGCAGCGGCGCGACCTTGACTTCTTTGAAGAGGCGGAGGCCATAGAAAGACTTATTGACGAATATTCAATGAGCCAGGAGGAGGTGGCAAAAAAGCTCGGCAGGGCGCAGTCAACGCTTTCAAATAAGCTCAGACTTTTGCGGCTCCCCGAAGAAATGCGATACGAAATTGAAAAAGCCGGGCTTACGGAACGCCACGCGAGAGCATTGCTGTCTCTCGAAAACGACGTTCAGCGCGAGAGGGCGCTCGGCATTATCATCGACCGGCACTTAAATGTGCAGGAAAGCGAGCGCCTGATAGAGCAAATGCTGAATCGCAAAAAGAAGCAAAATCCGATAAAAGGCATACGCGACATAAGAGTGTTTATAAATACTCTCAACCACGCGGTGGAGGCGATACGCAGGGCAGGTATCGACGCGGACGCCGCCAAGAGCGAAACCGAGGAGTACGTAGAGTACACCGTGCGTATTCCGAAAATAGAGCAAATAAGAATTTCTCTGCCCGGAGACGGCGAAGCCGTCTGACAACCTTTGTAAAATGCGCCGAACGGTGCTACCCCTGCCGTTCCGCATTTTAAATACCCATATCCTTCTCTTTCACACCCCACATCCACAAGCAGAGCGGCGGCCTTCAGGTCGCCGTTTTGCTTTGCCTTTTTTAATGAGCACCGGGGGTATGTCTTGAGGAGAATAGGCGGCTTACTTATATAATGCGTATCGGTTTGCAAGCATAAGTAAATCCGACGGCGTTTCGCACATGAATCGCGCTTTTTCGATGTTTCACGTGAAACATCGAAATCAAGCTTTCACAAAGCAAGTAATGTTCCACGTGAAACAATCGACGCCGCAAAAAAATCAATGAAATTTGAGCCGAATAATAAAATTGTTCTTTGAATTGGGCGCCGTTTGTGATATACTTTTAATAGTATTTCAAAAAAGGCTATGATGACCTCTGAAACAGGAGTGATAAATAAGGTATGGCAAAGACCATTTCCGTGATAAACCAAAAGGGCGGCGTAGGCAAAACCACCACGGCCGTCAACCTCTCTGCCGCGGTCGGCGCTCTCGGCAAACGTGTTTTGCTCGCCGATATAGATCCGCAGGGCAACTCCACGAGCGGTTACGGCATAAGCAAGCGAAGTATTGAAAATTCAACATACGATATGCTTATAAACGGCGTAAAGGCTTCGGATGTGGTAGTAAAAACCAAATTCCGAAATGTCGATTTGCTGCCGTCCGATATGAACCTTGCCGGCGCCGAGGTCGAAATGATTGGAATGGACTCGCGTGAGAGCCTTCTCAAAAAAGCCCTCGCCGATGTCTGGGAGAATTACGATTATATTTTTCTCGACTGTCCGCCGTCACTCGGCATAATAACAATAAACGCGCTCTGCGCGAGCGACACATTTTTGGTGCCGATACAGTGCGAATACTACGCGCTTGAGGGCCTTGCGCAGCTTATGTCCACCGTCCGTCAGATAAAAAGACTCTATAACCCGTCGATAGAGCTTGAGGGCGTTTTGCTCACGATGTACGACGGCAGACTGAATTTGACGTCTCAGGTGGTTGCCGAAGTCAAAAAGTTCTTTCCGCAGAAGGTGTATAAATCCACCATACCGCGAAACGTCAGGCTCTCCGAGGCTCCGAGCTTCGGCGAACCGGTAATGTATTACGACAGAAATTCAAAGGGAGCGGCGGCGTATGCGGATTTTGCGGAGGAATTTCTTAAAAAGCAAGCGAGGGAAAATTGATGAGGAAAACTATCGCATTTATATCGGCTCTCATACTTGCGGTGTCGCTTTTTTTGACTTCGTGCGGAAAAACGCGCACCTTTGAACCGTCCGGCGTGACGAGTGAAAAAGCGTCCGTCACTCAGGCTCAAAAAGAGGAGCTGACTCTTTCGCCCGACAAATTCACCTTTGTCGGCGTGCAGATGGGTATGACGACCGATCAGGTTCAGCTTGCCATAGGCAAGGCGGCTCAGGTATACGCCAGAAACGATAAGATGTTTTTGACCGAGAACGTAAAGGTGCAGGAGTTCAAAAACGGACTTGACAGGGTGGTTTATTACATCTTTAATACGAGTAATCAGCTTGTCGAAATGCAGTATGTGGTGTCTTCGTCCGACGGAATTTCATATCAGAACGCCGTCACGATTTTCCGCGGCATCTACGGCCCCGACGGAATAGAGATACAGAGCGAAATAGGCAAGCGCGAAACTGTTTGGGAATATATGGACGTTTACGTAATAGTCGCGAGAAACGATGAAAAGGACGTCGTAATTTCATATATGCAGAAAAGTCTCTTTGAGACCGAAAATCAAAAGGACGTTGAAAAATACAACGCCTCAAAACAGGGGAGGAAATAAAATGGCAGCCAGAAAAGGCGGGCTCGGCAAGGGCTTTGAGGCTCTTATGCAGTCAAACACCATGGACGACGAGCTCGGAGATAAGGCGACGCTTTCGATAAACGATATTGAGCCGAACCGCGGCCAGCCGAGAAAGACCTTCGATGAAGAATCTCTTTCGGAGCTTGCGGACAGCATAAGGGAACACGGAGTTTTACAGCCGCTTTTGGTAAGACCCATGCCCGACGGCAGCTACCGTCTTGTTGCGGGTGAACGCCGTTTCCGCGCGGCAAGACTTGCGGGGCTCACAGAGGTTCCCGTAACGGTCAGGGAAATGACCGACGAAGAAGAGAGCATATTTGCTCTTATCGAAAATTTGCAGCGTGAAAACCTCAATGCCGTTGAGGAGGCCGAGGGGCTTAAAACTCTTATCGACACTTTCGGCTTTACTCAGGAGCAGGCGGCTCAGCGCATAGGCAAGTCACGTACGGCGGTTACAAATTCGCTCAGGCTTTTAAATCTGCCCGACAGCGTCAGCGCCCTTTTAAAGGACGGTAAAATTTCAATGGGTCACGCGAGAGCGTTGTTGTCCGTCGAAAACGAAGCCGATATGAAAAATATCGCCGATATGATAGTCAAAAACGGCATATCCGTCCGCGAGACGGAGCGCCTTGCCAAAAAAGCCGGCAAAACAGGCACGGCGGCGGTAAAGAGAAAGAAAAAACGCGACACCTTTTACGACGAGGCAGAGCTTGCGTTGTCGGGAGTTTTGGCACGCAAGGTCAGAATATACAACGGCAAAGGTTCGGGCGGCAGCATAGAGATAGAGTTCTTCGGCAAAGAGGATCTTAAAAAGCTTGCAAAGCAGCTCGAGGCGCTTGAATAATTTGAATTTTAATTTTTCGGAGGAAGAAAAATGCTTGATATTAAGCTCGTAAGAGAAAATCCGGATCTCGTAAAAGAGAACATCAAAAAGAAATTTCAGGAGGAAAAGCTCGTACTTGTAGACGAAGTAATAGAGCTTGACAAAAAGTTCCGTGAGTCAAAACAGAGGGCGGACGAGCTTCGCGCCTCAAGGAACAAGATAAGCAAGGAGATAGGCGGCCTTATGGCAAAGGGTCTGCGCGAAGAGGCGGAAAAGACCAAGCAAAAGGTATCGCTTCTTGCAAAAGAGCTCGAAAAGCTCGAGGGCAACGAGGAGACGCTCTCTGCCGAAATCAAAAAGAGAATGATGGTTATACCCAACATCATCGGCGACGACGTCCCGATAGGCAAGGACGACAGCGAAAACGTAGAGCTCCAGCGCTTCGGCGAGCCGTATGTTCCGCCGTTTGAGATTCCCTATCACGTAGACATTATGGAAAAGCTCCACGGCATAGACCTTGATTCCGCAAGAAAGACGAGCGGCAACGGCTTCTATTATCTCTGCGGAGACATCGCAAGGCTTCATTCCGCGGTACTCTCATATGCCCGCGACTTTATGATAGACCGCGGATTTACCTATTACGTTCCGCCGTTTATGATAAGAGGAAATGTTGTCAACGGCGTTATGAGCTTCTCCGAAATGGAAAATATGATGTATAAAATAGAGGGTGAGGATCTCTACCTTATAGGTACGTCGGAGCACTCCATGATAGGTAAGTTCATAGACACGATAACTCCCGAATCGGAGCTTCCCAAGACCCTCACAAGCTATTCGCCCTGCTTCCGCAAAGAGGTCGGCGCGCACGGCATAGAGGAGAGAGGCGTCTACCGCATACACCAGTTTGAAAAGCAGGAAATGGTAGTAGTCTGCAAGCCCGAGGACAGCGATATGTGGTACGATAAGCTCTGGAACAACACGGTTGACTTCTTCCGCTCGCTCGACATTCCGGTACGTACTCTTGAGTGCTGCTCCGGCGATCTTGCCGATTTAAAGGTCAGAAGCCTTGACGTAGAAGCGTGGTCACCGCGTCAGAAGAAGTATTTTGAGGTCGGTTCATGCTCAAACCTCGGCGATGCTCAGGCGAGAAGACTCGGCATAAGAATAAAGGGCGAAAACGGCAATTATTTTGCACATACTCTTAATAATACCGTCGTTGCTCCGCCGAGAATGCTCATAGCCTTCCTCGAAAACAATCTGAACGAGGACGGCTCGGTGCGTATACCCGAACCGCTCAGAATGTATATGGGCGGCAAGGACGTCATAAAATAATTCGGTTATGTTGCCGTGAAAAGGCGCTATTGACAAAACGCCGCATACGGTATATAATACTCTCGCTGTTTCGACGGCACGGTCTTTGGCGTAAACCGAGTTCTTCCGGTGTTCACCTGTCCTCTGACTGTGACGGACGAAGCGAAATATCATAATGAGGTGAAAAAAATGACACAGGCAGAAAAACAGGCTATTATGAAAGAGTATGCCACTCACGAGGGCGACACCGGTTCACCGGAGGTTCAAATCGCTGTTCTCACCAAGAGAATCAACGACCTCACCGAGCATCTCAAGGAGCATCACAAGGACCATCATTCAAGAAGAGGCCTTCTTAAAATGGTAGGTCACAGACGTAACCTCCTCGCATACCTTCAGAAAACCGATATCGAAAGATACCGTGCAATCGTTCAGAAGCTCGGTCTTCGTAAATAATTTCGCGCTTAAGGCAAGCGGTTTTTTACCGCTTGCCTTGAATTGCTTTTTACGGCAGGCGTAAAAGGCGTATAAAAAACAATCCGACGGGGCGTTTATCCGATGCTTTAGCGGTAAATGGAATCTTTAAATTTTTTGTGTTAAAGGTCGCATTTATTGCTAAAACCGGAAGTGCCTCTCGGAAATTCAAGAAAAAGAGGTAAAAAGATGTTTTTCAAAAACTTCAAGGTTTGGGAAACCGAATTTGCCGGCAGAAAGCTCTCTGTTGAGACCGGCAAAATGGCAGGACTTGCAAATGCGTCGGTAATGGTTCGTTACGGCGACACAAACGTGCTTTGCACCGTTACGGCTTCGGCAAAGCCGAGAGAGGGCGTTGATTTCTTCCCGCTCTCAGTCGATTATGAGGAAAAAATGTATTCCGTCGGCAGAATCCCCGGCTCATTCCAGCGCCGCGAGGGCAGAGCAAGCGAAAAGGCGATTCTCACATCAAGATGTATAGACCGCCCCATCCGTCCGCTTTTCCCGAAGGATCTCCGCAATGACTGCTCGGTAGTTGCAACCGTTATGTCGGTTGACCCCGATTGCAGCCCCGAAATTGCCGCAATGATAGGCGTTTCAACCGCTATCGCAATTTCCGATATCCCGTGGGACGGCCCGATTTCCGGCGTAAACGTCGGTCTTGTTGACGGCGAAATCGTATTGAACCCGACTCTCGAGCAGAGAGCAAAGACCGACCTTAATCTCACCGTTGCTTCAACAGCCGACCTTGTGGCTATGATTGAAGCCGGCGGCAACGAGATTTCCGACGACCTTATGTTTGACTGCATTATGGCAGGCCATGAGGAAAACAAAAAAATTGTAAAATTCATTCAGGGCATAGTAGACGAAATAGGCAAGCCGAAATTTGCTTACGAATCCTCCGACCCCGATCCCGAAATAATGAAAGAGATTGAGGACTTCTGCATAGAGGACGTTAAAAAGGCTCTTGATACCGACGATAAACTCGTTCGCGACGAGGCTCTTTTGCCGATATATGAGGCTGTTCACGAGAAATTCGACGAGAAGTTTGAGGGCAACGAGGGCAAGATTGAAGAGATTATGTATCTTGTTCAGAAGCACGTTGTTCGCTCCTGGCTCAAGGATGAGCACAAGAGAGTTGACGGCAGAGGCATAGACGAGATTCGTCCGCTCAACGCCGAAATCGACCTCCTCGCAAGAGCGCACGGCTCGGGACTTTTCACCAGAGGTCAGACTCAGGTTCTCTCGGTTGCCACACTCGGCTCCATGAGCGACTGCCAGCAGCTTGACGGACTTGACGAGCAGAAGGAAAAGAGATATATCCATCACTACAACTTCCCGTCATACTCCGTAGGCGAAACAAAGCCCTCAAGAGGTCCCGGCAGACGTGAAATCGGTCACGGCGCACTTGCCGAAAAGGCTCTTCTGCCCGTTATACCGTCGGTTGAGGAATTCCCCTATGCAATCCGCGTAGTATCCGAGGTTCTCTCATCAAACGGCTCTACTTCACAGGGCTCTGTCTGCGGCAGCACACTTGCACTTATGGCGGCAGGCGTTCCGATAAAGGCTCCCGTAGCAGGTATTTCCTGCGGACTTATCACCGGTGACGAGGGCGTTTACGGCGACTTTATGACCATGGTTGATATTCAGGGCCTTGAGGACTTCTACGGCGATATGGACTTCAAGGTTGCAGGTACCAAAAAGGGCATAACCGCAATTCAGATGGACCTTAAGGTTCACGGCCTTACTCCCGCAATAATCAAAGAGGCGTTTGCAAAGACGCATAAAGCAAGAAATTATATACTTGACGAAATAATGCTTCCCGTTATAAGCGAGCCGCGCAAGGAGCTTTCAAAGTGGGCGCCCAAGATGCTCACCACAAAGATTGACCCCGACAGAATAGGCGACGTAATAGGCAAGCAGGGCAAGGTAATCCAGAAGATTTGCGCCGAGTGCGACTGCAAGGTTGACGTCAGCGAAGAGGGTCAGGTATTTGTTTCCGCTCTTGACCTTGACAATGCAAAGAAAGCAATCTTCATTGTCGATACAATAGCAAACGGCCCCGAGGTCGGCGCGATTTACAAGGGAATTGTTACCCGTCTTATGAGCTTCGGCGCATTTGTTGAAATAGTACCCGGCGTTGAGGGTATGGTTCACATCAGCCAGCTTGACGTTAAGCGCACCGAAAAGGTTGAGGACGTTGTAAATGTCGGCGACGAAATAATCGTCAAGGTTCTCCCGAAGGACGAGCAGGGCAGACTTAATCTCTCCCGTCGCGAAGCGCTTATCGAGGTTGAGGGTCTTACCCCCGAAAACGACCTCTCCGAAGAAAATCAGCGCAGAGGCGGCAGACGCGACTTCGGCAGAAGACCGCATCGCTCGGATCGTCACTGATAACGCGAAGCTGATTTAACATCGCACGGAAATTTTAAAAGAGCTGTAAAACATCGGTTGATAATTTTTAACCTTTGTTTTACGGCTCTTTTTTTGTCGTTCGCGAGGGTTTTGCCCTGCGGCGATTTTTTCCCTGCCTATCCTGTGGGTGCTTGCCGTTTCCCCTGTTTGTACGGCTGTCCGTAAATGTTAAGAAATTATTAAATATCACAAAGTATATTGCATTGCAAGGTAGTGGGTGTTATAATGCAATCGAAAAGACGAGAAAGCCGTACCGAAAAGCGTGTTTTTGTATTTCGGGCTTTGCGGCAAAATATCGGTGTTTCACAACTCCGTCGGAAAGGAGAGTATAATGAACACACAATTTAAAAAGGGTGTTCTGGAGCTTTGCGTTCTGTCGCTTTTAAAGCAGGGCGACAAGTACGGCTATGAGCTTGCGGACACCGTCGGTAAACAGATAGACATTTCAGAGGGCACTATATACCCTCTTCTTAAAAGGCTCAGAGCCGAGGGGTATTTTGAAGTGTATCTTCGCGAATCCACCTCGGGTCCTGCGCGAAAATACTACCGTCTGACTCAAAAGGGGTATGACACACAACGCCTTTTGGAAAACGAATGGAAGGATTTTACAAAGAGTGTGTCTACTTTATTAGGAGGTGAAAACGGTGACTAAGACCGAATTTTTACAACAGCTTTATAACCTGCTCGGCGTTTTGCCCGCAGATGAGCGCGACGATATAATAGCCGACTTTGAAGAGCACTTTTCCGTCGGCGCGAGCGAGGGCAAAAGCGAAGAGCAGATTTGCTCGGAGCTCGGCGACCCCAAGAGCTGTGCCGCGCAGTACCTCAGAGACGAGCCGAAAAATACCGCCGCATACGGCGCGGGTCAAAACGGCAACCCGAGATACGAAACAAAATATTCCGATGTAATAGGCGCCTCCCAAGGTGCTCCAAACGCTCGGGACGGCAGTTATTACGGCACGGAAAAGGGCGACCCTCGGCGAAATCACGTGCTGTGGTCAATTCTCTTTTTCGTCGGAGTTTTTGCGGCGTTAGGCGCGTATCCGTCAAGCATAACCATGATGATAGGCTTTTTTGCGTGTATTGCCTTTGCCGGAGTTACGGGTGCAATAACGGCTTCGCCCGCGGCGTTCGTATTTATATTTTCCGTGGGACTTATGCTCTTTGCGGCAGGACTTTTCCTGTTCCTTTT
This sequence comes from Ruminococcaceae bacterium UBA6434, assembly GCA_002437245.1. Taxonomy (GTDB): domain Bacteria; phylum Bacillota; class Clostridia; order Oscillospirales; family Acutalibacteraceae; genus Fimenecus. The sequence goes on from DJOQ01000050.1 coordinate 53,504, forward strand.
TATGACGTGGTTTTTAAAGCTGTCGTGGCGCAAAGCCGATTTGTAAGGGGGCAAAAAATATGAAGAAAAAGAAAGACGGCCTTATAAAAGGTATGATAGCCGCGGCGATAATCTTTATCGTCGGATTTATACTTGCGGTCTGCTTCGGCGCTTATCTCGGCGCGGACGCGGTAAGGCGCATAGCCTCGGGCGATACGTTTGAGGAGTTTGTCGAAGAGCGTTTCCCGAATATAGATTTTGACAAGGGGCAGACGGTAAACGAGTCGCAAACAGAAAAGTCAATGATTCCGTCGGGGTCGGCGCTTGAAATTTCCGCGGTGTACGGCGATATTAAAATTAAGACCTCCGACGGTGCAGAGGTAAGATGCGTCCTACAACAAGCGAAAGGCGGCGGCGCAAAACTCAATTTGTCCGACGATAAAATCATATTGGACGGCGGCGGCGTAACGCGCGGAACAGCCGAGCTTACGGTTTACCTGCCGAACAGCGTTTCGCTTTTAACGGTTTCAAATAACGACGGCGATATAAATGTAGACGGAGTAAAGCTCGGTATGCTTACGATAAATTCAATTTCGGGAGATATAGAGTTATCCGATTTCACAGCCCGAACGGGAAAAATCAAAAGCTCGGCAGGCGACACAAAAATATCGGAAACCGCCGTTTTTACGGAACTGCTCGATGTGAACCAAAGCTTCGGCGATATTGAAATTGATGTTCCGAGCGACCCCGATAAAATCAAATTTGTAATTAAGTCCGATACTTCTCTGAATGAAAAATCACTGTGCGACAGCTACCTTATGTCGCTTGCGCGAAGCACCGACGGCAAGGCGGAATACACCGTAAACGTAAAGAACGGCGAATTATCGGTAAAAAATTCCGACGATTGATTTAAGCCGTGCAAAATGATAATATAATATTAAAGTGTAATAATAAAAGGAGTGTTTATTATGAAAAAGAAACTTTACAGAAGCAATACCGACAAAATGATTTGCGGAGTTTTGGCGGGCTTTGCCGAGTATATAAACGTGGACCCCACAATAGTCCGTCTCGTGTATGCGGCGCTGACTTTGTTCACCGCAGGCTTTCCGGGAATACTGTTTTACGTTATCTGCGCCATTGTAATTCCGCAGAAGCCGTTTGACATAGAGCCGTAATTCGAGCGACTGTTACAGAAAAACATATTTAAACCGAATAAAAAAATATTTTCGCTCCCATTTAGCGACGGTTATTTCACCGCGCCTCGGATATAATCTCTTAAAGTGCGTATTTTAAACAGATTATAACAAGGCGTGGTGATTTTTTTGAGAAATTCCGATTTTACCGGACAAGCAGTTTTGCGAAAGGATTTCGTTTTGCCCGAACCCGTAAAAGCCGTACTTATGCACATAGCGTATTTTGTATGCGGTATGCTGTTTTCCTCGGCGAGCAATTTGTCGGCGGTGGCGCCGTTCGGCGTCGCGTTTTGCGCGGCGGCTGAAAATAAGTACATACTCTCGTCGGGTCTCGGTGCGGCGGCAGGCTATATTTTAACTCAGGACAGCGTTTCGTCGCTTAGGCTTATTGCGGCGAGCGTGTGCGCCGGAGTTCTCTCGCGCGTTATGAGAGAATTTGAAAAAGTGCGAAAGAAAAGACTTTTGCCGTCGTGCATAGCGTTTCTCTCATGTTTTTTGTCGGGAATGGCGGTTCTGCTCGCAAACGGACTTACCGCGGAGACGTTTCTTTTATATCTCGGCGAGGGCGTAACCGCGTTTGCCGCGGCGTATTTCTTTTCGACGGCGCAATATATTTTCAAAAACGGCAAACCCGTGCGCGGCGTGTCTCTTAAAGACGCGGCTGCTGTTTCGGGCGTTGTGTTTCTTCTGCTGTGCTCGCTGTCGGGAGTGACGATATTTGAGGTTTCCCCTGCGAGAATGATAATTGTTTTCGGCGTTATGTTTTGCGCCGCGGTTTATAAAGAGTCGGGCGGTGCCGTCAGCGGAATGCTTGCGTTTTTGCTTGTCGCTGTAAGCTCAGACGTGGGAGCCGTTTCGGCTTCGTTTGCCGTCGGCGGACTTCTTGCAGGCGCTTTTTCGGGGCTCGGCAGAAGAGCCGTGCCGCCTGCTTTCTTCGTATCGTTCCTCACCGCGTATATGTTTTCGGGCGGCGGCAGCGAAAAACTCTTTTTGCTGATTGAGGTTCTCCTGCCGTGCGCGATGTTTATGTTTTTGCCGAACAGTCTGTTTATGAGGGCGGAAAAATTCCTCTTGCCCGAAGAGCCCGCGGCGGATATTTCAGCCGAAAATGATGAAGTAAGGCGCAGAATACGCGCGGCAAGAGACGCCGTGGACGATATTGAACGCTCCGTGAGCACCGTTTCAAAAAGACTCTCCGAAATGGAAAATTGCGGCAGTGAAAAGCTGATGATAGAAATTCAGAATTCCGTTTGCTGCGGCTGCGGCAGATATGATTTTTGTTGGGAACAGAATTTCAGAGACACAAAGACCGCGCTCGACGAGATGTATGATACGCTGAAAAAGAGCGGCACGATGTCGCGCGATAAGCTCCCGTCGCCGTTTTCAAACAGATGTATACGGCAGACCTCTTTTGCCGAAACATATTCAAAGCTGTTTTTCGGCGTCGCCTTTTCCGAGGCGGCGGATAAAAAAATCGACGAGGTGCGCCTTGTCACGGCCGACCAGTTCGGCGGCATAAGCGATATGCTGCGAGACCTCGAAAACGAGTTTAACGGCGACATAAGCTTTGACGCAAAGACGGCGGAGCGGATAAGGGAAAATACCGAGGACAGGTTTTCGGTAAAGGTTGAATTTGTCTCGTGCTTCAGAGATAAAAACGGCAGAATGTTCTGCGAAATGACCTTCTCTGCGGCGCCGTCCTCCCTTAATATAGGCGAACTGCGCGACACGGTCGGCGAGACGTGCGACAGGGAATTTGAGCTCCCCGTTATTAAAGGCGACAAAAGCATAAAGCTGTGCGAAAAGACCGCATATTCGGTTGAAAGCGCGTTTTCGCAGATTCCGGCGGACAATGAAAAGCTCTGCGGCGACACCTTTGAGAGCTTTTACGACGGCAGGGGGAATTACGTTGTAATTCTCTCGGACGGTATGGGTACGGGTCCGCGTGCGGCGCTCGATTCGGCTATGGCGTCGGGACTTATGGCAAGGCTTGTTAAGGCGGGCTTTGGGTTTCACAGCGCGTTAAGGCTTGTAAATTCCTCTCTGCTTTTAAAGTCGCGCGAGGAGTCACTCGCAACGCTCGATATAGTAAAAATAGACCTGTATACGGGCAAGGCGGCATTTTACAAAGCCGGAGCCGCCCCGTCCGTCATTCGTCGGCAAAACGGCAAGCTGCTTGAAATCAAAAAAGCGGCTCTGCCTGCCGGAATACTGCGCGACGCGGTATTTTCGTCGTGCGAGGGACAGCTTGAAAACGGCGACACGGTGATTATAGCGTCCGACGGCGCATACGAATACGCCCACAACGCGGTAAAGGAGGAACTCCAAAAGGGCGGCGCAAAAAGGGCGAGCGCAGAGGCAAAAAATATCAGCCGCCGCGCAAAAAAGGCAAAGGGCAACGTCCGCTGCGACGATATAACGGTAATTGCGCTGAATATAAAGAAAAAAGCAGGGTAACCTCGGCTCGGCAGACCGTTTTTCGGCTTTTCCGCGATAAACTCCATTACAACACAATCTCTGCCGCAAAAAGCGAACGAATCGGCACAGCAGCCGAGCCGTTCGTTTTTTTTGAGCGCCTTTTAGCTTTACGAAAGCGAAAAATCAAAACAACTCGAAATCAAATCAAAATTAAACGCCGCCCGTTTCGGCGCGCGGCTGCGGTCAGACCGAAATGCGAAAAAACACGGCGATAAAAGACAAAACACGTGAAATTGTCTTAATACGGCAAAACTTACGCCGTAAAGAGCGTCGTATATAACTTTTTTGTGAAATTGTGAGTAAAAAATTAAATATTTCATTGACATTTAAGTGTTTTTACGGTAAATTATTAGGTGTATTTGACTATCTTAGTACGGATGGTCTCGTTACAGTCAGAAAGGGGATTAGAAATAATGGCTAAAAAAGAAAAAGTCACGTTAACTCCCGAAGAGATCGAAGCTAAAAAAGCTCGCAAAAAGGAAAAGAGAAAAATATTCGGCAAAACCTTTGAAAGAGCGATAGCATGGATGCTTGCAGTAGTACTTGTTTATTGCGTAACCTATATGGCATTAAGCAACAAAACTTTAGGCGCGGCGTCGGCGGCTCCTGCACAGAGCAGCGCTCAGACAACCCAACCCGCAACTAAATCCGATTGGGATACAAGTGCAAGCGGCAACGGTTCTTCGCAGTCCGGCTCTCAGAGCAGCGCCTCGGGTGACAGCGCTTCCGGCGGAAATGCCGCACAGGGCGCAGACGCAGCATCGCCCGCAGCAGCTTCGGATGTGGCGGCCGTTGTAGAGAAGTTCAAATCCGCGGCTCTCAATTCCGAGGATGTTCCGAAGTATCAGAACATGACTCTCCGCGATTACAACTTCAGCAGCAACCTTGTAAACAGCCTTATGGGCATTGCCGAGGGGCTCATCAGCAAAAACAGCGGTAAAGAAAATACCGCTTCAACAGGCCTTTCGGGCGGAATTGAGCAGCTCACGGCAGACGATGTAAAGAGCGCTACAATGTCCACAAACGGCGGCAAGACCACCGTACATATCGAACTTAAAGAGCAGACCGACGGCGCAGACGGTCAGGCGCACGAGGGTCCCGTAGGTCACGGCATCGGCGTTCTCGGCGGTATTGACGAAGTAGTTTCAAACTTCCCCGGCGTTACTGTTAACGACATCGAGCTCGTTTATCAAAATCCGGTGATTGATGTGGTTATAGACGACGCGTCAAATAAGGTTGAGTCGGGTAAAGAATCCTATACGGTATTCATTAACCTCAAGTCGGCTAAGGTCGCTATTTCAACACTTTCGGGTACGGCTTACATTGATTATGAATACATAATCGGTGAGTAATAAATCAAAAAATAAAATCACTTCTTTATAAATGAAAGGGAGAGACATCAATGGCTAAAAAACAAAAAGTTGAACTTACCCCCGAAGAGAAAGCAGCTAAAAAGCTCAGACATTCAAACGGCTGGGTTCGTTTCTGGGCAATAGTAGTAGCTCTTGCTCTTACGGCAGGTGTTTACGGACTTGCAAGCAAAACCGCAGGTAAAGAGACCGCATCAACCGGAACAGCAGCTTCCTCGGGTTCTTCCACAGGCTCGTCAAGCTCATCATCGGGTTCGTCGTCCTCGGGCTCATCATCGAGCTCGTCTTCGGGTTCTTCCGCTTCTTCTTCGAGCAGCAGTGCAGCGGCTTCTACCGGCGACAGCAGTAGCGGCGGCGCAGCAGCTTCAACAGGCGTAGATGCAGCAGCGGCAGCTGAGGCCATAAACGCAGCTACGGCTAAGGCAGTTGCAGCAGGTTATCATTGGACGAGAACTGCCGAGTATACCGAACCCGTAGACGTCGGTAATGCTACCAGCGCTCTTAACAAGATCATTCAGGGTATCGATTCAGAATCCGACCTTGATTCCGTTGTCGGCGGATTTATCGGTATCGGCGACAAAGAGATGGATATAACCAAGGGCGGCAGCGCAGCCGAGCAGATTGACTACCACGGCGAGAACTATGCTCTTCAGGCTACTTCTCTTCAGGCAGGCGACCTTAAAAACCTCAAGGTTGACGGCAACACCTACACCTTTGAAGTTGAAAACGCAAGCTCTCCGCAGCTTGACAAGTCAACCGCTATGTCAAGACTTACAAACGATATCCTTACCCAGGATATGGTTAACAGCGAAATCAAGAATTTCGTAAGTGCTGCAAGCGTTAACTCCGCTGCAATCGAGTACTCAAACATAAAAGCTACCGTTGTTATCGAAGACGGCAACCTCAAGGAATTCAGATATTCCTATGACGGCAAGGTAACGGAGCTTAACATCAAGATTGCAATAGTAAGCGTTAACGGTAAGGGCGCAATGCACGTTGAAGGCGCTTACACCAACTTCGTTTATTGATAAACGCACTTACATAAGCGAATAAAAACAAAGAGCTGTAAAAACGAAAGTTTTTACGGCTCTTTTTAATTGATAAGTAAAAAGGAAATGTTTAAACGGATTAAAGGTCTTTGCACTTCGATTTTTATAAAAGTTCGTTTTGACGGTGCCTTTTACGGGGAAAATGCGAATTTATACCGGGTGTGTTTTGCCGTTACATATTTACTACGTTTATCGGCTTGCCGGCAATAAACGCCTCAATGTTGCTCTTGAATATGCCCATAAGTCTTTCACGGGTTTCAAAAGCCGCCCACGCTATATGCGGAGTTATAAAGCAGTTTTTCGCCGTGAGCAACGGATTGTCTTTTTTCGGCGGCTCGGTCGAGAGCACGTCAACTCCGGCGCCTGCTATTTCGCCCGAATTCAGCGCGTCGGCAAGAGCCTGCTCATCAACAACCGGTCCGCGAGAGGTGTTTATTATAAACGCGGCCTTTTTGCACTTTTTCAAAAATTCGGCGTTTACGGTTTTCTCCGTCTCTTTTGTAAGTGGGCAGTGGAATGTAATAATGTCGGAATTTTCCGCAAGATAGTCAAGGTCCTTTGCCCATCTGAAATTCTTACGCGCGCTTTGGTCGGTAACGTGACCCGACAGCGCTATAATGTTCATTTTGTAAGCCTCGGCTATGTCGGCTACCGCTCCGCCGATTTTTCCGAATCCGACTATGCCTATCGTTTTGCCCGAAAGCTCGGTGAGCGGTTTTTTCCAGAAACAAAAGTCGGGGCACGCCGACCATTCGCCGCTCTTTACCGCGTCCGAATGCATGGCAACGCCCACGGCAAGCTCCGAAATAAATGCAAATACGAGCTGCGCCACGCCCATGGTAGAATATGCCGGTATATTTGAAACCGGTATGCCCTTTTCTTTGAGATACGCGCAGTCAACCACGTTGTAGCCCGTCGATAAGAGCGCGACGAATTTCACGTTTTGCATTTTGTCTATCTCCTCTTTGCCGAGCGGAGTTTTGTTGGTTACAACTATGTCCGCGTCAAAGGTGCGCTCTGCGATTTTTTCGTGCGGCGTGCGGTCAAAAACCTCGACCTCGCCGTATTTCTTTAAAAAATCCCAGCTTAAATCACCGGGATTTGTCGTTTTGCCGTCGAGAATTACTATCTTCATATAAAAACCGCCTTTCGGTAAAATTTTATTTCACGTGCCGCGCCGAAAAGTCTCTGTTTGGTACGGTACTATTGTGATTGTAGCACAAATTCGCACCTTTGGATACACAAACGGCAAAAATTACCTTGTATTTTCATATTTTGTTTGACCTTACAAATAATATGTTATAAAATTATATATTATCTATTACTGTGCCCTGCGATAATAAATTTTTGGGTGGTACCGATTTGACCGACAGAGAACTCACGCGAAGAAAGCTACTGAATATTTTGGCCTGTGTGCTGCTGATTTTGGCAGTCGCACTTTCAGTGCTGACATTTCTTATGCAGATAAACGATGTCTCGTCGGCATACGAAGAGGTTTTGTCGCGCCTTGCGGAGTTCGAGGCGGCTGTTGCGTCCATCCCGAGCAAGTGGCTTGTAATACTCGTAATATTCCTTATATATATAGGGAAAGTGATAATACCCCTGCCCATAACCGCGGTTTGCGTCATAGCGGGTATGGTTTTTCCGACGCCCGTTGCAGTGGCTGTGAATTTTGCCGGAATGGCTATACTTTTGACCATAAAATTCTATTGGGGCAGGCACCTCGGCGGCGGAACAATTCACAAGATACTGACAAGATACGACAACGTCCGTCGTATGATGGAGTCGGGCAAAAGAAGCACCGATTGGATTTTGGTACTGTTCAGATTGGTGCCGTACTTCCCGATAAATTCCATAAGTCAGCTCTACGGTGCGCTCGAATACGACTATTGGAAATTCCTTTTGCTGTCGCTTTTGGGCTTCACACCCAAAATTATTTCGTACAGTATGATAGGTCGCCATGTCTATAATCCGTTTTCACTCGCGTTTATGCTGCCTATAGTTATTATATTTACAATATCCGGCGTTTCCATACTCGCGGTAAATAAATTTATAGATATTGTCGCCAACAATAAAAACAAAAAGACTGCCGAAGCTGTTTCGGCGGGAAAGGATGAAAAATAAAAATGGCAACTCCCGAAACCCTAAAAAAAGAAATTCTCTCTTCTTCTCTTGATGAAAGGATGAAAAAGGCTTACGTCACCGAGGAAGCGGTAAAACAGCAGTATGACAGATACATAAACCTTTTAAACGAGTTTGAGGCGCTTTTCGGCAAAGACAGGCAGGTGCGCCTTTTCTCGGCTCCCGGCAGAACCGAGGTCGGCGGCAACCATACCGACCACAACCACGGCAGAGTTCTCGCGGCGAGCATTAACCTCGACGCCATAGCGGCGGCGTCAAAAAATGACGAAAACATAGTAAGAGTTAAATCCGAGGGCTATTCCATGGATGTGGTTGACGCTTCGGATCTCTCCGTAAATCACAACGAAACGGGTCATTCACCGGCGCTTGTGCGCGGCGTTCTCGCAGGCTTTAAAAAGCTCGGCTACAAGATAGGCGGCTTTGACGCGACCACCGCCTCCAAGGTCATAGCGGGCTCGGGGCTTTCGTCCTCTGCCGCTTATGAAGTTCTTGTAGGCACTATGGTAAATTACCTCTACAACGACGGAAAAGTTGACGCGGTTACAATAGCCAAAATCGCGCAGTTCGCCGAGAACGAATACTTCGGCAAGCCCTGCGGACTTATGGACCAGATGGCGTGCTCCGTCGGCGGATTTGTCACGATAGATTTCAACGACCCGAAAAACCCCGAAATAGAAGAGGTCAATTTTGATTTTGAAAAATGCGGACATTCCCTCTGCATTGTCGATACAAAGGGCAGTCACTCCGACCTCACCGACGAATATGCGGCAATACGAACCGAGATGGAGAGCGTAGCCGAATTTTTCGGCAAAAAAGTGCTTCGCGAGGTAAGCGAAGATGAGTTTAAATCCAAAATAAAAGAGCTTCGCCCCGCGGTCGGCGACAGAGCCATACTCCGCGCCATGCATTTTTACGCCGACAATGCGAGAGTGTTAAAAGAGGTTGACGCTTTACGCCGCGGAGATTTCGAGACATTCAAGAAGTATATTTTGGAGAGCGGCGCGTCATCATATAAATACAATCAAAATGTATTCTCGGTGAAACAGCCGTCCGTTCAGCCCGTTTCCCTTGCACTTGCGGTTTCCGAGAGCATCTTAAAGGGCCGCGGAGCTTGGCGCGTTCACGGCGGCGGATTTGCCGGCACGATTCAGGCTTTCGTCCCGAACGACCTCTTAAAGGATTACAAGAGCATAATGGAGAGCATTTTCGGCGAGGGAACGTGTTACGTGCTCTACATTCGCCCCGTCGGCGGTACGGAAATCTGATTTCACCTGTTCCTTGCCCGCTTTCCTCATAATAGGCACCCTAAAATGGAACAACCCTAAAAAAGGCTTCCCTGTAAAGAACCATATCGAAGTGACTGAGATTATTGGCTCCCTTGTAAAGGGAGCTGTCATCGAAGATGACTGAGGGATTTTAAGGCTCCCTTGTAAAGGGAGCTGGCTGTGAGCGCAGCGAACAGACTGAGGGATTACATCATATTTCACCTACAAAGAGCGACAATTATAATTCAAAATTTCCGACAGGATTATCGCATTTGCATTTAGCATTTTACGTGTGGACAAATTGTCAGAAAGGCTATGAAAAATGGATATTAAAAACACATTAAAGGAGCTGACCTCGGCAGTCGGCGTATCCGGGAAGGAATCCGACGCGGTAAAAACAGCCGAAAAGCTTTTGTCCGGGTTCGGGAAAACGCACGAGGACGTTCTTCATTCCGCCGTATGCGAAATCGAGGGGTCGCTCCCCGGGCACATTCTTCTTGACGCCCATATCGACCGCATAGGTCTTATTGTTACCTCAGTCACAGACGAGGGCTTTTTGCACGTTGCCCCCTGCGGCGGCGTTGACCGTCGTACATTAAACGGGCAGGAGGTAACCGTCTACGGAAAAAAAGAGGTTTTCGGCGTCATAGCGAGCACTCCGCCGCATCTCGCGAGCGGAGACAATGAGCGCAAGGCGACGGAGTTTGACGATATACTGATTGATATAGGCGCAAAAAATAAGCAGTCGGCGGAAAAGCTCGTCTCCCCGGGCGACAGGGCGGTTGTTAATTCCTCTTTCCTCTCACTCTGCGGCGACGAGGTCTCCTGCGGTGCGCTTGACGACAGAGCAGGAGTTGCCGTACTGCTTTATGCGCTTGAACTCATAAAGGGCAAGCCGCACAAAAAGGTTACCGCCGTATTTTCTTCACGCGAAGAGACAAGCGAGGGCGGAGCCAAAGCGGCGGCATTTAATTCCGACGCCGACGAGCTGATTGCCGTTGACGTGAGCTTTGCAAAAACTCCGGACAGCAAGGCGGAGGAATGCGGAATAATGGGTAAGGGACCTATGATAGGCGTTTCGCCGTCGCTTTCATACGAATTCAGCGAAGAGCTTGTGCGCGTTGCCGAGAAAAACGACATTCCGTATCAGCTTGAGGTTATGGGCGGCAGAACCGGCACGAATTTGGACGTTATGACCACGGAGCGCGGCGGAATTAAGAGCGCGCTCATATCAATACCCCAAAAATATATGCACACCGGAATAGAGGTTGTGTCCGTTACGGACATTGAGCTTTGCGCAAAGCTCATTGCCGCGTATATTCTCGGAGGTGATTTAAATGCTTAACGAGCTTTGTAATTTAAACGGTATTTCCGGCAGGGAGCACGCCGTAAGAGATTATATAATTTCGCATTTGCCGTCGGACGCGGAATATCACACCGATCCGCTCGGCAGTCTCATAGTTTATAAAAAAGGCAAAGCCGAGCCGAAAAATAAAGTTATGCTCGACGCGCATATGGACGAAGTCGGATTCATAATAACTTATATAACGGATGACGGATACCTGAAGTTCACCACGGTCGGCGGAATTGACGAACGCGTTATTTTCGGCAGAGCGGTAAAGGTGGGTAAGGAGCTTATCCCCGGCGTTATAGGCGGCAAGGCCATACACCAGACCACGGCGGAGGAAAAGGGCAAATTGCCGTCGGTGGAAAATATGTATATTGACATCGGCGCGAGTTCAAAAGAAGAGGCTTTGTCTCACGTTTCGCTCGGCGACGCGGTGTATTTTGACTCGTGTTACCGCGAATTCGGCGACGGCTTTATCAAGGCGAAGGCCATTGACGACCGCGTCGGCTGTGAAATCTTATTAAGACTTATAAATTCCGATTTGCCGTATTCGGCGACTTTCTGCTTCTCGGTTCAAGAGGAGATAGGCACTCGCGGAGCTGCGGCTGCGGCTTATTCGGTTGCGCCCGATTTCGCAATTGTTATAGAGGGCACAACCGCAGCCGACATTTCGGGCGTTCCCGAGGAAAAAAAGGTCTGCCGTTTGGGCGGCGGCGCCGTTGTCAGCTTTATGGACAGGGGAACCGTCTATGACAGCGAGCTTTATAAAAAGGCGTTTGAAATTGCCGAAAAGAACGGCATCAGGTGTCAGACCAAAACCGTTGTGGCGGGCGGCAACAATGCCTCTGCCATACACAAGGCGGCAGGCGGCATAAAAACTCTTGCCGTGTCGGTTCCGTGCAGATACATTCATTCGGGCAGCTCGGTTGCCGAAAAGGAAGATATAGAAAGCACATTTGAGCTTGCAAGGGCGCTTCTTGCGGAGTTTTCGCAGTGCTGAAGCTTTTAGATGAAGAAACGGATTTAGACGCGGTTTTGTCGGGCAAAAGGGAAATAAGCCTTGCGGCAAAATACATTGAATTTATGATGTCGGGCGGAAATCATATCGGAGTCTGGGCGCAGACGGACGAAAATGCAGACGCTTCGGCGCTCGTTTTAAAGAAGAAAAACGGCGATGTGCTTGTGTGCCGTTTTAAGGGCTGCGACGAAGAAGAATTATCGGAGTTTACGGGATTTCTCGGTGGGGACGTATTTATCTGTTCCGAAAATGACGACTGTGCCGAGCGGATTTTTATGGTTCTCTCTGATTTGCCGCAGACGCCGACCTCTTCCGAATCGCTTTTTGATATCACTTCTTCGGAATACGCTGTTTTGACGGGCGTAAAGCCGAAAGAAAACGACCGAGCCTTTCTCGAATGGCTGTCAAAAACGAGCCGCGGAGTGTTCGGCGGCGGCACAAAAATAAAGTGCGTAAGAGAAAACGGCAAAACGGTTTCGCTTGCCGCAGGCGATATAATCGGGAAAGACGCGTATATACGCGACGTTGCGACAAGCGAAAATTATCGCGGCAGAGGGTTTGCCGCGGACTGTGTAATATCGCTCTCGCGCGAGCTTAAAAAAACGGCGGACTGCATTTTTTTGATGTGTAAGCCCGAAAATGCAAAGCTGTATGAAAAATGCGGATTTCGCAAAAAAGAATACATAATAAGAAAGAACGTAAAATGAAAGATTTTTTTGAATTCACGGAAAGAACCGAGAAAGCGTCAAAAGAGGCGCTGCTTCTCGCCGAAAAAAAGTTTTCGGAGATAGACGAAATAACCGAATACAATCAGCGAAAGGTGCTTGCGGCATTTATAAAAAACCGTGTTGACGAGACGGACTTTAACTCCACAACCGGTTACGGCTACAACGATAAGGGCAGGGAAAAGCTCGACCGCCTGACTGCCGACATTTTCGGCGCCGAGGACGGCCTCATACGCGCCACGACATTGACGTGCGGAACCCACACCATAGCTACGGCGCTCTACGGCGTGTTAAGACCCGGCGACACCATGCTGAGTGTTACCGGAATTCCGTACGACACCATACACCCCGTAATAGGGCTGGACGGAAAAAGCAAAGGTCACGGCTCGCTCGCCGATTTCGGCGTGAAGTTCGAGAGCATAGCCCTAACACAGGACGATAAGATAGATTACGACGCAATAGAAAAAAGGGTCAGCCGCAAAGATGTCAGAATGGTATATATTCAGCGCTCGCGCGGATATTCGCTTCGCCATTCGATTTCGGTTGACGAAATACAAAAGATAGCCGAAATTGCACATCGTGCAGACCCCGATACCGTGGTTATGACGGACAACTGCTACGGAGAATTCACGGAGAAAAAAGAGCCGTGCGACGTCGGAGCGGATATAGCGGCAGGCTCGCTTATCAAAAATCCGGGCGGCGCAATAGCCCCCTGCGGCGGATATATAGTAGGCAGACCCGACCTTGTGGAAAACTGTGCTTACAGAATGACGACTCCCGGACTCGGCAGAGAGGTGGGCGCGACTCTCGGAACTACAAGAAGCCTGTATATGGGGCTTTTTTCGGCACCGCACGTAACGGGCGAGGCGCTCAAGACCGCAGTTTTTGCGGCGGCGCTTTTCAGTATTCTCGGATTTAAGGTGACGCCGCGACCCGATGAAACGCGCCACGACATTATAGAGGCGGTCTGCCTTGAAAATGCCGACAGGCTTATAGCCTTTTGTCAGGGTATGCAAAAGGGCGCGCCGGTGGATTCGTATGTTTCGCCCGTGCCGTGGGATATGCCGGGTTACGACAGTCAGGTAATAATGTCCGCGGGAGCGTTTACGTCCGGCTCTTCCATAGAGCTGTCGTCGGACGCACCTCTTCGCGAGCCGTACGCGGTTTGGATGCAGGGCGGAATCAACTTCCACAGCGGAAAGCTCGGCGTTATGCTGGCGGCGGACGAAATAATCAAAAGAGGACTTCTTTGATAATCAATTTATATGCTTAGTATGGCGGAAAGGCTGATATTATGGAACTCAGACATCTCAAAAGCGGAACCGACGTCAGAGGAACGGCAGTAAATCCCGACGATCCGCAAAAAGTCGATTTGACCGATGAAGCGGTAAAGAGAATTACCGCGTCGTTTGTTGTATTTCTCGCCGAAAAGCTCGGCAAGAAAAAGGAAAGTCTCGTAATTTCCGTCGGACACGATTCGAGAATTTCGGCGGAGCGGATAAAGTCGGACGTAATCGACGCGCTGTCTTCATTCGGCCTTGAAATCAAGGACTGTGCGCTCGCGTCTACGCCGGCGATGTTTATGACAACTAAAATGCTCGGCTGTGACGGCGCCGTGCAGATAACCGCGAGCCATCACCCGTGGGACAGAAACGGCCTTAAATTTTTCACTCTCGAGGGCGGACTCTCCGGCGACGAAATAGAGGGCATACTCAAATACGCCGAAGAGCACGAAATCGAAAGTAAAACCGAAAAACAGAATTTACAGGAGGTCGATTTTATGTCGGTCTACTGTGAGCACCTTTGCGAAATGATACGCGAGGGCGTAAAGTCGGAGAATTACGAGAGACCCTTAAAGGGGCTTAAAATAGTTGTTGACGCAGGCAACGGAGTAGGCGGATTTTATGCCGAAAAGGTGCTCTCGCCACTCGGAGCGGACACAACCGGCAGCCGCTATTTGGAGCCGGACGGTATGTTCCCGAATCATATTCCGAATCCCGAAAACGAGACGGCAATGAACTCCGTGCGTGAGGCGACTCTCGGTGCAAAAGCCGACCTCGGCGTAATATTTGACACGGACGTTGACCGCGGAGGCTGCGTAAGCTCCGACGGTAAAGAGATAAACAGAAACGCGCTTGTCGCTCTGGCGTCGGTCATCGCGCTCGAAAACAATCCGGGCGGCACCGTTGTTACCGACTCCGTAACTTCGGCAGGGCTTACCGAGTTTATAGAAAAAACGCTCGGCGGACATCATCTGCGCTTTAAACGCGGCTATAAAAACGTCATTGACGAGGCGGTAAGACTTGAGAAAAACGGTATAAACGCTCCGCTCGCCATAGAGACTTCGGGGCACGCGGCATTCAGGGATAACTACTATCTCGACGACGGCGCATACCTCGTAACAAAAATCATAATCAAAGCCGCCGCGATGAAAAAACAGGGCAAGGACCTTTCCGACCTCATAAAGGATTTGAAAGAGCCTGCCGAGGAAAAAGAGGTTCGCCTCAAAATAACCGAGGACGATTTCCGCGCTGTGGGAAACAAGCTTATAAGCAGTCTCTCCGATTTTGCCGCAAAGCGCGATGATTGGACAATTGCACCCGACAGCCACGAGGGAATCAAAATAATTTTCCCGAAGACCGAAAGCTTCTTTATTTTAAGGCAGAGTGTTCACGACCCGGTAATTCCCGTAAATTTCGAGAGCGCCGAAAAAGGCGGAGTGAAAAAAGCCGCAAATTCGCTCTATGAATTTATAAAGGATTTCGGCGGCGTTGACATTTCTCCCCTCAAACAGATTTTATAACCGCGTCAAATATGTTCGGAGGTGCTTTATACGTTATACGATACGATATGTGAAATATTGAGCGAACAGCTTGAAATTCCGCTTGATGAAATAACCGCCGAGTCAAAGCTGCGAGAAGATTTGTCGGCGGACAGTCTTGACCTTATCGACCTCGCAATGACCTTGGAGGACGAATTCAGAAAAGAAGTGCCGGACGAGGCGCTTGAAAAAATGAAAACGGTGGGCGACGTCGTCGCATTCATAGAGGAAGAGTAAGCGGTATATTTTCGGTGAATGTTTTGCGGTGCGGACATTTTTACACCCTCTTTTCGGGGGATAGGAAAAAATGTTCGAAATGGATTAACCGAACCTTAAGCGGCGCGGCAGCGGCGGTTAAGGCTTGCCCGAAGGCGTACAAATGTACTCCGAGGGTGAGGTTAATTCAGAGCAAAGAG
>DJOQ01000011.1:0-927 GCA_002437245.1 Ruminococcaceae bacterium UBA6434
CTGCTTTTGCAGGTGTAGAGCTGAGAAAAAATCTTGAAAATACGCCTGTTTTTGCAGAACAGGCAGAAATGGAGGCAATATGAAAACCGGACTGACCAAGCGGCAGAAAACGACCTGCATCTATTTCGATGAAGCCAGCAAAACCGTCGAGATTCAGACACATAATACCGCGCTCAAAAAGCGGCTGACGCAGTACACGGCAAAGTATCCCAGCCTGTGCTGGCAGACCGACGATGATGAACAGGGCGGGTTAACATTTGAGATCGACCGCCGCCGATTCGCTGTCCGTTTGACCGCACCGTATTCCGACGAGCGCCGACAGGCAGCAAGCGAACTTGCTAAGAAGAATGGACTGAAAGGACGAGCATAAGGACACAGCCGCCCGCAGGAGTTCGGATGCTCCTGCGGGTGTCTTTTTCTTTGCAGAGAACATCTCACGTTCTGATGAGATTATCTTGCGAACCTCGTCGTTTTGTGCTATAATACAATTAGCCTAAATTTGGAACGGAGAATTGCAATGCCTATTTCCTACGATAAGCTCTGGAAGCTGTTGATCGATAAGAAAATGAACCGGACAGATTTGAAAGATGCCTCCGGTATCAGCTTCAATGTGCTTGCCAAGATGGGAAAAAACGAAGCTATATCAATGGAGAGTTTGTATAAGATTTGCGCTGCATTAGATTGCGGCATTGGCGACGTAGTGGAGTTTATAAATGATGAAAATGATTGACCATGTTTGTGCGGCTACGGTCGAGTACATTGACCGCATGCCAAAGTCCAAAAGAAAGAAATATGGGCAGTTTTTCACAAGCAAAGAAACTGCCGTTTTTATGGCAGGGCTTTTTTCGATTCCCGAAGGTCGCACTTCTCTCAGTATCCTCGATCCGGGTGCTGGCTCAGGAATTCTTTCGGTTGCACTCCTTGAAC
>DJOQ01000011.1:1065-8653 GCA_002437245.1 Ruminococcaceae bacterium UBA6434
TTCAAATTTGGAGTGGGTGTGCAATCATACAACGAAAAAAGTTTCTTTTAGAATTGTAACTGATAACTATATCCTTAGTCAAATGCTTGATTACAATAGCATGCTGGGTGCAAATCCGGATGCACATAAATTCGATGTGGTTATTGGCAATCCGCCTTATATGAAAATTGCAAAAGATGCGCCAGAGGCCGCCGCAATGCCAGATGTATGTTATGGTGCGCCTAATCTATACTTTTTGTTTGCGGCTATGAGCATGTTCAATCTCAAGGTGGACGGAGAGATGGTGTATATCATCCCTCGCTCATGGACATCCGGTGCGTACTTTAAGCAGTTCCGTAAACATTTCTTTGAAGAAGGCGCATTAGAGCATATCCATCTATTTGTCAGCAGGGATAAAGTGTTTGAGAAAGAAAGCGTTTTACAAGAAACTATCATCATTAAAGCAAAAAGGACGCAGAGCAAGCCGAATACGATTACTATTACGACTACACAGAGTAATGCTGACTTCTCTAACCGAACCGTTTTTGAAGCTCCCTATTCGACAGTAGTAAATGGTGATGAGTCCTATGTCTATCTGGTGACGAACTCCGAGGAAGTCCAAACGCTGAATGAACTGAACCGATGGACAGATACGCTTCCTGACATTGGGTTAAAAATGAAAACAGGGTTAACGGTTGATTTCCGGAATCGTGAAGCATTGCGTGATTCAGCCGAAACCGATGCTGTTCCACTGTTTTATTCTCAGCACATTCAGGACGGAAAGGTAGTATTTCCTGCTGGAAAGGAACATGAGTACATCGTTACTGAACAGCGCGGACTTCTACAGGAGAACACCAACTACTTGTTCGTGAAGCGTTTTACAGCAAAAGAGGAACACCGCCGTCTGCAATGCGGTGTGTACTTAGCCAGAAAGCATCCTGAATATACGGAGATCAGCACACAGAATAAAATCAATTTTATCAGCGGACTCCGCGAGTTATCAGAGTGTGTTGTCTATGGACTCTATGTGCTATTCAATTCTACGTTGTATGACAGCTACTATCGCATCTTGAACGGATCTACACAGGTGAACTCCACCGAGATCAATTCCATGCCAGTTCCACCTATGAATACGATTGAAGCGATGGGAAAAGAATTGATTCGAGTTAGAGATATGTCGGAAGCAACTTGTGACAATATTTTGAGGAGCTATATATGAGTAAATTAGAGGAAGCAAAAGAAATTCTGAGTTCGTTGAAAGTTCCATCGAAACAGCAAAATGGTATGTGCTGCTGTGTATTGCTTGCAATGGCTAATCTGACTGAAGAAGAGGCATGGGAGTCTGCCGCAAATAATTGGATTCGAATTCACGATGTCATTGCGTTCGCAAACAGCAATTACGGAACAACCTATGCAGAGAATAGTCGTGAAACCTTCCGCAAACAAGCCATGCACCATTTCAGAAATGCGGCGTTCATTGAGGATAACGGAAAGGCAACCAACAGCCCCAACTATCGGTATCGCTTAACGGATGAGATGCTTCACTTGATTCAGAGCTTTGGCACAGCAGACTGGGAGAGAAGCTTGGCGCGTTTTATGGAAAATCACGACTCACTTGTTGATCTCTATGCCTCTAAACGGACAATGAGAAAAATGCCTGTAAAAATCAATGGCGAAGACTTCACATTCTCGCCGGGCAAGCACAACCAACTGCAAAAAGCAATTATCGAGGAATTTGCACCCCGTTTCGCGCCCAACTCCGAGTGCCTGTATGTCGGTGATACCACAGAGAAAGACTTGGTTAAGAACGTGGACAAGCTCCGTGCTTTGGGCTTCGAAATAACGTTACACGACAAGATGCCCGATGTTGTTCTCTACGCTGAAGATAAGGATTGGCTATACTTTATCGAATCGGTTACATCCGTTGGACCGATGGAGCCTAAGCGTATCAAAGAAATCGAGGAAATGACGACTGGCGTTACAGCCGGGAAAATATATGTTACGGCATTTCTGGACTTCAAGACATTCAAGCAGTTCTCAGAATCCCTTGCATGGGAAACAGAGGTCTGGATTGCCGATATGCCAGATCACATGATCCATTTGAACGGAGATAAGTTTTTAGGGCCAAGATGAGCGCCATAGCATACTGCTGAGTTATTTGACTATCGGTTCTATGGAAAACAGAAAGGGGTGCAACACTATGTTGAATTATCGTGGATCAGAATGGAACCGTTGGGATTTACATGTCCACACAGCTTCTTCATATGATTATAAGTACAAAGCGCCTGATGCAGATGATTTGTTGTGTCAGGTCTTGGAGCAAAATAACATTAAGGCGGTTGCGATTACTGACCATTTCAAGATCGATAAGGGCAGAATAGAGAGCTTACGCTCTAAGGCTCCCGGAATTGTGTTTTTCCCCGGAGTTGAACTTCGCACAGATAAAGGTTCAAACAATCTTCATCTGATTCTTGTTTTTTCGGAGAAAGCAGATTTAACTGCTCTTTCTGGGGATTTTGATGCAATTATGATTCGCCAAAAAGCAAAGTCATCTGATTCAGATGAGACAATATACTGGGAGTTTGGAGATATTGTCGACTTTGCAAGAAGTCACGATGCTTTAATCACCATCCATGCTGGACACAAGACGAACGGAATTGACAAAGAGATTTCTAATGCACTTCCTGTAAAAGAAGCTATAAAAGCAGATATTGCTGATGCAATTCATTTTTTCGAGGTTGGTCAAAAACGTGACATTGATGAATATGAACAGCACGTTTTTAAGGATATTACACGCAGACCATTGATAATGTGTTCTGACAACCACAATCCAAAAGATTACACAGTAAAGGAGATGCTTTGGATCAAAGCAGATCTGACATTTGCCGGACTTAAGCAATGTCTTTATCAGCCTCAGGAAAGAGTGTTTATTGGAAATGTTCCGCCAGCCTTGGATCGGGTAAGCAAAAACAAGCAAGGCAACATATCCTCAATTTCCTGTATGCGTATAGACCAACCAGTTAACAAAGAAACCATATGGTTCGATTTTGACATTCCGCTAAACCCCAGCATGGTGGCTGTAATTGGAAATAAGGGCAGTGGGAAAAGTGCATTTTCCGATATAATCGGGCATTTATGCTGTTGTAACACGATGGAAAATGCTTCGTTCTTAAATGATAGAAGATTTAGAAAAGCACCTAAAAAGTATGCAAATGATTATTCTGCCACCTTGACTTGGCTTGATGGAGAAACCCGTACTGATTCTTTGGCGGTAAGTCAGAATAAAAGCGCTATTGAGGATGCTCAGTATTTGCCGCAAAAATATATTGAAGATGTGTGCAATGATTTTGGTGATACTTTCCAAAGAGAGATTGATAAAGTTATCTTTTCGTATGTTGACAAGGCTGAACGAGGAGATGCACAGAATCTTGATGGATTAGTGCAATTAAAGTCAAAGCCTCTTGAGATTAGATTTCAGGACGAGCGGACAAAACTCGCGGATATTAATAACAAGATAGTTAAGCTTGAAAAGAAAAAAACTGTAGAATACCGGAAAACGATATCAGAAAGTCTTGCAAAGGCAAACGAAACACTCCAGCGCCATGAAAAATCCAAACCCGCTGAGGTCTCTAAACCGGAGCAGAAAGATGCAGATAAAGAATATCAAGAGAAACTCAGCCAGCTAAACAAAAGTATTCAAGAAACTAAGGATGCGATAAAGAATGCTACTGATAGAATTGCTGAAATCAATATTTACATCAATGATATACAAACTGTAGTTGCTCAAATATCTCTACTCCAAACGCAGTTTGGTGAAGTTCAGAATCAGATTGAAGTATTGGTTGAAAAATACAGACTGGAACACTCTATGTGCACCGCTGAATTGATAACACCAAAGGCATTCTTAGAAGACTTGATAGAAAAAGGTGAAAAGGAGAAGAAACTCATTCAGGATACTATCTCTGCTGAAAATGGTTTTTCCCATAAGTTGGAATTCTTCGAGGCTGAAAAAGACGCTCTAATTTCTTCTGCTGATACGGAAGAAAAACTATATCAAAAATACCTCGCAGATTTGACAGAATGGGACGAAAAGAGATCTGAAATCATTGGCAATAAAGATACAGACGGCTCGATTGAGTTTTTCGAGCAGGAACTAAATTATTTAGACACGAATCTTGATTCTGAATACAACACACTTATTTCTAATAGAGACGATATCACTAAACGAATCTACGAAGGAATCTCTGAACTATCAAAAATATATCAAGGTATATATGCACCTGTTCAGGGGGAAATATCGCAGTTGCTCGGAGCTCTTGAAGACGGTATACTCTTTCAAGCAGAAGTGTTTATGAAAGAGACAAACATGGCTCAAAATATCCTTGCTTTCATTAATCAGAAATTTAACGGGAAATACGGACGTTCGCATAACTCTATTCAGGAAATCGAAACTTGCATTAAAAACACAGACTTTGGAGACGCGGACAGTGTTATGGATTTCGTACACAATATGGCCGAAGTTATAACCAGTGATTTTGAAACGGCTGAAAAAAGGGTGTCAAAACGGCAAGAATTTTATGACTTTATTTTCGGACTGAAATATATTGGAGTTAACTTTAAGCTCAAGATGGGTTCGCGTTCTTTGGATGAACTTTCTCCTGGCGAGCGTGGAATTGTATTACTCATTTTCTATCTTGCTCTTAGTAAGGAGAGAAAGCCAATCATCATAGATCAGCCAGAAGACAATCTTGACAACCAGTCTGTTTATAGCAAACTTGTTCCATGTATTTGCAGAGCAAAACAAAAACGGCAGGTTATTATCGTAACACATAATCCGAACATTGCTGTAGCATGTGATGCAGAGCAGATTATTTATTGCGAAAAAGACAAAACTACCAACCATATTTTCTATGAATCTGGTGCAATTGAGAATCCGATAATGCGTGACCATGTTGTCGATGTCCTTGAGGGTACTATGCCGGCTTTCGACTTAAGGAGGCTCAAATACGCCCCTTCAACCCAATAACCATACAGTGAGCGGAGGAATGTTGCAGTATGCAAGAAATAAGATGTCCTAAATGCGGTGAAGTTTTTCAGGTTGATGAGACAGGCTATGACCAGATTGCTCAGCAAGTGCGTGACAAAGAGTTCGAGAAAGAACTCGAACGTCGCAAGAGCGAATTAAATGCCAAACATGAACAGAGTCTCGAAATAATCCGTCTGCAGGAAGAAAAGGAATACAATGCGAATATCGCCCAGAAGGACGCAGAGATTTTCTCTAAAGATCAAAAAATCTCTGAATTGCAAGCTAAATTGAATGCCAGCGAGACGTAAAAGCGCCTTGCTATCTCTGCTGCTCTGGAAAAGAAGAACGAAGAACATAGTAAGGTAACACGGGAATACACAGAAAATCTAACACAAAAAGAAACAGAACTTTTTGCTCGTGAACAGAAAATTGCAGAGCTTCAAGCTCAGTTAGATGTCAGTGAAACCGCGAAAAAACTTGCCGTTGCAGAAGCACTTGAAAAGAAAAATGAAGAGTTATCCCTGAAAACTACAGAGATTGCAGATCTCAAGGGCGAACTAAAGAATAAAGAAACAGAGAGCCGCCTGAACGAGAAGTCCCTTCAAGAGCAGTATGAAGAAAAACTCAAACTGAAAGATGAACAGATTGAGTATTACAAAGATTTCAAAGCACGGCAATCGACAAAGATGATTGGTGAAAGTTTGGAGCAGCATTGCCTGACACAATTCAATGCGATCCGAATGACAGCTTTTCCAAACGCCTATTTTGAGAAGGACAACGATGCCAAGACTGGTAGTAAAGGTGACTTTATTTACCGCGAGTGCGGTGAAGATGGTACAGAGTTCATCTCCATTATGTTTGAAATGAAGAACGAAGCTGATGAGACCGCCACCAAGCACAAGAATGAAGACTTTTTCAAAGAGCTGGATAAAGACAGAAATGAAAAGGGCTGCGAGTATGCAATCCTTGTCTCCCTTCTTGAGATTGACAACGAACTGTATAATAATGGCATTGTGGATGTGTCCTATAAGTACCCGAAGATGTATGTTATCCGTCCGCAGTTTTTCATTCCGATGATTACGCTGCTGCGGAATGCTGCTAAGAACTCCTTGCAATACAAGCAGGAGCTTCAAATTGTTCGCAATCAGCAGGTTGACATCCGCAGTTTCGAGGAAAACATGAATGCCTTTAAGGAAGGCTTTGCCCGGAACTATCGGCTGGCAAGCGAGAAGTTCTCAACGGCAATTGATGAGATTGACAAAACGATCGACCATTTGCAGAAGACAAAAGCAGCACTTCTTTCTTCTGAAAACAATCTTCGCCTTGCAAACAATAAAGCGGAAGACCTTAGCATCAAAAAGCTCACAAAAAATGCCCCATCCGTCAAGGCTATGTTTGATAGTCTTAATCAAGCCAAGTAATCTGTTGAAGCCAAAGATGTAGTTGCTATGTTTCATAAGGATAACATTTAGCTACTTACGTCTCAGTTTTTTATGATAGCATCCTCTGATAGCTTTTTGATAGCAGAAAGTCGGATACCCCATAGGATTGGGATAATTGGTATCAAATAAAGCCAAATGGAATCAAACGATCTATACAAAAAAGCTTAGACTGCGTTTCCGCTTGGCGAGTGGGAATAGTAGCCATTGGCTTGGAACTGCCGAAAAACCCAGTATTTATGCGCCTTTCGGGACTTGGCACTTTTCGGGTAACCGTTTTTGCAACACTTTTGCAACACTTTTTTTCAAAAACGAGTTTTCGGGCAGATGAAATAGTCCCCATTGGCTTGCAACTAAACCTAAAAATCGCATAATTTTTAAGGCTTTTGCCCTGTTTTGGGCAGAAGCCTTTTTTATGAGCCTATTTTGATTACCGGCAGGCACGGTTTTTAGGCTTTAGGGGCGGTGTTTTCTTTGCATTTATTATGATTCTCGTTTTGTGTCCTTTACATTTGTGGAGGCCCATGCTATATTCTCATTGAAAGGGGTGACAGCTATGGACCAAGAAAAGATCGGTAGCTTCCTTGCAGAAAATCGCAAGGCGAAAGGCTTTACGCAAATTGAATTTGCGGAGAAATTAGGCGTTTCCAACAAATCGGTATCTCGGTGGGAAACCGGAAAAAATATGCCGGATGTGTCTCTGTTTTTGCCTATATGCGATGCGTTGGATATTTCAGTCAATGAGTTGCTTATCGGTGAACGCATCACAACGCAAGAAAACAAAAAAGCAGATGAAATTCTTGTCGATACCATACAAGCCTCCAACAAAAAGCTCAAATCCGCACAGATACTGATATATATATTTGCTGTTTTGGTCAACGCATTATTTATGATTGGTGTGCCTCTGAGTGCAACACCTTCCGACGCAATGGCGGTGCCACTTGCCGCACTTTTAGGCGGTGCCGTTTCTGCCCTGTTGTTGTCCTGCCTCAACATCAAGCCTATGTGGTTGTTTATATTCATTCCGATTTCGGTAATTGAACTATTGGTGGGAAGTATAATCTATTGCGGTGCGTTGTATGACTACGGCTTACCCTATGCAACAATGTTGGCATTTATGCAGCTGGCGATCATTTTGCTGGCG
>DJOQ01000011.1:8712-16894 GCA_002437245.1 Ruminococcaceae bacterium UBA6434
CGATCATTTTGCTGGCGATCATGATACGCACGATTATAAGAAAACTTATAAAAAATAAACGCAAAAATTAAATTGAAAATCCACAAAGAGAGCTATCAGATTTTGAAGACCGGATAGCTCTTTAATTATATAGTGCAATATTCTTATATCGTACCGATTTAACCGCTAAGAATAATGATTAAAATTTCGGAGTCCTCTCAGCAGATTTTATCTTTGTGATTTTATTGATGCTGGTTATTCCTTCACACAACTGCTTTCGTTCACAAACGATAGCATTTAGAGTTTCCCCTGAAGAAGATGAGCAGATAAATATAGCGGTTCCTTTATCAGGAATGTTGAAGCAAGATTATATACATACAAGCTATTGGCCGGGACGATAAATGTCAAGGCAAGTTGTAAAGTCCACAGAGCAGTATATGACTGACGAACAGAAGTCGTTGAGAAATTGAACAAGCTGAATGAAGGTAGCGAAATAAGCGATGAACTGATGGATAACATTTCCCTCATATCCAACTTGGTCAACGGACTGTATATAACAAATTGAAAAGGAAAAAGCTCAACGAAATGTTGGGCTTTTTGTTTGGAAAAAACAACCTGTAAACCACACGGAACAATTCAAAAACGATAATTGCAACATATTTTGCAACACGAACGATGATAAAGAGAATAGGGCAGCGAAAAATACCCTTAGAACAGTACAAAAATGGCGTAAAATAGATATAAAATAAGACAAATGATAATCTCGAAAAAGAGTGGGAGTAACTCCGCTGACTCGATAAACGCCCTATTTATAAGGCTTTCGGGAGTTTTGCAAGTCCAAATGGCAACATTTTGGCAACAATATAATATTCACATAAAACTTAGAGCTATCAGACATCAAGTCCGATAGCTCTTTTGCTATTCTTCGTTTCCTTTTTCTGCGTGTTCTATTTTGATTTTTTCAAATTCGGCTAAGAGGTCTTTTGGCGGCTCATTAAAAGGATTGTAGTTCTTTTCTCTTTTCTTGTTTTCCTGCTTTGCTTTTTCCCAGCAATGGTCAAGAGTGTTGATTATATTTTCGGGTAAATCTTCAGGATAATTATAACGCCAATCGTCATATTGCCCCTGTGTCATTTCGCCGCTTTTAACTTTATCTTTTATCTCGTTCCACTCGTTTAAGCAGCTGTATAAACCGGTAAAGCACTCCGGTCTGCTTTCATCAGGAACAAGACAAAGTTTACCGTTTATTCTTTCGATAGTAAGTCCGTAAATATCCTCGATAGTAAATAATGTGTGCATTAACCTGATATGGTCATCAAGATTAGGACTGTCAAGTGCAAGCGTTGATACCTGCAATACTCCTGCAATTTCTTTTAGCATATCACTTTTAGGTTCACGCCTGCCGTTTTCGTATTGTGCAACACGAGAGTCGGCATTCTTCTCACCAAATCCGAGCTGTAAACCTAAATATTTTTGAGTCATATTATGTTTTTTTCTTATGTATCTTATTCTTTCACCGATTGCCATTAAGCATCACCTCAAACATTACTGTACCATATATGTTACGGTAAGTCAAACAAAATTATCAAAATAATTACGATAATTTTGAAATTATTCTTGACAAGTGAATTGCAAGGTGTTAATATGAAACCGTAACCAAACAGTTACGAAAATATAAATATAGGTATCATAATTGCGACATATTATGTAATTATGACAACCGAAGGAGGCGTAAAAATGTCTGATAATTCTATTTTTATGAGAGTTGACGAAGTTGCAAAAGTTCTTGATGTTTCCGAGTCTTATGCATATAAGATTATCAAAAAACTTAACAAAGAACTTTCTGAAAAAGGAAAAATTGTTGTTTCGGGCAGAGTCAATCGCAAGTATTTTTACCAAAGAATTGACTGCACAGACAAAGGTGAAATTAAAAATGTCGGCTAAAAATCGTGACGAACATAATCGTTGGAGAAACAAAACTGTTGCTTTCAGAATGTCGCCCGAAGAGAACATTGAACTTGATATGAGAGTTAAATTATCGGGTTTGACAAAGCAAGATTACTTAATTAATCGAGCACTTCAAAGGGATATTGTTGTTGTCGGCAATCCAAAAGTATATGTTGCTTTGAAGAAAAAACTTGAAGAAGTTTTGATTGAATTGAAGTCCTCAAATGACGCTCAACCGTCAGCGGAACTTCTCGAAACTATTAAACTTATCAGCAAAACAAGGTATTCCTTTTTGCACATAAAGAATTTGCAAAAATGAGTAAGGAGGATAGACAAAGGGCTTGTTATTTACATGCGTGCTTGAAAAGGGTTAATAGAGAATATATGACTAATTCTTCTTTGCGAGAAAGATTTAATATTGCGCCAAATAATAGTTCAATGATTTCCAGGCTGTTAAAGGAAACTTGTGAAAACGGACTTATCAAAATTTCCGAAGACTCAACTTCAGATAAAAACAGGAAGTATTTGCCGTTTTGGGCATGATTTTTACTTGACTGGTAGTTGACTAAAATATGAAATTCATTGTAAAAGCCTTTTGCTTAAGCGAATTTTGAAGTTATTTTACTTGACTGGTAGTTGACTATTACTTTTTATGATGGAAATTCATTTGTGGCAACAATATGGCAACAGAAAATTTTATAGGCAATAGGTATTAGATAATACTGATAGCTGGGAGAATGTGAATAATATTACCTGTGCTAAAATGTTACGGTTGCAAAACCCTGAATCGAGTGGGAATAATATCAATGGTGCTGTAAACCCGCATAAACACTGGGCTTTAGGCTCTTAATTTCCTGATTTGATAGCAAAATGATAGCAAACTGTAAAACGGCTTTATTCTAAGCGTTCTATCGGTTTGCAGGTACAATTATCTTAATACTATAAAAGGCATTACTGACTTTTGCAGTCGGTAATGCCTTTTGGCGCTCATATTAAATTAACTGTATTTTGTTTACTTACGAGAATTAAAAGCGACGCTTTAGGGGTAGTTATATACCGGGTTATTGCATTCTTTTGCATTAATTGCAACCTATTTCCCGATAAATAACGGCAGGAAATGGAATTAAAATTACGGCCCATACAGTTCGTGTTATATTTATGAAGTTTATAGAGTATTCTTCATCGGGCTTGTCGAGAGCAGGGTCGCCGCAAAGCGTGAGAGAAAGTAACACGCCGCCTCATAATCCCAATGTTGATATTTCCCGTAGGGCGTAGTATAATATTCGAGACCGCCTGATTGCAGAGTGCGGCTGAGAGAGAATAGCAGACGCCTATAAAACGGGCGATGCATATTTAATATTTTGAGTAATATGGGGAGTATTATGTTTGATAAATTTATAGCGAATCAAGCGGCTAAGATAGAAAAGGTCCGCACTCGTCAATCAAACACAAAGATGAATTTAATAAAAACATATTCAATAATAGCCGTTGTTGCAGGGCATTGCGAAGGTGGCGGAATCGAGTTCCCAATGGGGAATTGGATTGCTCCGTATTTCTACTACATGGCTATTTTTGTGTTTGTATCGGGCTATTTTTATAAAAAAGAATCAGATGACGCAAATTTTTTCTCTTTTATTAAAACAAAGGCGTTGCGGCTTGTTGTCCCGTATTTTATTTGGAATGTTGTCTACGGACTTCTGAACACGTTTTTCAGGGGCATAGGCGTTATAGATTACGGTGATCCCATCAGTCTTTATTCGCTCTTTGTAAGGCCGTGGATGGATGGGCATCAGTTCCACTTCAATATACCTGCGTGGTTTTTGCTGTCTCTGTTCATCGTATCCGTTCTGACTTATATTATGCGAAGACTTATGAAGCTTCTTCATATATTGAATGAAGAAGTTTTGCTGGTAATAACATTTATAATTTCGGTGATTTCCATATATCTCGCTCAAAAGGGTTATAACAGCGGAGTATATTTATGCTTGGTAAAAGCGGGATTTTTGCTGCCGTATTTTCAAATGGGCTTTGTGTATAAAAAATATGAGAGCCTTTTGGGCAAGCACAAGGCGGTGCTTATAGGAGTTATAACCTGCTGCGTTTATGCGCTGCTGGTGTTGAGCAAGGGTGACATTGGTATCGGCGTGGTTTTTGCAAAATTTACCGGCAATCCGCTCATTTTGACGGCGCTTACAATTCTTGAAATATTATTGACGGCGACAATATGCGAAATTCTTGCGCCTGCCTTTTGCAAAAGCTCGATTGTGAGAAAAATCGGGGATAACACATTTTCCATAATGATGCATCATGGCATAATTTTGTTTTCCGTAAATCTTGTGATTTATATAATGTCAAAATTCGTCGATATATCGGGATTTGACGTTGCCGCATTTAAGAGCACCTTGTGGTACGCATACCCGTGGAGAGACTCCAGAATTTATCTTTTCTATGTGATTTTGGCGGTAGCGGTCCCCATCGTAATCAAGGATATTTCAAACAAAGCGGTATTGCGCGTATACAATCGCAAAAATAAGTCCGCAGAGGAAAAACTAACGTAAAATCACACAGCTCCGATTTTTTCGCTTGATATGAACACACTTGCTCAAATGAAATCATCCGGGCAATTAACTGCCGACAGCTTGGTGTGGAAAAACGGTATGACTGAATGGGTTAAGGCCGGAACGGCAAATGAGCTTAAAGGCCTTTTTGCAAATGACATACCGCCGATTCCTTTATCCGAAAAAAGCGATTGATAACATAATAATGTATACAAATATTAAGAGCTGTCGGGCTATGTGTCCGACAGCTCTTTAAAAAATACTAAAAGCCGATGGATAGTTAAAAATTATCTATCGGCTTTTTTTCTTTTGCAGCGCTATTAGTATAAAGATTGCGATTTTATCTGTTTTCGATGGGGGATTACCGAATTTGCCGCGGAGCTTAAAATAAAATCGGGTTTTACTTTTAAGCCTTATTCGACGCGGCGTTTTTAAATCTGCGCGACGGGTGATAGGCGAGCAGAGCTATAAATATCAGTACCGCCGTGAGCGACAGGCTTATCGGGTACGCATACATAATGGTTCTGAATGTGGGCGATGACGGAAAAACGGCGTATATCCAAAATATTCTCGTGCCGCAAACTCCGATTGTGGTGAGCAGAGCCGGCACCAAGGATATGCCGAATCCGCGAAGGTATCCCGACATAATTTCGTAAAGCATTGAAAACGTGTATGCCGAGAAAATCAGCAAAAGTCTGGTGTAGCCGAACTCTATTACCTGTGGGTCGCTTGTGAATATCGAGAGCAGGAATCGTCCCGAGAAAAGAACCAGCGCTATTGTGACGGCTGTTGCGATTGCATCCTCGGCAATCGACAGAAACAGAGTTTTTTTGCAGCGGTCGAGTTTGCCGGCACCGTAGTTTTGCCCCACAAAGGTTGTGCACGCCTGACTGAACGAATTAAAGACATCGTAGGCTATTATCTCAATATTAAATGCCGCGCTCGACGCCGCTATAACTATTGTTCCGAGGCTGTTGATAGCCGCCTGAATTATTATGTTTGAAACAGCAAAAACGGCGCTCTGGATTCCTGCCGGCAGACCGATTTTCAAAATCTGACCGAGCACCTTTTTGTTTATACGCAGTTCTTTGACCGACAGCTTTATGTATTTGTCGGATTTCATCAAGAGAACAAACAGTATAACGGAGCTTAACGCGTTGGATATAACGGTGGCAATCGCAACTCCGTTTACGGTCATTTTAAGAACTATTACAAAGAATAAATTTAACAGCACGTTAAGACAGCCGGAGAGCGCAAGCACTATAAGCGGCGTTTTTGTATCGCCCACGCTTCTGAAAACAGCCGACTCGAAGTTATACAATAATATTACGGGCATACCGAGGAGATATATGCGCAGATACAGCGCGGCATACGGCAATACATCTTCGGGAACGCTCATTGCCGACAAAATCTGCACGGCAAAAATCTCGCCCGGTATCATTACGAGAAAACCGCCGATTATTGAGGTGAGCACCGAAGTGTGAACCGCACGCTGTACGGTTTCTCTGTCGTCCCTGCCTATTGCGTTCGCGATTATTACGTTTGTACCGAGGGCTATACCTATAAACAGGTTAAGTATGAGCCCGATTATAGGGCTGTTCGCTCCGACGGCAGCAACCGAAGCTGTTTTGGCTGCGCCCGTGAAGTTCCCGACTACGGCTATATCCGAGGCGTTGAAAAGCTGCTCAAGTATGGCGGTTGCAGCCACGGGCAGCGCAAATCGCGGAAGCTTGTTCCATATAGGGCCGTTTATCATATCCATTTTGTTACTGTTTTTTAATTTCGTCTTTTTCGGCATAATTATCCTTTTTGCATTTACGTATTTTATAATTTCGGTATTGCTTTTTTAGCTGTGTCGCCTTGTAGGACGCAACACAATTATAGCACCAAAAAAATTAACATCAATATACAGATATGATAAATTTGAGCGCCGAACCGCGCAAAGTAGTGTAAAAATCGCAAAGCACCGAGACATTATGCGTTGCGGTAACCGAAATTACTCTCTGTCGGTTAAACCTATAAAATAATCTGCGGAAACATTATAAAACCGACAGAGCTTGATTAAATCCTCGATTTTTAATTCCGCTCTGCCGTCTTCGATATGGTTGTAGCCCTGTTGGGATTTGTTGATAATTTTACCTACTTGCTTTTGCGTTAAATCTCTGTCTTCCCTTATGTTTCTCATCCTTGTTCTGTAATCCATTTCCACAAAACCTCCATATGTAATTTGTGAAAATGTTAGCATACTCAAAAGGTGAGTATTGACATATACTCAAAAACTGAGTATTATCTTAAATGAAGTATTTTATTATTGAGAAGGAGTTGTAAACAAATGGAAAAACAGAAAACAGCATCCAAACGTAAAGCAGCAACCAAAGTGATTGTGGCAGTAGTGCTGGTAGTTGCAATGATCGGCATATCGTTCGCAGTCGCAAATTTTGTGCACAACAGAAAAAGCGTGCAGGCATCAAGCGTTAAAAACGGCTTGTCCGCATACGAGCTTGCGGTGCAGCAGGGATATGCGGGAAGCCTTGATGATTGGCTTGTTTCTCTCCAGGGCAAATCGGCATATCAGATTGCCGTCGATAACGGATATTCCGGCAGCGAAAAGGATTGGAGCAAAACCCTTACCGCAATGTCGAAAAAAGACAAATCCGATATCAGCTCCGCTGCATTTTCGGAAAAAGGCGACCTTGTAATTACGCTTTCCGACGGAACAAAAATCAATGTCGGTAAGGCAGTCGGCGCAAGCGGTAAAGACGGAAAAGACGGAAAGGACGGCATAGGGATAAAATCGGCAAAAATCAATGATAAGGGCGAGCTTATTATTTCCTATTCCGACGGCAACAGCGTAAATCTTGACAAGGTTGTCGGTGAAACAGTAAACAACGGAGTCGGTATTGCTTCTTCGGTTATAAATGAAAAAGGCGAGCTTGTGTTGACTTATACAAACGGCGAAACCGCCAACCTCGGCGGAGTAGTGGGCGCCGACGGTCGTGACGGCAAAGACGGTACCGACGGTACGAACGGCACGGACGGTATAAGCGTTGCCGCAGCGGTTATAAATGAGTCGGGCGAGCTTGTTATTACATATTCGGACGGGACGACGGCAAACCTCGGTAAAATAGTAGGTTCGGACGGCACAAACGGCACAAACGGTACCGACGGTAAAGACGGCATAAGCGTTTCTTCCGCCGAAATCAATTCGGAGGGTGAACTTGTGCTTTCGTTCTCTAACGGTCAGCGCGCCAATGTCGGAGCGGTTGTAGGCGCAAAGGGAGACAAGGGCGAAAAAGGCGACCAAGGCGTACAGGGCGAAAAAGGTGAAAACGGCCTTAACGGTTCGGACGGTATAGGAGTTAAAAAGACCGAAATCAACAGCGCCGGTGAGCTTGTAATCACATATACAAACGACCTTACCGAAAACCTCGGCCCCGTTGTCGGCGCAAAAGGTGACAAGGGAGACAAAGGCGAAAAAGGCGACCGAGGAGCACAGGGTGAAAAAGGCGAAAAAGGTGAAAAGGGTGACGCGGGTCTTGGCGGTGCCGACGGCAAAGACGGCGTCGGTATAAATAATATTGAAATTTCAAATGACGGAAATCTTTTGATTACTCTTACGAACGGAACTTCGCTTAATCTCGGAAACATAAAGGGCGCAAAGGGCGACCAAGGCATTCAGGGCGAAAAAGGTGACAAAG